>DATGYA010000223.1:0-39600 GCA_035298405.1 Kamptonema sp. | reverse complement strand
CCAACAATCGGTGCTTTCATCACCCCCGACATTTTAGGCGGCGCTAAAACCATGATGGTAGGAAACTTAATTCAAAATCAATTCCTCAAAGCTCGTAACTGGCCCTTCGGCTCTGCCATTTCGATGCTACTGATGGTATTAGTATTAGTCCCCATCTTAATTTATTTCCATATTTCAGAAAACGAAAGCTAGGTAAATTTTATGGTTCGCTATCTCAATTAAATTCGCAGTATAATTATTTTTATTTCTGCTCTTTCTCTGTGTTCTCTGCGCCTTTGCGGTTTTTAAATTTCAATTTAATTAGAAACGCGCGATCGTTCTAAATTAGGTTCTATTAAGATAAGAAAGAACGAACCACAAAGGCGCAGAGGGCGCAAAGAGAAGAGGAAGAAAATAAAAAAGGTATTTTTAAACCGGGCATTGTATCATTCCGGCTGTCCAGAATTGATATCAGAACCAGTTAAGTAAATCCACTTAATTAACCGTAAGATACGGATGGCTAAAAAGCTTGGTGTATAAGCCTTCTTCCTTCTTCCTTCTACTATTGATTGATAAAATAGGGATTACCTCTAACGCACCCTACAATCGTCCTTTCAATGCCGAACAGTTTATTAAAACTACCATTACCCCTTACATGAATCCCACCAAAACCAAAATAGATTTATTAACTCGTTCAATTGCTAAACACTGGCTGTGGTTACAAGCAGCATTAGGATTTGCCTTTCTCTACCTGCCAATTCTAATCTTAATTATTTACTCCTTCAATACCTCCCGGTCTAATGCCGTTTGGCGTGGCTTTACCCTAGACTGGTATCGTAGCCTCTTCGCAGGTGCGGGCGTAATTGTACTTGGTTCAGCGGAAGGAACCGCCAACATTAGTGATGCAGGATTGTGGTCAGCATTGAATAACAGCTTGCTAATTGCCACTATTTCTACCCTTATAGCTACAATTTTCGGGACAATGATAGCATTAGCATTAGAACGATTTCGTTTCCCTGGTCGCAGAGCATTGGAAACCTTACTTTTTTTACCTATAATTATCCCTGAGATTACACTGGGCATTTCCTTGTTAGTTTTTTTTACTCTAGTATTTCGCCTAGTTGAAAATCTAACAGGTCTTCGTCTCACTCTAGGTTTACCTACAGTAATTATAGGTCATATTGCCTTTAATATTTCCTTTGTTACTATTACCGTAAGAGCGCGTTTAGCAGAATTAGACCCAGCTTTAGAAGAAGCAGCTTTAGACTTAGGCGCGAATGAATGGCGGACTTTTTGGCGCGTCATCTTGCCCTTAATTTGGCCGGGAATTTTTAGCGCTGCTCTGCTAGCATTTACTTTGTCGCTGGATGATTTTGTAGTAAGTTTTTTTACCAGCGGTGTAGGTTCAACGACGCTGCCTTTGTTCGTTTATGGGATGATTAAGTTTACGGTGACACCAGCGATAAATGCGATCTCAACTTTAATGTTGCTTTTTTCCCTCTTACTTGTGGTATCATCGCTAACTGTCCAGAAAAGTTAAAACACTTAAAATGCGACAGAAGCTATAGCACCTTAAGATACGGACACACAATTAATTCCTTCTTTCTTTTAACAAAACTTATGAAGCGTCTACTAACTTTCCTGCTGTTATTCACGATCGCCGCTATCTTACCTTTTGGTTGTAGCAGCAACAGTCCAAATGCTCCCGGAACCAGTAGCGGTAGCGATAAAGTGCTGAGTATCTACAACTATTCAACTTACGTAGCACCAGATGCGATCGCGCAATTTGAGAAAGAGAACAACGTCAAAATTAAATATGATACCTACGATAACAGCGATGCTCTCTATGCCAAACTCAAGCAGGGCAATCCCGGTTACGATCTAGTATTCCCAGCAGACTACATGGTGAAAATCATGGTATCTGAGAATATGCTTGAGCCACTTAATTTAAACAAAATTCCTAACCAGAAAAACCTCGATCCCAAATTTGTAAACCAAGCCTTCGATCCTGGCAATAAATACTCACTACCTTACCAGTGGGGGACTATGGGTATTGGCTACAATATTAAAGCAACCAAGACTGAGGTTAACAGTTGGGGGGCAATGTTCGATCCTAAATTTACAGGAAAAACAGCATGGCAAGACGATGCACGATACACTTTTGCGGGTGTCTTGATGTATTTAGGATATGACCCCAATACCAAGAATCCTGATGAAATTAAAAAAGCCCGCGATTTGCTAATTAAAAATAAAGCTATGATTGCCGCTTTTGTTCCTGATACAGGTCAAAACTTGCTCGCTCAAGGAGAAGTAAATTTGACAATGGAGTGGAGCGGCGATGTTTTTCAAGTGATGAAAGAAAACCCCGACCTACGTTTTGCTATTCCGAAAGAAGGAACAATTGTCTTTACTGACAATATAGCTATTCCGAAGGATGCACCACATAAGGAGTTAGCTGAGAAATTTATAGACTTTGTTTTAAAGCCAGAAGTTGGTGCAAAAATTTCTAACTTTATTCACTTTGGATCGCCGAATAAGGCGGCGCGAGATGGAGGATTAATCGATAAAAAAGACCTTAAAAATCCGCAAATTTACCCTCCTAATGAAGTTTTCTCCAAACTTAAGTATATTGAGGATGTTGGTAAAGCATCGGCATTATATGACCAAGCGTGGACGGAGGTTAAGGCTGCTTTTGGAAAATAGGAAATGGTTAGTTGTTAGTTGTTGGTTGTTCGTTGGTGGATAAAAAACCAACAATTAAGAGTTACACTTAAATCGACTTGTAGGGTGCGTCAGCCGAAGTTTTACGATAATAGAGGGGTTCTGGTTCTGACGCATCCTACTCTATGTGCTGTTAATTGGTAATGGGAGTTGTTTGCTTACCTCACCTACTATATAAGCACAATCAGAAGAGGGCTAAAGCCCAACTACGTACTAACAACGAACAACGAACAACTAACAATTAACAATTAACAACTAACAATTAACAATGTACGCTGTTGAACTGGTTAATATTTCTAAGTGTTTTAAAGATTTACGCAAAAAAGATTGCTTAGCTGTAGATAACATCAACCTGCAAATTGCTGACGGTGAATTTTTTTCTCTTTTAGGGCCTTCGGGTTGTGGAAAAACTACTACTTTGCGGATGATTGCTGGCTTTGAAATCCCTACAACAGGCGAAATTTATATTCACAGGGAAGCCATGAAAGAGCGCCCGCCGTTTCACCGCCCAGTTAATACAGTTTTTCAGAATTATGCTTTGTTTCCGCACTTAACGCTAGCTCAAAATGTAGCTTTTGGGTTGGAAATGGAGAATTTGCCGCGCCGAGAAATTCGCGATCGCGTCGCTGAGGCTTTAGCATTGGTGCAGTTAACCGATATGGAAAAACGCTATCCACGGCAGTTATCGGGAGGACAGCAGCAGCGGGTAGCCTTAGCAAGGGCTCTGGTGAAACAACCTTCTGTGTTACTTTTTGATGAACCGCTGGGAGCGCTTGATTTGAAACTGCGGAAGGAAATGCAGATGGAATTGAAACGAATGCAGAAAAAGTTAGGAATTACGTTTATTTATGTGACGCACGATCAGGAAGAAGCTTTAACAATGTCTGACAGAATTGCGGTGATGTATCAGGGACAGGTACAACAAATTGGGACTCCTATTGATATTTATGAGTATCCTAAAACTCGCTTTGTTGCTGATTTTATTGGGGAAAGTAATTTCTTGATCGGGCGAGTAATTGAAAAGCGGGATGGTAATGTTGTGTTATTGGTTGATGAACAGTTAACAGTGTTAGTTGGGGAAACTGAAAATATGTCAGTGGGTAAGATGGTGACGCTGGTGGTAAGACCCGAAAAGGCTACTATTTATCCTTCCGATTATGAGGGGGAAAATGGTTGGTTGGGGACTGTAGAAGAGACGGTTTATATTGGCACTGATACGCGCTATTCTGTGCGGTTAACTGATAAGAGTTCTGTGGTGGTTCGCAGACAGAATTTACACCGAGATGACTTGCGGCGGTATGCTGTGGGTGAGAGAGTTTGGGTGGTGGTGTCGCCGGATAGTATTTGTATTTTAGGATCGGATAAGTATTAAATTAAATCGGAGTGGGCAGCGTGCGATCGCTTGGTATTGATGACTAGGAGTGAAATGATGTATGATAAAAAGTACCTAACGATAGATAATGCTGCGAACAAGTTGAGGTAAAATCAATGGCTCTCTACTCTTTAAATTTACCTGTTAACTTACAACAAGATGCGGAAAGATGCGCCCAAAATCAGGGTGTTTCACTCGATGAGTTTATTCTGTGGGCTGTAGCTGAAAAAATAGGTGCGCTAAGCCAGTCAGGGGACGATGCCGCATTCCCTGAAATTAGATACCGGAGCGGTGCTAGCGGTCAACTTTTGCCTGTTTTGCGAGGCACTAATTTGCGGGTGCAGACAGTGGTAATTGCTGCTACAAAATGGGGTTTATCACCGCAACAAGTTGCTGTGGAGTACGATTTGAGTGAAAATCAGGTGAACCAGGCTTTGGCTTTTTATGAGGTTCACCGTCAGGAAATAGATGGGGCGATCGCAACTGAACAAACTATCGAATTTACTCATGTCTAAACCGCTGTTGCACTTAGATGCAGATACTTCTATTAAAGCTTTGCACGCTGCTTTGGTCTCTCGCAATCATGATGTTACCAGGACACCAACTGAGTGGATGCCTCTGAATGCCAGTGACGAATTACAGTTGTTAGAAGCTACGGCTCGGAGACGCTGCATTTTTACCTTCAACATTCGCGATTTTTTAGTTTTAGCTCAACGTTACCCTGAACATAGTGGCATTATTTTGGCGGCTCAAAACAGTTGGACGCTTTCTGGTTTGATTGCGGCATTAGATGGTATGCTATCAGAGACTCAAGCTGATGATTGGATGGGGCAAGTTCGCTGGTTGAATCAGTGGCGCAGGTGAGCAATCGCACTTTTTTGGCGGTGTAGTGGGAAAGGCGCGATCGCTGTAGAATCGACTCTCTAATTTCAATTTATTTCCTCACTTCACAAACTGACGCACCTGCTGCGGTAATACAGGCACTACCTTTTGTTGCCAAAATCTATCGAAACTTTCAGGTTGAACTCCTTTCCAGGCAATTCCTACTGCTAACGTCAAGAAAAATAAAGCACCTAATCCATTAATTAAATGAGACAAAAAACCCGGCTTTTTCGGGGCAGATGGAATCCTGGCCCGATAATTCATTCCTTCATATTGCAGTTCATCTTCATGACGCTTGGATGCTGATTTTTTTGGTTGCGATCGCGCACTACTCCCCGCACTACTCCCAGAAGCTCCTGTTTTTTTAATGCCTGTAGTACCCCCCGTTCGCTTTAACGTAGAAACGCCGCGCGTAGGCAGTTTACCGCTTGACATATCCGTTTTACTAAAAGCAGTATTCCCAGTCTGTAACCGAGTCTGCTGCGACGATTTCTTAGAAGCTTGTTCCCGCATCAAATTTTGCAACTGCTGAGTTACTGCCATTGGTTGCTCCCCTCTCTTCGCCCACTGTGACAGCATCGCCGCTACTATCCCGCAAAGATTTCCTACTCCTAAACCTTGCATCCGCTTTAATAGTGGCTGGTTGTTGCACACAAAAACTACTAGGGACTGCGGGTGTTCGCGAGTAAAACCATAAACGCACTGCGCCGTTGCCACTAACATATTTATCTGTTTACTTTGATTTCCGCCAACCACAGGCTCTAACAGCGGGTGAGTCTCTTGAGCGTCGGTAAGCCTCCAGCCGCTACTGGGGAAAAACCGCAGAAATTCTCTAGCTACTTGTTCGATAGCGCGTTCCGACTCATCTGCTAGAAATTCCATTTCTTCAAACACAATTTCTGGCACATAGCAACTTCCTGCTTTGGAATATTGTTGCCATGTCTGAACATTGCCGCTAATCAGCACCTCGACATCAAAAATTAATAAGATCGCAGGAAGTGTATTACTCATAACTTTACCCTGAATTGCTAATTGTTAATTGTTAATTGTTAACCGTTAACTGTTAACCGTTAACCGTTAACAATTTAGTTGCCAATGCCTAAACGTCCTGCCAAAGCCGGAGTTAAAGGTAAAAGGGTCGCAATCATCAAAAACAAAGCCAATAAACCTAAAGCGGCGCGTGCGTCGTCAGGTTCGCTCAATTCATTCAAACTTGGTCGTTCTAAGTTCCGTTGCAAAATCAGAATCACGATCGCCCAATACAATGCTAAAGGATTTACTAAAGATGCGATTGCCAATACTGCAAAAGTTGCAAATGTTGCTCTCCCCGCAATCTTGCGACCGTAAATAGCCTGAATAATTCGTCCGCCGTCCAACTGTCCCGCTGGCATCAAATTAATCGCTGTAATCACTAAACCTAACCATCCAATCACCGTCAGCGGATGCACATCTACTGTTGGCTGGTGTAACGCTTCACCCAAAACTACCCGCGCTAATGTTCCCACTAAAACAGAGCCTTTGAAAAAATCAGCGGGAATTTTAAATAAACTGCCTTGGTGTGAAAGTATTAAACCTCCGATCAACATTGCTAGAGAAACAATTCCTCCCGCTGCTGGCCCAGCGATCGCGACATCAAAGAGCACTTTGCGGTTAGGTAATACTGACTCAAAGCGGTTGACTGCGCCAAAAGAGCCAATTTGCCAAGTGGGAATGAAAAAAGGCCACGATAAGCGGACGTTGTGGCGTTTGGCGAAAACTTGATGGGCGATTTCGTGAGCGATTAAAACTGCCCAAATTCCGGCGGCGATCGGCAGTGCTTCTGGGTAGCGCAGGGGTGTACTAAAGAAGTCAAACCCTAGCAGTAATCCCCCCGTTTCTAAGCTAGTGGCAATGGTAGCTGCCATCAGTACGATCGCGAGCAGTTTTTGGGATATTGTGCTTTGTGGGGGGTCATTTTTGCTGGGTAAAATAATCGCTACTGGTCGATCGTCGGTATTTTCTACTAAAAATAGTCGGTAGCGATCGCCTAATCTTTCCTGCAAACTGGCTGACATCCGCGAGTAGACCAGTTCAGGATCGCCACGCAGGTTGCCTTTGCAGATTACTCCGTCCTGAAAGGGAATAGTTTCAGTTGCAAAAAACGTATCGATGCCAAAAATGCCTTGTATGGCTTTGAGGTCTTCGGGGGGAACGGGAACGAGTTCTGGTGGTTCAGTTGCGGCTGGTTTTACTACTGTTTTTGCTGGTTCTTCTAAATTTGAGATATCTGGCGCTGAATCGGCGGAACTGACCATTTTTTCAGCGCGCGATCGCAGCAAGGTATCTTGACCCGCCGCACGCAGTTGCTTCCCTAAGTAAATGTACAATCCAGTGGAAACCACCAGCATTAATAAAATGCCAGCCAGGTTGAGATAAATCCCGGTCGCGAATAAACCGAAGAATAATAGCCAGGGAGTCATCAGCGCCACCGACTGCAACCAAGCTAAGATGCCCAATTTGCCGAAAGGCACGGCTCGGTAATATCCCCAACCCAAAATCCCAATGGCAATTAACACGATGATAATAGTTACCGCGTTTTCTGAGGCACTATCAATCCCTAATAAGGATTTATCTGCGTCTACTGCACCGAGCAGAAATGATAAATTCTTGGGAATATCAAATAGATTTGGTGTAATCATAATATTTCTCGGGAAGTGGGAAATGAGCGCGTCTTTGCTCAGGGTTCTGGTCAGTACAGCTTGCTTAAATCGCTCTTGGAAGCTCAGTGTCTTGAGACCTGAGTTACTGACATCCAAGCCTTCTGGAACTATCCTTATCACTTAGGATAGCGCCTGAAGGCTACTCGTCTAGCAATGAGCTGCTGCTGTTTTTGTGCTTGACATTATCGAGCTTTTGTGATATGCAATTTTTTCGATTGGGACTTATGTAACTGGCACTATTCGTAGGGTGCGTCAGAGAACCAAACTTTTATTACATCTATATATTACATCTATATATACTTCATCTGAACACTCTACTATCGCAGATTTAAGTATGAAAGTTGGCTAAGTCCTGTTGATGTAGCGGTCTCAATCCTGGGTCAGAGTCAAATCTATCAAAAGTAGGAAATTGTAGATTGTGAGCTGAAATTATACATCTAATTGAAATATTTCCTTGCCCCTTTGTTAATATTAACTCTGAGATCGAGGGGGTGAAGAGCGCTGCTATATTATGGTCAAAAAAAATCAAAATTTAACCGCTGTCAGCTCAAAACCACAGGCGAATGTAAACTCAGAAACATACGTGGAAGGGCCAGTGAAATGGGCGATCGCGATCGCAGCGGCTTTGGGGGCCATCCTAGAAGTAATTGATACTAGCATCGTCAACGTCGCTCTTACGGACATCCAAGCCAATCTCGGAGCCACAATTAGCGAGGTGGGCTGGGTAGTCACGGGATACGCGATCGCCAACGTCATCCTCATTCCTTTAACAGCTTGGCTAGGAGATTATTTCGGTCGCAAAAGCTATTTCATCTTCTCCCTAATTGGCTTTACCCTCGCCTCAGTTTTATGTGGCTTGTCCCTGAACCTGCCGATGTTAGTTTTTGCTCGCATTCTTCAAGGTTTGTGCGGCGGCGGACTACTTGCCAAAGGTCAAGCCATTTTATTTGAGACATTCCCTCCCCAAGAACAAGGTATCGCCCAATCAGTTTTCGGTGTTGGCGTAATTGCTGGCCCTGCAATTGGGCCAACTTTAGGCGGATACTTGACAGATACTTTGGGATGGCGGTGGATTTTTTTGATCAATATTCCCTTCGGGCTGCTAGCAGTAGTTATTTCTGTCATGTTTTTGCAACCCGACGACAATCAAGCCAAACAGCGTAACTCTGCTGTTGATTGGTGGGGAATTGGACTACTGGCGATCGCAGTCGGTAGCTTGCAGGCACTATTAGAAGAAGGAGAAAAAGACGATTGGTTTGAGTCAAGTTTCATCACCACCTTGGCAGTAACAGCAGCAATCGGACTGGTACTATTTATCTGGCGCGAACTCCAAACCAAAAATCCCGCTGTAGACTTGCGGGTATTACGTCACCGCTCTCTAGCGGCTGGCAGCATTTACTCAGGAATTCTAGGAATGGGACTCTATGGAGCACTGTTTACAGTGCCGATTTTCACCCAGAGTATACTGCATTTTACAGCCATGCAGACGGGAATGCTTTTAGCTCCCGGAGCTTTAAGTTCTGCTATTGTCATGATTTTATTGGGCAAATTATCTACTAAAATTGATGCCAGACTTTTGATTGCCTGCGGTGCTGTGGGAACTACTGGTGTGATGTTTCAATTGTCCGGCATTACCCCCCAGACGGGAACTGACGAATTATTTTGGCCATTAGTAGAGCGCGGAGGCGTGACAGTTTTGATGTTTCTACCTCTAAGTTTGGCAACTTTAGGCCCACTTCCTAAACAAGATATTTCAGCGGGTTCTGGATTTTATAATCTCACCCGCCAGTTGGGAGGCGGCGTTGGCATTGCCATCTTAACTGCACTGCTAGATCGCCGAGAAGCTTTTCACAGAGCAGTTCTTTTAGAGGATTTGAGTCCTTACAATCTGGAAACGCAGCAGCGCCTCAATACGCTAGCGAACGCATTTCAAAGTCGTGGTGCTGACGCTATAACTGCTCATCAGCAAGCCCTAGCAGCGCTTGCTCAGACTGTTAATACCCAAGCTGCTGTCCTCTCTTTTGCAGATATATTCCAAGTCGTAGGAGTAGCATTCCTCTGCTCACTGCCCCTATTATTATTCTTGGGTAAAGGCGGCCCAAAAAAAGCAGCGCCTCCTGCTCACTAAAGAAACGCAGCTATGCTGGTATGCTAGTATGCTGAAGTTTTCAGACAAGTTTTATATTAGCCTTTAGCCTTAGTCCTGCCCCTTCTTCAAAGTTTTTACACAGCTCTTAGGGGTCGCCTTTTACCCCGATGGGGAGCAGTCATTGCACAAAACAGCTTGCGGCTATTGTAAATTTATCTACTTAAAATAAGAATGTAAAATAAAATCAGTGTAATGTGTTCTAATTAACATAGGTAAACCTAAATTCGCGAGGTATTGTCAATGGTAGAAACGGCTACAGCACCTTTAACAGGAAAAGCTCTGCTTCAAAAGATCAAAGGCAGTGATTTGCCCCGGCGAGAATTAGCCAAACTCTGCGGCTATTACACAGTCAGCAAGGGTGGTGAGACTCGTATAAACTTAGCGGAGTTTTATGACTCTGTGTTAGCTGCTAAAGGCATTGAGCTAGAAAAGAGCAAAGCTGACGGTCGCGGACGAGAAGCTAGCTATCGAGCAAGCGTTCACAAAAACGGCTCAATTGTTATTGGAGCCAATTATACGAAAGAGATGGGCTTAAAGCCTGGAGACGAGTTTGAAATCAAATTGGGCTACAAGCACATCCGCTTGATTCAGATTGATGCCGATTTGACGGATATTCCATCCGACGATGAGGACGAGGAGGAAGAAGGAGAAGAATAACAGTAGATTGGCGCTTGGGGATTTTGGATGATTTGGTTTGGTTTTGCTCTGGGCTCGCTCTGTGGAACAAATCAAAAAGCAACTGTCAAAAATTTCGGATATATCGGCAGTTATCTATGGTGGTTAATGCCCCAAACCAGCGGGTAAATATCCAATCGCTAATCTAAAAATCCTCATGCAGGCTGACTCATCAAAGCAAATTTACTTGGTCTTTGTTAAATGAAGGGGAAGCCATCAGGGTAAGGGGAAGGAAAATCAGCAAAACTTTCCTTTCGCTTTCCCTGCAAACATCTAGAAGTAGCATAAATCTCAAAATTGGCGGGCTGATGAACTGTCTGGACTATTTCTATTTTCTGTTGGGTCGCAAGGACTACAGCGTCTCTGAACTTAACAAAAAGGGACGGGAAAAGGGTTTTGAGGAGGTAGACATTCTCAATGCGATCGCAGAACTGCAAAATCTTGGCTATCAGTCTGATTCTCGCTTGGTGGCCAGCCTAATTACCTCATCGACGGGCAAGTATGGCAAATCCGTGGTAAAGCGTAAGTGCAGGGAAAAAGGAATTGACGGGGATTTATTTGAGGAAGTGTGGGAGCAACAATACGCGGAAACAGAAAGTGGGGAAGCAGAAAAACTAGATGGGCTCAAGGCTAAGATCGTGCGGAAATATAAGATCGAAGACTGGGGGAAAGTTGACCCCAAAACTAAAGGAAAAATATTGAATTACTTGCAGTATAGGGGGTTTAAGGCTTTTGAGCTGTGGCAGCAGTGGCAAACAGAGCCAGAAACTGATTAAGTGTGCTATGAAATTAAAAAAAATTAAAAATGGGAAGTAATATATAAATTTTACTTCTACAAAAGCAAAGCAGATATACCTTAAGATAGCTGTGAGTGCCATCATTGTAGTGTCAGTTGTGCGATCGCACCCAAGTTGGAGCGATCGCGACAGACTGTAAACCGGAGGATATAGATTGCGTATCATTACAAAGTGCCAAGCATTGTTCCTAGTAGAGCCTTTAGTCCCCAAACCTATAATTTAGGGGATATTAGCCCTACTACAAAAATGAGAGTTTATTTGTGTTCATCTACCGATCGAAGCTCAGCTTGATTATTTTCTCTAACAAAAATTAGTTTGGTAGTCCTCAATACAATCCCCAAAGAGGTGTTTGGCAATGGCTCACCATGCCTCAGAAACAGAATTAACTAAGAGACAAAATCTGTTAGATGTCTTTTTCAAATCCGCCGCAGTGGGAATGTGCATTGTTGACCAACAACTGCGCTTTGTGGATATTAATGAAACCCTAGCTCAAATCGATGGACTGCCCGCGCCCGACCACATTGGCAAGACAATCGGTGACATTATCCCGGATCTCGCACCGATTCTAGATCCCATCAACGAGCAAGTGTTCAACACTGGCGTTCCGGTTATCAATTACGAACTCAGCGGCGAAACTCCAGCTCAGCCAGGAGTACAAAGACACTGGACAGTTTCTTTCTTTCCGCTTTCTGATAACTTAGGTATCAGCATTGGCGTAGGCATAGTAGTTGTGGAAATCACTGCTCAAAAAATTGCTCAAGCTCTACAAGAGGAATTAATTGCATCTTTACACAAAAGCGAAGCCAAACTCAAAGCAGCAGAAAAATTAGCTCACCTTGGCAATTGGGAAGTCGATTTGGCTACCGATTCCATCAGTTGGTCAGATGAAATCTTCCACATATTTGGACGAGACCCCAACCAACCACTACCCAGTGTTTCCGAACATCGGCTTTGCATCCATCCCGATGATTTAGAATACTGGGAAAGCCAGATTAATACTTTAAAAAATCAAGGCGAAGCTTATGCAATTGACTATCGGATTGTCCGTCCCAGCGGTGAAATCCGCTACATTTCCGATCGCGGACAGCCAGAGATAGTCAATGGAAAAGTAGTGCGGTTATTCGGTACTACTATGGACATTACCGAGAGAAAACTAGCAGAAATTGCCCTACAACAAGCCAATGAGGAACTAGAAAATAGAGTTGCAGAGCGGACAGTCGAATTAAGCAAAACTATAACTTCTTTAAGCTTAGCTAACACGCAATTGCAGAAGGAGATTGTCTCCCGCGAATTGGCAGAGAAAGCATTACAGGAAAGTTTAGAGCGCTTTGAATTAGTCAGCCAGGTTTCATTTGATGGGATTTGGGACAGGCGATTTCTTTGGAATGACAATGGAAATGTTAGCGAAGATGTTTACTATTCACCACGATTAAGAGATTTATTTGGCTTTAAAGAGCAAGAGTTACAAAATCCATCGGAGGGTTATATCGCCCGCATTCATCCAGACGATCGATCGCGCGTTGCCAATGCGCTCGATGCTCATATTAGCAGCGGACTTCCCTACCAAGATGTGGAGTACCAGATTTTAACGGGCAGCGGTTTTTACCGTTGGGTTAGTGCTAGAGGGCAGTCCCAGTGGGACTCACAAGGTAGAGTTTTAAGATTTATCGGTTCAATTCGCGATATTACTGAGCGCAAACAGGCAGAGGCAGAACTGCAACAAACTCAAAAATTTTTAGAGTCAGTGCTGAAAAATTTGCCTGTTTCTGTTGTGGTTAAAGAAGCTTCAGAGTTGCGATTTGTGCTGTGGAATCCAGCTACTAAAGATTTATTAGGTTTTACCTCGGAAGAAGTGCTGGGTAAAAACGATTATGATTTTTTTCCTGAAGAGCAAGCTGACTTTTTTATTAGCAAAGATCGGGAAGTATTAACAAGTTGTAAAATTGTGGAAATTCCCGAAGAAATGATTCATAATAAGCAAGGCGAAGCAAGGATATTGCACACGAAGAAAACTGCAATTTTAGATGCAGATGGCAAACCGGCTTATTTGTTGAGTATTGCTGAAGATATTACTGAACGCAAACAAGGTGAAATAGCTTTGCGTGAGAGTGAAAAAAGATATCAGAATTTAGCGCGATTGTCGCCTGTGGGGATATTTAGAACCGATGTTAAGGGATATTATTGCTATGCTAATGAAAAATATTGCGAGATCGTGGGGATAAATGAAGCAGAAGCGCTAGGAATGGGTTGGTCAAGGGTTTTACATCCAGATGACCGCGATCGCATTCTCAGTGAATGGTATCAGTCTACAATACAAAGCGTACCGTTTCGCTCCGAATATCGATTTGTACGCTCTGACGGGACGGTGACGTGGGTTTTGGGTCAATCATCTCCAGAAATTGGAGAAATGGGAGAGGTGAAAGGGTATGTGGGGACTGTTACTGATATTAGCGATCGCATTCAAATAGAAGAGTCTTTACAAGAATTTGCAAATCGCCTCGAACTTCTTAACAAAATTGCGAGTCAGGTTCGTGCTTCTCTGGAGATAGATACTATTTTAGAAACTGTTACAGTTAGCATTCGCGACCTGTTAGATGTTGATATTTGTAGCTTTTTTTGGTACCGACCGGACTTTGAGGAACCAGTGTGGGAAGCGATGAAGGAAGCTAACAAGTTTAGCGACCTCAGTATGATGGGCATTTATCCAGTTTCTACTATTGTCCCCCTATCAGAAAAACTGTTAAATCTGGAAATAATTTGTGTAGATGATGCTATCAATTATACCGATATAGAGATGCGGGAAACGTTATTATCGCTAGGCTTTTATTCGTTTTTATCTGTGCCAATTCAGACTCCCGGAGGTGAAATTGGGGCATTGACTTGCAATCAGTTTAGCGATGCACGAGCTTGGAGCCAGAGCGAAGTAGAATTACTCAAAGGGGTAGCAGATAATTTAGCGATCGCGATTTCCCAAGCAGAACTTTATAAGCAAAGTCAGATTTCTGCTCAAATTGCCCAAGAAAGAGCGCTGCAATTGGAAGAAGCTTTACAGCAACTCCAGCGCACTCAAGCTCAGCTAATTCAGTCGGAAAAAATGTCTTCCCTTGGTCAATTGGTGGCGGGTGTGGCTCATGAAATCAATAATCCTGTAAGTTTTATTTACGGTAATATCGATCCAGCGAGAGAATATATTGCTGAGTTGCTAGGTCTGCTAGAACTTTATCAATCGGAATATCCAGAACCTACTAAAGCCATAGTTTCAGAAATGGAGGCTATGGATTTAGACTTTATGGTAGAGGACTTACCAAAACTTTTAGAATCTATGAAAGTGGGAGCTGAGCGGATTGGAGAAATTGTACTTTCACTCCGCAATTTCTCGCGCATGGATGAAGCTCAAATTAAAAATGTTAATATCCATCATGGGATAGATAGTACATTAAGATTATTGCAAAATCGGCTGAAATCTCAACCTGAGCATCCAGAAATTGTGGTGGTTAAGGAATATGGAAAGTTGCCTTTAGTCGAGTGTTATGCTGGTCAATTAAATCAAGTGTTTATGAATTTGCTGAGTAATGCGATCGATGCTTTAGAGGAGCGCGATCGGAGACGAGGTACTGAGGAAATTAATGCTAATCCTAGTATAATTCGGATTGGGAGTTATGCGATTAATTCTGAGCGAATTGCAATATCTATTGCTGATAATGGGCCGGGAATCCCGGAGTCGGTGCTAGACCGAATTTTCGATCCGTTTTTTACAACTAAGCCTGTGGGGAAAGGAACGGGGTTAGGATTGGCAATTAGTTATCAAGTTGTCGTGGAGAAACATTTGGGGAGTTTGCGGTGCAATTCTGTGCGAGGTGAGGGGACGGAATTTGTGGTGGAACTTCCTGTAAAGAAGAGTGGAGAAGGAGGGGGTTAGCTAAGTATTTGAAACGTTATATAAAAATGTTGCTAATTTTGACACTTGGAAGCCTAGTCGAATGTTCTGTACACTTCTTGGAATGAGTTGGGAAAGGAAAAGTGCGAAAGATTAAAATAAATTTTTATACCCCATCTGGGTTAGCTATCCCTTTTTTAGCGAACCACAAAGGCGCAGAGGACGCAGAGGGAAGAGGAAGAGGATAAGAGGGGTTATGGTAGCGGATTTGGTATTATCTGTTTGTCGCACTGCTACCTAGAGATGTTAAAATTATTGATTAGGAAGTTCATAAAGCTAACTTTGTTGGAATAACCAATCTACAAACAAGGATAATTAAGAAAAATGCGAATTTTAATCATGGGTGGTACCAGGTTTATCGGTGTTTATTTAACTAAAATTCTGGTGGCAGAAGGTCATGAAGTAGTGCTGTTTAATCGCGGTAAAAAACCAGCACCAGTTGCAGGGATAAAACAAATTCACGGCGATCGCACTGATGCTTCCCAAATTACAGAAAAATTATCATCAGAAAAATTTGATGCCATTTTTGACAATAACGGTCGGGAACAGAGTGACACCAAACCCTTAGCAGACCTATTTAAAGGTCAAGTTAAACACTTTGTTTACATGAGTTCTGCGGGAGTTTATTTAAAGTCGGATCTCTTGCCTCACATAGAAGGGGACGCTACAGATCCAAAAAGCCGCCATTTGGGTAAATACGAAACAGAAACATACTTAAAAGATACTGGTTTGCCTTGGACTTCCATTCGCCCGACGTATATTTACGGGCCGCAAAACTATAACGATTTAGAAGCATGGTTTTTCGATCGGATCGTGCGCGATCGCCCTATTCTCATTCCTAGTAATGGAATGCACATTACACAACTCGGTCATTGTCAAGATTTAGCTAGGGCAATGGCGGCTGTATTGGGTAACGAAAAAGCCATAGGACAGATTTACAATGTGTCAGGCGATCGCTATGTTACCTTTGATGGTTTAGCCCGCGCTTGTGCCGCCGCCGCAGGCAAATCAACTGATGTAAAAATTGTACATTACGACCCCAAAAAATTTGATTTTGGTAAGCGTAAAGCTTTCCCCATGCGCGTACAGCACTTCTTTGCTTCAGTTAATAAAGCCATGAGTGAACTCAACTGGAAGCCAGAATTTGACTTAATTTCTGGATTAAAAGATTCATTCCATAATGATTATTTGACCTCCGGGCGTGACAAAGCTGAGATTGATTTCTCTGTGGACGATGAGATTTTACAAGCAGTTCAAGATTGACTTAATATAAAGTACGTAGTTGGGCTTTAGCCCTAAGCGTGTACAAAGAGGGCTGAAGTCCAACTACGTACCGGGGGTTTGAAATCCTGCCGGACTGAAGGTTTAACATTAAGATGAACTGGGTCAATCTCATGCAGGGAACAATACTCGGTAGCCGCTACAATATTATCAGCCACTTAGGAGGCGGAGGATTTGCTCAAACTTACCTAGCAGAAGATCGGCAGCTACCTGGTAATCATCGGTGTGTTGTCAAGCAACTTAAACCTCAAGCCACAGATCCAGTAACTTTACAAATAGCTAGGCGTTTATTCGATACCGAAGCGCAAGTATTGTATAAATTAGGCAATCACGATCGCATTCCCCAACTTTTTGCCTACTTTGAAGAAAATCAAGAATTTTATTTAGTTCAAGAATTCATTGAAGGGCAAAATTTGAGTGAAGAATTGGCGCAAGGAAAGTTAAGCGAAGATCGAGTTATTGCGCTATTGCAAGGAATTTTAGAAATTTTAGACTTCGTACATCAGCAAAATGCGATCCACCGGGATGTCAACCCGCACAATATCATCCGGCGACAGGAAGATGGCAAATTAGTTTTAATTGACTTTGGGGCAGTCAAACAAATTACCACCCAAATGTTGAATCCTCAAGCAAAGAATAGCTTGAGTGTTAGCATCGGTACGCCGGGTTATATGCCTAGCGAACAAGCGCACGGCAACCCCAAACTTAGCAGCGATATTTATGCAGTTGGGATTATAGGAATTCAAGCTCTTACTAGCGAAGTTCCGCATCAATTGCCAAAAGATCCAGATACAGAGGAAATTATTTGGCAGGAAAAAGTATCAGTTAGTCCAGAATTGGCTAAAGTTTTGGATACAATGGTGCGTTATGATTTCCGGCAACGCTATATGAATGCGGGGGTTGCTTTGCAAGCTATCAAAGAGTTGACAAGTCCTCTTGGCGTTACTGCCCCATTAATTTTACCTGTATCCGCACCCGCAAAGCCAAGGCAAAAAGGCGGTGCTTTGTATTTAAAGAGTGGTTTAATTATTGGGATAATTGGTCTTGGGGTCGCGGCATCTGTTTATATTGTAAATGCTTTCAATTCTGCGAATGCTACGCAGTTGCATAGCCGAGGTAATACTCTTTATAATTTAAACAGATATGAAGAGGCGCTGGCCGCTTATAACCAGGCAATTAATATTAGAGCGGATGACGCGGCAGTTTGGAAAGATAAAGCTAAAGCTTTATATGAATTGAAGAAATACTCGGAATCGCGGGCAGCTTGCGATAAGGCAATTCAACTTAATCCTGATTACTTGGAAGCTTGGACGGCGCGGGGCTATGCTTTGGATAAATTGCAGCAAGATCGAGAGGCGATCGCATCTTTTGAGAAAGCTCTGGAAATTCAGCCTAATTATCCTGAAGCTTGGAAGGGAAGAGGGGACGCGCTGTTAAATTTGCAGCGCTATGAAGACGCGATCGCTTCTTATGAGAAAGCCCTAAAGTTTCAGCCTAATTTTTATGAAGCTTGGTATAGTCAAGGATTAGCATACCAGAACTTAAAAGAGTATCAGCCAGCTTTTGAAGCTTACCAAAAAGCAGTAGAATTAAAGTCAGATAACTCTCAAGCTTGGTATAATTTAGGGAATGTTCAGCTAGAATTGAATAAAAATGAAGCAGCGGTAGCAGCTTATGAAAAAGCGGTGCGATTTCAGCCGAGCTATTACCAAGCTTGGTACAGCAAAGGTATTGCGCTACTGAAGTTAACGGAATATGAAGAGGCAGTAGTCGCTTATAAACAGGCGGTGAAATTAAAAGCAGATTACTACCAAGCCTGGTATAATTTAGGTTGGTCTCTCCACCAATTGCGGCGCTATGAAGATGCAATTGATGCTTATAATAAAGTGTTGGATTTGCAGCCGAGAGAATATCAAGCTTGGTATAATAGAGGCAATGCCCTCTATAATTTGAAACGTTACGAAGAGGCGATCGCGTCTTATAACGAAGCCGTATATGTCAAGCCAGACCATTATGAAGCTTGGTACAGCAGAGGCAATGCGCTGTTAGAATTAAAGCGATATCAAGATGCGATCGCCTCTTACGAGAGGGCGGTTCGTTATAAGCCGGACTACTCAGCAGCAATAGCAGCGAAAAAGCAAGCCGAAACTCTGTTAGGTTTGGATCGGTCGCATCAAGGTGAAAAAGAAGAATAACCAAAAAGTTTAATTTTTAGCTATGTAGGGCTTGCTGAATAATCGATCGCAAACTAAGAACAGGCGCGATCGATATATTCAGCAAGCCGTACTTACTCTTCCCTCTGCATCCTTTGCGCCTTTGCGGTTCATTAAAAAGAGGCTAATAGAACCGGATTTGGTATAATCTAGAATACTTTAAGTTATAGTTGAACTTTGAGAATAATATGGTAAAAAAAAATCAAAAACATCGACCTATTGGCGTTGATTTTTTTGCCGGGGCCGGCGGCATGACTTTGGGCTTCGAGCAAGCAGGTTTTGATGTACTTGCTGCAATTGAAATTGACCCCATTCATTGCGCTACTCATCAGTTTAATTTCCCCTTTTGGTCTGTGCTTTGCCAGAGTATTATTGATACTACAGGGGAACAAATTAGAAATAGCTCCTCTATTAAAAATCAAGAAATCGATGTCGTTTTTGGCGGCCCGCCCTGTCAAGGTTTCTCCTTAATAGGTAAACGCTCCCTTGAAGATCCACGAATCTCTCTTATTTTTCACTTTATTCGATTAGTTATTGAACTAAATCCTAAATATTTTGTAATAGAAAATGTGCCAGGCATGGCAATCGGAGAACATAAAGTAATTATCGAAAAAATAATTAGTCAATTTCGAGAAAATAAGTATAAAATAGAAGAAAAATATAAAATACTTAATGCTGCTGAATACGGAGTACCCCAGAATCGTGAAAGATTATTTTTGCTGGGATGCCGAGAGGATTTAACTTTACCCAACTATCCAGAACCATCCACTAAAACTGCAAAAAAGCACTCATTAGCTTCGGGTTGGAAATTACCAGATACCCCTACAGTTTGGGATGCAATCAAAGATTTACCCGAAGTAGAAAATTATATAGAATTGGAAAAACAAGACTGGGTGAGGGTAGATTATGGTGAGCCTAGCGATTATGGCAAACAACTTCGAGGTCTTTGCTCGCCAGATAATGATTACTCATATCAACGCCAATACGATTCTACGATACTGACATCAAGTTTAAGAACAAAACATAATTTAACATCTATCGAAAGATTTGCCGAAACTCAACATGGAAAAGTAGAAACAAAAAGCCGTTTTTATAAGCTCGATCCTCAAGGATTATGCAATACCCTAAGAGCTGGAACAGCTAGTAATAGAGGTGCTTTTACTGCTCCTAGACCTATTCACCCAAATATCCCCAGATGTATTACCGTTCGGGAAGCTGCACGCTTACATTCTTATCCTGACTGGTTCCGATTTCATATCACAAAATGGCATGGCTTTCGACAAATAGGTAACTCTGTCCCACCACTTTTAGCTAAGGCAGTCGCCTCAAAATTGATTGAAGTTATGGGTGTGTCTCCCTCTAAACCTAAAGTTATACAAGAACTCGGTGATGAAAATCTCTTGAGGATGAATATGTCAGTAGCGGCTAAGCGTTATGGTGTTAGTCCACAGGTTATAGAACCAAGAATTAGAAAAATAGCAGAAAATGAAATAGAAGAAAATGAATGAAATGAGAAATACAACGCCATAATTAGCTTAATTTTAAGCATTGCTAATTATAAAATGCTTAAAATTAAGCTAATTTACTAGATGAAGTCAGGATTGAAACTCAACTTATTTGTTTCAACCCGCGGAGGCGGGTTTTGTTTGTGTAGAAGCAATTTTGATCGCAAAATTAATTTTTATATCCAGAGGAGGATAGTAAAAAGTTCCTTACTCCTTGACAATTAAACAAATCCAAAATTTACCCCTAACTTTCCAATTAATTATGGGACACCTTACAGAAATTCTGTCAGAGCCAATTCTTCCTTTCGCGATTTTACTTTTAGTCATCTTAAGCGTACCCATCCTTTTTGAACGCTTCAAAATTCCCGGATTAGTAGGTTTGCTAGCTGCGGGCGTTCTCCTCGGCCCCAACGCGCTAAAATTACTTGACAATGAAATGCCCGTAATGAAGTTGCTATCAGACATTGGTTTACTTTACCTAATGTTTGTAGCAGGCTTAGAAGTAGACATTGAACAGTTTCGCAAAAAGAAACATCGCTCCTTGGGTTTTGGCAGTTTGACTTTCGCCGTTCCCCTAATTGCTGGAACAGTTGTCGGCAGAATCTTTAGCTTTGATTGGAATGCTTCAATTTTAATCGGTTCCCTGTTAGCTTCCCATACTTTACTTGCTTATCCTATTGTTAGCCGTCTGGGAGTTGCTAGCAATGAATCTGTTATGGTAACAATCGGCGCTACCATTTTTACAGATATTGGTGCGCTGTTAGTATTAGCAGTTTGTGTTGCCATTCATGCAGGACAATTCTCCGCAGTTAATCTTGCGATCCTAATTGGAAGTTTAGCTATTTATACAACCGTTGTACTCTTTGGTTTTGACTGGGCGGGTCGAGAATTCTTTCGCCGCACGGGAGACCAAGAAGGCAACCAATTTCTATTTGTATTACTCGCTGTTTTTCTAGCATCACTAGGCGCTCAGATTATCGGTGTAGAAAAAATTATTGGTGCGTTCCTCGCGGGTTTAGCGGTAAACGACGCTGTGGGAGAAGGTGCTGTCAAAGATAAAGTAGTTTTTGTGGGCAGTGTACTGTTTATACCCATATTTTTTGTGGATTTGGGGCTGTTAATTGACTTACCCATATTTATCAAAAGCGTTATTTCTGTGACTATGCCTCTCACAATTGTGGTGGCTTTAATTAGCAGTAAGTTTATAGCAGCATACTTAGCCAAACTCATTTACCGTTACAACGTTCAGGAATTTCTAACAATGTGGTCGCTATCTTTACCCCAAGTTGGGGCAACTTTAGCAGCGACACTGGTGGGCTATCGAGCTGGATTGCTCAATGAAGAGATATTAAATAGTGTAATTGTCCTAATGCTGGTAACGGCAACATTGGGGCCGATAATTACCAGCCGAGTTGCTGTGGGGCTAACAACTATCTCGAAAGATTCGGAAACCGAAATTTCTCCTGAAAATTGGGGTGCGACGGTGGCAAATCGCCCTTTAACAGTGGTTGTGCCAGTGTATAATCCTGACACAGAAAGGTATTTAATTGAGATGGCAGCGCTGTTAGCTCAAGGGAGTGCAGGTCAAATTGTACCGCTGGCAATTACTGCGCCTCACACTCACAACATGGATGCGCCGCAGTTAGAAATGGCTTTGCAGGGGAGTGAAATATTGCTAGCTAAAGCTACAGAAATTGCGGGAGAACTGGGTGTAAAATCTCAGCAGACGCTGAGAATTGATGATGATATTTCTCAAGCAATTGTTAGGGTTGCTCGCGAACAGAAAGCTAATTTAATTGTGATGGGCTGGGGAAAACGAAGGGGAATTAGAGCTCGCTTGTTTGGTAATGTGATTGATGGTGTGCTGTGGGCAGCTCACTGTCCAGTTGCGGTGACGCGCTTGTTGCTCGATCCTCATAAAATTCAGCGTGTTTTAGTGCCTGTGGAAAACTTGAGTTCGGAAGCAGTACGGCTCATACAATTTGCACAAGCTCTAGGGGATTCTAAAGTTCAAATTACTGTGTTGCATTTGTGCGACAGGAGAATTAAAGATACGGGGATTGCTTGGATTCAGTCGCAGTTGTCGCTGTTGGTGGCTAAATCTGGGGCTGAAGGTAAGGCGGAAGTTCAAATTCAGGTAAAGCGAGGTGTAGATGTAGTTAGGGAAATTCTCACGGCCTCGCGATCGGCTGATTTGGTTGTTTTGCGCTCTACTAGACACCGCACGGCTGCGGGGTTGGCTGTCAGTGATGTGACTACTCAGTTGCTTGGACAGTTGACTTGTTCGATCGTGATGTTGGGGGAACCGCACCGACATGGTAATGTCCAGAATGTTAGAAAGCCTATTCAGGCAACTACGATCGCTTCTAAATTAACTTGAGTTGCCAGGTAATCTATAGTGTTGTTTACTTTTGTCCGACTAAGTAGTCGGACATAAATAAACGCTTATATAACTTGTAGGGTGGGCGCTCGCCGAAACCATATTAGCTACTCGTGACAAGATTTTTGCGGCGAGCGCCCACCTTACGTTTATTTATGTCTACCTACTTACTTAGCTGTTTTTTTCTGTTAGTTCGGCTTGCGATCGCGATCGCACCTACTCTCAAGTTAAATCACTATGCAGCCCTAAGATCATCACAG
Source organism: Kamptonema sp. (assembly GCA_035298405.1). GTDB lineage: Bacteria > Cyanobacteriota > Cyanobacteriia > Cyanobacteriales > Microcoleaceae > Kamptonema. Next base: position 16,750 of record DATGYA010000223.1, on the reverse strand, counting down.
GTGTAGGGAAATAAGCATCACTGAGCTGCTGTTGGAAAACACCGATACTAATTTTGTAGACCAGCAGCAGGTATATCCCATGATCCCGATTCGCGAAATTGCCCAACAAGCTCTCACCACTGGCCGCCTGACAGTTGAAGCTGAAAAGCTGATCGGTCAGTTGTTGCTCTCCGCTAGCTATACTCTGGAAGATTTGAATGCTTATATGAGTTTGCAGTTAGCGGCGATGGCGGGAAGCGTGAAGCAGGAATCCCTGGAATTGGTACAGCCGCTGCCTACAAGTTTCTAGGTATTTAGACTTAGTTTGAGTTTCTGGGAATGGCGATCGCGCAGTTTCATCTAAAGATAGATTCGGTTCCAGGCACAAGTTATTTCCTCCGGTTGAGGGAGGTTCCATCTCAAGAGCGAGAATTTTATATAAAACAATTGGATATTCTAAGTTTTACCGAGATCGGTTAATTCGGTGTTGAAGATAAAAATAATAAATTTTTGGGCAAAAAGCCATGAACAATACTAAAATCACCCAATTCAAGCAATTTTTAGTCGAAGAGTTAGCCCTTCCTCTTTCTGCGATCGCACTTGCTGAGCGGCGGAGTGAAGATAGCCCCAATCTTTTCGGGATGGTTCTCTGGCAGTATGGACTGGTGACAACACAACAGCTAGAGCGAATTTGGGATTGGATGGCAACTGCTTAATTCCGGGGTTAACAGTTAACGGTTAACAGTTAACGGTTAACAATTAACGCTTAACAGTTATCGCAATGCTGCCTTAACAGTGCCAGTTGCTTAACTGTCATAGCTTCCTCCCATCTATTACTCGCTGCCAATACTATGTTTTTACTGGTTCCTCTCCAGAGTTAGACTGAATAATCAATGTACAAATTGAGATAGTGACACTCATGAGCGTCTTTGTTGCTGAACAAGCTCGTAAATTTAAAACATAGAGTTCAACAGCAGCCATCATGGAATTAATCATTTACCCTTCCCAAACTACCGCAACTCGCTCGACTTCACTCGCTCACAACAAAACTACTCGCTACCAGATACAACAAATTAGTTTCTTAGAGATTTTGATGCGATTAGCCTAAATAATTACTAATTTAGCAACGGATTTTGTAACAAATTTAACAGATAAGTTGACTCATAACAGTTAACTGTAAATAGATTTTATTCGATTTTTAAGATCAGGTTTTCTCCTGGATGCAGCCCTCATCGGCTGCTTTTTTAGTTTTAAAAAAAGATGTGATTTTAGTCACCTAAGACAGGGCGAAAAGTCACCAATAAGACAAATAGATATCACTAAAAACCTATGATAAAGATCGCAGGGATAAAGGGTGAGAATCACAGATTAGTTAGAGCGAATAAGAGATGATTAAAAATATGAGGTTGTATTTCTCAATATCGATCTTAACGACAAATTGAGGTAAAGGATGATGAAAGCTTGCGACAAACCCTTAAAATCCAATCCATTTACTACTTATCGCGACCCCCAAACAGGTAAGTGGATTGTAGTACAACAAGAGCAAAACAAGGTAGCGGATACTGGCAAGTCTAGGTGTTTTTCAAATGTCGTGGTTAAGTCATTTGAAAAACACCTAGAATTACAGGTGCAACCTGTAGCTGCTTGAATTTAACTTATAGATAAATTTATTGTGTTAGCTCCTAATAGTTAGTGCTTGGTAGAAAATCTAGCAATTAACAATTAGCAATTAGCTTTCGACTGAGCGCTGTTCGGCTGAGCGCTCACCGTCTAAGCCTCACGCCGAAGTCAATTAGCAATTAACAATTAACAATTAACAATTAACAATTAGTTTCCAAAACTGAAAGCTGCTATATATTTAGAGTTTCTAGACCATCCTTAATTTTTGGCGCGATCGCACCACAATAACGGTCTGGCATTTGCTATGTTTAAAAGGTATCTCCCAAGGCGCGATCGCTCTTGCTGTGGGAAAATGCCAAAATTAAAAGCATCTGCCTTTTATTAGCCGTAGCCGTTCATGGCCTTGTCCCGCCTCCTCACCTTAATTGCTGGTTTTTGCCTCATCCTGGGGCTAATGATCTGGCTGATTACTTCCTTAACTTGGCTTTACAGTCAAGTTTCCTGGTCTGCGCCTCCACTACTGGCGAATTTACTGCTATTGCTGCTGATCGTTCTGTTGGGGATGTTAATTTTCGCCTTATTCTACTATTGGAGACTTCTACAACGACCTAAGAAAAATCAAGCAAAACCCCAGTCAAATCTCAAAGTCCCCGCTGCCAAGGTAGAGGCGGCTGAGGAAACCTTAAAAGCTCTACGATTACAGGTAACTCAAATTCAAGACGAGGTAGCGCGACAAGCTTTAATCTCGCGATCGCGCGAAATCGAAGCCAGTTTGTCTCGCGGTAATGTGGAAGTAGTCGTTTTCGGTACTGGTTCCGCCGGCAAAACTTCTCTGATTAACGCCCTAGTAGGGCGCATGGCGGGACGAGTAGGCGCACCAATGGGCACTACTGAAGTCGGAGAAACTTATACTCTTAAGCTTAAAGGATTAGACCGCGAAATTTTAATCACAGATACGCCGGGAATTTTAGAAGCAGGTGTCGCCGGAACTCATAGAGAAGAATTAGCGCGGCAACTAGCGACAGAGGCAGATTTGCTACTATTTGTTTTAGACAACGATTTGCGGAAATCTGAGTACGAACCGCTGCGGACTTTGGCAGAAATTGGTAAGCGATCGCTTGTAGTTTTCAACAAAACTGACCTCTATCCTGAGAGCGATCGAGAAACTATTATCGCACGGCTACGGCTGCGAGTGAAAGGCATAGTCAGCAGCATGGATGTAGTCGCGATCGCCGCCAACCCCCAAGAAATCACCCTCGAATCCGGCGATAAATTCCAGCCCGAACCTGATATTATGCCCTTAATTCGGCGCATGGCTGCCCTATTAAGAGCTGAAGGCAAAGATTTAATTGCTGATAATATTCTCCTACAATCTCAGCGTTTAGGCGAAGAAGCCCACAAATTAATCGATGCCCAACGACGGCGACAAGCGGATAAAGTAGTAGAGCGCTTTCAATGGATTGGTGCTGGAGTAATTGCAGTAACGCCGTTGCCAGTAGTAGATTTATTAGCAACAGCAGCCGTAAATGCCCAGATGGTAATAGAAATTGGCAAAATTTACGGTACTGAATTAAATATAGAGCGAGGGCGAGAATTGGCTATGTCTCTGGCCAAAACTTTAGCCAGTTTGGGAATAGTCGCAGGGGCGATTAAACTGGTGACAACGGCACTTCAGCTTAACATTGCCACTTTTCTAGTTGGTAAAGCAATTCAAGGAGTGAGCGCTGCCTATTTAACACGAATTGCTGGTAAAAGTTTTATTGAATATTTTCGCCACGATCAAGATTGGGGCGACGGCGGGATGGCTGAAGTAGTACAGCGACAATTTCAATTAAATAGGCGGGGCGAGTTTGTGAAGGCTTTTGTAAAAGATGCGATCGCGCGTGTTGTTGAACCACTAACAGTTCAATCAGAACCCGAATATGAATGTCAACTAGAAGAGCGACCGCAACCGCAACCAGAACCAACTGTTAAGCCTTCCCAAAACGATTGGGAACCTGATAACCAAAATAGAAATGAAGAGTGGTAATTGCTAAATTTTTCTTAATAAAAACTAGAATTTATATATTTTTAAATCATGTCATTGACAGATAAATTAGCTTGTGTTAGAACCGATATTTATTAAAGTAAAATTTCAATAACTAAGTAATCATGGCAGCTATTCCCGTATTTCTTTTTGAGGAACATCACGAAGCCTTTTTCGTTTGGCATTATTCCCTCCTCAACAAAATTATTAGTAAAAGTAACAATACTTTACTACATATAGACGAACATTCGGATTTTAGCATTCCCTTATTTAATTACTCAATTCATTCAATCAATAGTAATTTGAGAGATATATACGATTTCACCCGCAACGAACTTACCATAGCTAATTTTATCGTACCAGCCGTTTATCAGGGAATATTTGACCGTGTTGATTGGCTATATCAAAGCAATAATGAAGGCAAAGAAACAGAACGTTTAATGGCAGTTCATTCGTACAAAGGAGCAGGTACGATCATGAGAATTAACACCAACTGTCAAGAAGATCCGATGATTTTCTTTAAGCCAGGTTTCAAAAAGCTGGTGATGAAAACTCTACAGACAAACGATAATTTTATTAACAGTTCATCAGTTGTATTAGACATTGATTTAGATTACTTCTCTTGTAATCCAGCTCATCTTTACTATCAAGGTAAAGTAGAAATAACTGAACAAGAATTCAATTCATTTAATGGTAACGAACATCACTTTTTACGATTTTCGCTAGGAAGTGGGATAAAATGTAAAGTCGAAAATGGCAAGTATTATTTAATTTTCAGTTCACCGGAACTAGAAGGAATGAATAGCAAGCTAAAAGTTTCCGAGGACGAGATTATGGACAGGATCTATCGATTTATAGATTTTTTGAAAAACAACCAAGTGCAGCCTGCAATGATAGATATTTGCCGTTCTAGGCTAAGTGGTTTTACCCCCGAAGACCAATGTGAATTTATTGAAAAAAATCTTCTAGAAAAATTAAGTGGTCTGTACTCACTACAATTAAATTATCTTCAAGAAGTTTTACGAGAAGAGAAACTGAAATCATACTAGCAGAGTCAAGAGAATCCTGTGCAAAAATTACAAATTTGTAACGATCGCGCTTAAATCCTGTAGCAGTGATACCGTAGAGCAGTGATGGGGGTTGAGGTTGATCCCTAGTTAGTTAATGCAGCCTCAGCTAAGCACATATACTATAGGCACGCACAACATCTAATTACGAGGTTTTTCTTATGACTTCAGCCACGCCTCAACCGGAACTAATGACTCGCGAAGAACTGCAAGCAAAACTGATTGCTAAAGCTTGGCAGGATGAATCATTTAAGCAAGAACTCTTGAGTAACCCGACAGCGGTTGTTGCCAGAGAAATGGGTTTAGATAATATCCCTGGAGTGAACATCCGGGTAGTAGAAGAAACCCCAACTACTTATTACCTAGTGCTACCCGCTAAACCGACTGATGACACCGAAGAACTTTCTGATGCGGAATTGGAAGCTGTCGCAGGTGGCCGTCGCCGCCAAACCCCTATGACTTTTTCAAAGGCATCTTGTAATATTTAAGTAGAAAAAAACCCGACTACATCTCGATAACTGAACTGTTGGCGATCGCACAAGCCGAGGTAATTAAAGACTAAGCCTGGTTGGTAGAATCTCAACAGTTCAGTTTATTGTGTTATATTAAGCTCAGTTGATTATTTATGAACGCCAAAGATTTGACAATAAAACTAGAGACAATTGTGTTTAGTTTTAGCAACTATTTTGACAAAATTATTGAAAAGAAGGCTCCCAAAAATACTTTTTTTGATGTCAAAGACTTTCCTTGGACAGTTGAGTTAGAACAAAATTGGCTACCGATCCGCAAAGAACTTGAAAACCTGTTACCTGAAAGAAATAAATTACCTAATTTTCAAGATATTTCTCCAGAGCAAACTGTCTTAACTAAAGATAATAACTGGAAAATATATGCTTTTTATGCTTATGGTTATAAAATAGAAGAAAATTGTCAAAACTGTCCAGAGACTACGAAAAGTCTAGAAAAAATCCCCGGTATAAAAACAGCTTTCTTTTCTATCCTAGCGCCAGGGAAACATATTCCCGAACATACAGGCGTTTATAAAGGAGTATTGAGATGTCATTTAGCATTAATTGTCCCTCAACCCCAGAATGCTTGTAGAATTCGCGTTAAAAATGATATAGCTACTTGGTCAGAAGGAAAATGCTTAATATTTGACGATACATATCCCCACGAAGTTTGGAATGAAACGACGGGAGAACGGGTGGTTTTGTTTATCGACTTTGTTAGACCTTTACCATTTTTTCTGTCAATTATTAATTTATTAACAATAAGATTAATTAATTTAACTCCTTTTATTCGTAAAGTTATTAAGCATCAAAATGAATGGAATAGAAAAATTAAAACTAATTCTGTCAGTGGATTATATGCTGGGATGGCTTGGCAACCAGAATGGTTAGTGGATTGTAACTACAACCTGATGTCAGGAGAAAAACTAATTGTTTTTCTGGATGTCAACTATTCCCACTGTACGCAATGGCTGCGGCGGCTAAGTTTAGTACATCAACTTTCAGATATGCCAGACGTATTTGTTGTCATCGTTTTGGCAGATCCAAAGATAGAAAAATTTACCCCCCCTTTCGATATCCTCTTCCCATTGATTTCAGTGAAACCGAATATTGTAGAAAACTTAGTTGAATCTCTGCCGACTGCTGTTGTCCTAAAAGAGGGTATAATTCAGGAAAAATGGCTGGGCAATTTACCAAAGTTTATAATAGAACGCTTTGAGAAGCACCCAGCTTCAATGTTTTTTAAATGATTACGTTAACTAATTAGTGTTGAGAGAAACTGATAAAAATTGTTAGTTATATAGGTGAGGTAAGAGAGGAAATGAGAGTTACTCAACAAGATTTAATTAGCATAGTAGAAAAAGCGGCTACAATTAACGATCGCTTAAGCGATCGCTTTATCCCCGCTCCCTTACAAACCAATGATAAAAGTATAGATATAACCCTAAAGCGTTGGTGTCTTTTGTGTGCTCAAGGCGATTGGGATAAATTTTCTAAACGCCTCGCCTGGGATAATTTAGATATTAATCAAGTGCGTCAGGTTTTAGGTGCTGTTAAACTTGCTGATGAGAAATGTCTCCCCTCTTGGGCAGAAACTCTCAGAGAAGTTCTGCAAACTAATGTTTTAAGAGAAGATCCGAGCATCTATCCATATTTAGATCCTGAAAATCCCGTACCATTTGAAGAATTTTATTTGCCTTTTGTACAAGTAGGGATAGAAAAACTAACAACTCGTGTAAATGATAATTATCACTTACTTTCACCAGCCGCTCAAATTAGTTTAGAGCGGAGTTTGTTAAAAGAATTAAGATCGCTATGTGAGCCAACTCTAGAATTTGAATTTTCTCTGTTCTGTGCCATAAAGCAGTCTGGATTAATTCGCTTATTCGCCCAAACTCAAGGGATTTCTGCTAAAGCACAGTACCAAAGTTTTATTAAAACAGTCACAGATGAAGGGTTATTATCTTGCTTAAAAAAATACAATGTTTTAGCGCGAATCCTAGCAATAAAGTTAGACTTTTGGGTAGACGCAACAGCAGAATTTATTAATCGGCTGGCTTCAGATTTACCAATAATCAAGTCAACTTTCGTCAAAAAATTCACTCAAGTTGTAGAAATAAAGCTTGGTCTTTCCGATGCTCATAACCAAGGGAGATCGGTGATTGAAATTACTTTTGATGGTGGAGAAAAATTAATATACAAACCCAGAAGCTTAGGTTTAGAAGTTGCTTATTTTGATTTACTGGCTTGGTTTAATCAACACAATTTTCCTTTACCATTCAAGTTACTTAAAATCATTAACTGCAATACCTATGGTTGGGTAGAGTATGTAGAACATTTGCCCTGTGAGTCGGAAGCAGAAGCACAACGCTACTACCAACGGGCAGGAATGCTGATATGTCTGTTGTACATATTAGGGGAAACTGATGGCCATTATGAAAATTTGATTGCCAGTGGAGAACACCCTGTTTTGATAGATACGGAAACTCTAATACATCCAGATGTCTGCGAGTTTGTAGAAGATGGGCAAGAACTAGCAGCAGAATTTTTAGCGAATCAGCAAATTGGGAGATCTGTACTGCGAAGTAGATTACTTCCAACGTGGGTATTTAAGGCAGATAGAAATATTGCTTATGATATCAGTGCGTTGGGAGGCTCTGCCCAAGAAGGAAATTTCTTGAAGGTGCGAAAGTGGAAGGATATCAATACTGACAATATGGTAGGTTTCTATGAATATGTCTCTGTAGTTGGAGCCAATACTGTTTCGCTCAATGGCAGGATTTTGTTAGCTAATGATTATATTAATGAGATTGTAGATGGTTGCCAACAGATGTATCAGTTTTTGATGCAATGGCGAGAAGCGCTGTTGGCAACTGATTCTCCTTTAGCTACTTTAGGCGATCGCCAAGTACGGGTGACGCTTCGACATACTGAAATCTATGGTCAATTGATGCGAAAGACATTGCAGCCTAAATTTTTGCAAAATGGTATCGATCGCAGCATAGAATTAGATGTATTGAGTCGGGCATTTTTGATGGTTAATACTAAACCAGCCATTTGGGGAATCAAACAGATAGAAATCCAATCTATCGAACAACTGGATTTTCCTTATTTCTCTACTGCTTCAAATAGTACAAGTTTCATGCCTAGCTCGGAATTAATAATTGAAAACTTCTTCAAAGCAGCAAGTTATCAGCAAGCGATCGCTCAATTACAGCAACTCAACGATGCAGACTTAGCTCAACAAATTGGTTTAATTCGGGCTGCTTTTTACTCGCGGGTTACGGGCAAAATGAGCGCTGAGGCGGCGACTTCAGAAATTACGTCTAATCTGAATGAAGATGAATTTCCTTTGCTGACAGCAGCAGAGATGGTGCAGGAAGCGATCGCGATCGCTCAAGAAATATCACAACGGGCAATTCGGGGTGCTAACGGTTCTGCTACTTGGATTAGTTTAGAATATATCCCCAATGCTCAACGGTTGCAACTTCAAGCTTTAGAATATGGCTTATACGACGGTACGAGCGGGATAGCTTTATTTTTGGCAGCACTGGCAAAGGTGACAGGTGAAGCACAATATCGCGATTTAGCCCTGGCAGCCTTGCAACCCTTGGGACAGATATTGCAAGATAAAAAATCGCAATTCGTGTCTAGAATGGCTAAAGAAATTGGCATTGGTGGTGCTAGCGGATTAGGCTCGATTGTTTATGCTCTAGTACGGGTTAGCCAATTTGTGGATGCACATGAATTACTGGATTTGAGTAGAGTAGTTGCTTCTTTAATTACTCCTGAAGCGATTGATCGCGATCGCTCTTTTGACGTTTTGGGAGGTGCAGCCGGAGCCATACTAGGGTTAGTCAGTTTACATTCTGTCATCAAGGAACCTATTGTTTTAGATACTGCGATCGCCTGTGGTCATCACTTGCTAAATCACCGTACTGCTTGCCTTCAGTCTGGCTTGAAAAGTTGGCACAGTGTCGAATCAAAATTATTAACCGGATTTTCTCATGGCGCAGCAGGCATTGCCTACGCTTTGCTACGGCTGTATAAATCCACCTCCGATCCGGTGTTTCTCAAAGCTGCACAGGAAGCACAAGCCTACGAAGCTAGCGTATTTTCTGCTAGTGCTAAAAATTGGCCAGACTTCCGATCTTTTAACCCAAACGAACAGCAACCTAGTTTTATGACAAGCTGGTGTCATGGTGCCCCTGGAATTGGTTTAGCTCGTTTAGGTAGCTTAGAGATTCTGGAAACTGCCCAAATTTTGCAAGAAATCGCCGACGCAGCAGACACAACTCAGCATTTTGGTTTACAAAGTATAGATCATCTCTGCTGTGGCAACTTTGGCAGAATAGAATTGCTAATGGTAGCTGCACAAAAACTATCGCGTTCAGACTTATGGGAACTTGCCCAAAAACAAACTTCCTATCTAATAGCTAGAGCAAAAAATATAGGGCATTTTTCTCTGTACCCCCAAATTGAAGGAGATTTTTACAGCCCCAGTTTCTTTCGTGGTACGGCAGGAATTGGCTATCAGCTATTGCGATTAGCACACCCAAAATTAATTCCTTCTGTATTATTGTGGAACTAATCCAGAATAACTTGGTTATTACTCCCTGAGTCTCTATTTTTTAGTTAGCTTCAATACTTAGGAACAACATTAATGAATTCAATGCCAAGAAAGTTATTTGTCTAAATTCCTCTAAAAATATTACAAATTTGTAACGATCGCGATTAAGGGCTGTAACCAGTGTTACCCTAAAGCCACACTAAATTTGAGGTAGCTTTCTCATGCCACCTCAGTCATGTACAACATCTAAATAAAGGTTTTTGCCCATGACTTCATCAACATCTCAACCAGAACCAATGACTCGTGAAGAACTACAAGCCAAACTGATTGCCAAAGCTTGGGAGGACGAGTCATTTAAGCAAGAACTACTCAGTAACCCCACAGCAGTCGTTGCTAGAGAAATGGGTTTAGATAATATCCCTGGAATCACCATCCAGATAGTAGAAGAAACCCCAACTACCTATTACCTAGTGTTGCCCTCCAAACCGACGACGAATGACACCGAAGAACTTTCTGATGCGGAATTGGAAGCTGTCGCAGGTGGTCGTCGTCGGACTTCGCCTACAACGCTGCTGTTCCCAGTTTGCAACTATTAGTTCTGAATCGCGATTAAGGGCTGTAACCAGTGTTACCCTAAAACCACACTAAATTTGAGGTAGCTTTCTCATGCCACCTCAGTCATGTACAACATCTAAATAAAGGTTTTTGCCCATGACTTCATCAACATCTCAAACAGAACCAATGACTCGTAAAGAACTACAAGCCAAACTGATTGCCAAAGCTTGGGAGGACGAGTCATTTAAGCAAGAACTACTCAGCAACCCCACAGCAGTTGTTGCTAAGGAAATGGGTTTGGATAATATCCCTGGAATCACCATCCAGATAGTAGAAGAAACCCCAACTACCTATTACCTAGTGCTGCCACCTAAACCAACGAATGATACCGAAGAACTTTCTGATACGGAATTGGAATCTGTCGCAGGTGGACGACGAAGGAGTCGCGGCGGGGATATAGCTTTATCAATAATCGCAGGGATAACAACTATGGGTTCGGCGGTTATGGGTTGTGAATGATAACATCCAGAGAGTGAAAGAAACCCCGACTACCTATTGTTGCTATGATAATCAAAATAAGTCGGGGTGGCTTCACAGACATCCTGCCAAGTAGCAGCAAAGATTGGCAAAATCGCGCTTAACTACTGTAACAGTGTTACGGTGAAACCACCCTCAAATTGAGGTAGCTTTCTCATGCCACCTCAGTCATGTACAACATCTAAATAGAGGTTTTTTCCCATGACTTCATCAACATCTCAACCAGAACCAATGACTCGTGAAGAACTACAAGCCAAACTGATTGCCAAAGCTTGGGAGGACGAGTCATTTAAGCAAGAATTACTCAGTAACCCCACAGCGGTTGTTGCTAGAGAAATGGGTTTGGATAATATCCCTGGAATCACCATCCAGATAGTAGAAGAAACCCCAACTACCTATTACCTAGTGTTGCCGCCTAAACCAACGGATGACACCGAAGAACTTTCTGACGCGGAATTGGAAGCTATCGCAGGTGGTCGTCGCAGGGGTGGGAGTAGCCGGGTGATTACCAACACCCCAGGCGTGCCTGGTTGCAATTAGTACTAAGCTGCTACGCATCTAATTTGACAGTCAATTTTTCTACAATTATTGTGGGATGGGCATCCTGCCCGTCTCTGTATTCAATTTAGACGATTAGCACACCCAAATTTACTTCCTTCTGTATTATTGTGGAACTAATCCAGAATAATTTGGTTATTACTCCCTGACTCTCTCTTTTGTAGATAGCTTCAATACTTAGGAACAACATTAATGAATTCAATGCCAAGAGAGTTATTTGTCCAAATCCCTCTGAAAATATTATAAATTTGTAACGATCGCGTTTAAGGGCTGTCACAGTGTTACCCTAAAACCACACTCAACTTGAGGTAGCTTGCTCATGCCACCTCAGTCATGTACAACATCTAAATAGAGGTTTTTTCCCATGACTTCAGTAACATCTCAACCGGAACCGATGACTCGTGAAGAACTGCAAGCTAAACTGATTGCTAAAGCTTGGCAGGATGAATCATTTAAGCAAGAACTACTCAGCAACCCCACAGCAGTCGTTGCTAGAGAAATGGGTTTGGATAATATCCCTGGAATCACCATCGAGATAGTAGAAGAAACCCCAACTACCTATTACCTAGTGCTGCCGCCTAAACCAACGGATGACACCGAGGAACTTTCTGACGCGGAATTGGAATCTGTCGCAGGTGGTCGTCGTCGGAGTTCGGGTGAAACGATTCTGTACCCACCCCGCGGCGGTTATTGCTAAGGAAATGGGTTTAGATAATATCCCTGGAATCACCATCGAGATAGTAGAAGAAACCCTAACTACCTATTACCTAGTGCTGCCACCTAAACCGACGAATGACGGTGAGGAATACTATAAGTGTCCTCACCCTTTCCCTTTTCACTAAAGAATGAATATCAATGTATTCAATAAATAAAATCAATCTTTTTACAGCAGCAAATTATGTAGGTATGACCTATCCTGCCTATAGGAATTATTTAAAATTGTTAAATGGTAAAACCCCATTTGTGGCGATTGGTGCTAACAATAATAATGACCAGCCTGTGGGTTTGGTACTAGCTGAAATTTTACCCAACGAACATAATGCTGAAGTCCTTTCTATTTTCGTTGATTCCAAACATCGCTGTCAGGGAATTGGTACAGCAATGTTAGCTCAATTAGAACAAGAATTAGTTAAGGAAGGCTGTACTACCGCCAACTTGAGCTATACAACAGACAAAACAACAACACCTGCCATAGAACGCTTGCTGATCAAATCTAATTGGAGTTCTCCCCAGTCAAGAATGTTTATTTGTAAAGCTACACCAAAGCAGATGCTATCAGCAGATTGGATGCACCGATGCAGCCTCCCTGACTCGTTCGCGACGTTTTTTTGGCGCGATTTAACCGAAGGTGAACGAAGAGAAATATTAAGAAAACAGCAAGCCGAGCCTTGGTATCCAGATATTCTCTCCCCTTTTTCCGAAGAAAAAATTATCGAACCACTCAATAGTTTAGGTCTTCGTTATCAAGGAGAGGTGGTAGGATGGATGATTACTCATCGTTTAGCACCAGACACAATTAGATATAGTAGATTGTTTGTAAAGAAAGAATTGCAAAAGATGGGGCGTGCCATTTCTTTATTAGCTCAAGCAATTAAGTATCATTACGATAGTGGAATTCCCTATGGTATTTGGACTGTCCAACAAGATAATACTCCTATGGTAAGTTTTATGCAACGGCGTATGCTTTCCTACATGAATGAGATCGTTGAAACTAAAGGTTCCTCTAAAGTGTTGGTCTAACAAATGAGGATTATAAGTAAATCCACCTCTCGATACACCGTCACTTACCCAACCTGACAAAACTAGGGTGAGTTCTCTAACTCCTCTCGATCGCCCCCTATTTTATTGACCACAACTTTGATAGGATTTAAAGTTTACAACGTACTTTCTATAATCCGGCGGGGTGAAAATTATGAGCCAGCGTCCAATTATCCTGGGTATTGTTGGTGACAGCGCAGCGGGTAAAACAACGCTGACACGAGGAATTGCCCAAGTCTTAGGGCCAGAAAACGTCACCATCATCTGTACAGACGACTATCACCGATACGACAGAAAACAGCGGGCTGAAATCGGGATCACAGCTTTGCACCCCGACTGTAATTACTTAGATATCATGCAGCAACATCTCACCCTGCTGCGAACCGGACAACCCATCCTTAAGCCAATTTACAACCACACAACGGGTGCTTTCGATCCGCCAGAGTATATCAAGCCCAACAAATTCGTTATCCTTGAAGGATTACTCGGTTATGCTACTCGTGGAGTGCGCGATGCTTATGATGTTAAAGTTTATCTAGCTCCTCCTGAATCCCTGCGATCGCAGTGGAAGGTTAAGCGCGATACTATGAAGCGGGGCTACACTGAAGAACAAGTTCTAGCAGAATTAGAAAAGCGCGAACCAGATTCTGAAGAATTCATCCGTCCTCAACGTCAGTCAGCAGATGTAGTGGTGACATTCTACCCACCTAATGAGCAAGATAGTTCCGATCTTAATGTGCGCTTGGTGCTCAGGCCAACTATTCCTCACCCAAATTTTACCGAGATTTTAGATCGAGGTAGTGCCAGTTTTAAGCCAGCTATTCGCTTAGGACTAGATCGGGATATGGGCAAACCAGTTGATGTTTTGGAAGTTGACTCTCATGCCACTAGCGACCAGGTGAATGAATTGGAGAAAATTCTCTGTAACGAATTGCCCCATTTACATAGCTTTTGTAGCACTAATGGCAACCCTGAAATCGGTAAACTTATTGGTACGACTGGGGAAGTACTTCAAAGTTATCCTCTCGCTTTAACACAGTTGCTTATTGCCTATCACATGATGAAAGCTACCCAAGTTTATTAAAAGAAAAACCCGGTTTCTTTAAGAAACTGGGTTTTTAATGGCATATTCCGGGGAAACTTTTTTATGTTTTTGTGGCGGATTTCGGTGGGATCTCGATTTACAGCAGCAGCACTCACGCAGCAGGAAAATGTAATAAAATCAAGGGTTTTACTAATTAAAATTAGCTAGGGTCGGTAAATTGGTCTTACTTTCTTAAAACAGGATAAGATGTTGCCCCTAATAACACAAGTAGGTTGCGCCCAACTTTACTAACTCTTTAAAAAGTGTAGATTATTTGCCAGATATATAAAGTTAAAGTAAAGTTGCCTCTGAATCATTAAGGACTTTAATCAATTAGTTTGGCATCAGCTATTTTCCACACGCCGTCCCAATATTCTAAAGTGTAGCGAACCAGCTTGGTATTGAAGCTACTATTTTCAATTTTGCCTTTTTGGTAAAGAGTGACATCTTCAGTAACTCTAACTTCAATAGTTGCTTTGTTCCCAGCAGCAGCAAATCTTTCGACCGATTCAACTTTTTGGACACCATACCGATAAGAGGCATTGTTATCACTCAAAAAATCGATCGCTTTGAGACTATCAGAATACAAGATACCTGTAGTCAAGTTAGCGAGAGTTTGACGATCGAAAGGGGGAGAAAATATTTTTTGTTTCGCTTCCAACCAGCGATTAATAACATCAGCAGCTTGTCCCAGAGTTAGGGATGCACTATTGGTGTTAGCTTGAGTGAGAATTAGAGCTTTTGCTTGGGAAGTTGTGCTTAAATTATCGCTCCACTCTTGCTGGAAAAGCTGTGAGTTTACAGTTTGAGTTGGGGTGGCTGAGTACAGAGAAGTGAAAAGTGCTGCGATCGCGAAAATTCTCAGTTTCATTTTTGTTGAATCAAGTAGGCAATTTCCAATGTTGGGGTTAGTTGACTTTGGGGTGCTGGCAGCATTTCACCTCGGAAGTCTAACAGTTGGACGAGGATGAGGTAGGCGATCGCTAAAAGCAGAGAAATCGCACCTGCGATCAGAGCAATAATTTTTGACCGATCCATGTCCAGCAATATTTAGATACGTCTATTGTCTAGAGTATATCAAATTGGGAACGTTGCGGGATTCGAGGATTAGATATATAAACAGTGAGTAATAGGCGATCGCCATCAGCGATCGCACCTCGATTCAGTTTATTATAAATCCTAAAACCACAGACCTAAAGCCTATATGGATTCTGTTGTAGATTTACCTCCCCAAATTAGGAAGCCCGAACCAACACCAGCGGTGCAAACTTCTCAACTCGGCAAACTATACCGCACTGGCTTCTGGATGAATCAAAAAATCGAATCCCTCAAAAGCTGCACCCTCACAGTCTATCAAGGGGAAACCTTCGGACTTCTGGGGCAGAATGGTGCAGGAAAAACTACCTTACTCAAAACGCTGCTAGGCATTGTGCGACCTACTTCTGGATCGGGAATGCTTTTAGGTCAGCCATTGGGCGATCGCGCCGTCAAACAACGAGTAGGCTACCTGCCAGAAAACCCTTACTTTTACGACTACCTCACCGGATGGGAATTCTTACAATTTGCCGCAGGACTGTTTCAAATTCCAGCATCTGTCCAGCGCCAACGCATTCCCCAATTGCTAGACTTAGTTGGACTAGCTAAATCAGCAGCTATCAAAAAACAGTTACGTCAATATTCTAAAGGAATGCTGCAACGGATTGGCATGGCTCAAGCTTTAATCAACGATCCAGAGTTAGTATTTCTTGATGAGCCGATGTCTGGTCTCGATCCGATGGGACGCTATCAAATGCGCGAGATTATTCTATCGCTCAAATCACAAAAGAAAACCATTTTTTTTAATAGCCACGTATTATCAGACGTAGAACAAATATGCGATCGCGTTGCCATCCTCGCTCAAGGTGAATTAATCTGCATCGGCAACCTCGACGAACTCCTGGGAACAACCGAAGCCTACCGCGTCAGAGGTAAAGGCGGTCATTTAAACGTACTGAAAAAATGGGTACCAGATTTGGAACTTGAAGGTGAGGTGTGGTACGGTCACTTACAAGCCAGCCCCCAGGATTTTATCGCTACCCTTAACCTGATGGGAGGTCAATTAATCGGCATGAATCTAGCTAGACCAACTTTGGAAGAGTTTTTTCTCCAGCAGCTAAAACAGCGCGGAATCCACTCCAGCAATTGAATATTTAAGTCAGATGATAGACAACTTCTGCTCAATGGTGACTCTGGCCCACGCAATTGAAAGTACATAAAGTTAAAGCCGATCAGTTATTACCACACCTAAGTTGAAATGTCAATAGCTAAAAGTCTGTTGTTTTCTAACAAATTTGTAATCTTTACAATTGCCGACTTAATCTCAAAGAGATGATGAACTTAGCTTTACAGCGTTGACTTCCCCAGAAAGAGGTAACAAAATGAGAATAAGAAAGAAAACAAAAAACAATCTCTTGGGGGGGGTAAGACCATGAAACTCACAATAAAAAA
>DATGYA010000222.1:0-8451 GCA_035298405.1 Kamptonema sp. | reverse complement strand
CCTGCATCAGATATTGCTGAAAAAACAGCAGAATTTCAGGTGACTTTCAGCGCCACCAATGGCGGCGCTGTCGATGTTAAACCTTGGTAATTGTTAGTAGTTAGTGGTTAGTGGTTAGTAAATATCACATTTCTCAATTATATAGGTACGCAACTACCCCCCTAGCCCCTCCTTGCAAAGGGGGGAACCCAAAAAGCCCCCTTTCTCAGGGGGTTGGGGGTAGATATCTTGTACCTCAGAAGACAGAGGAAAGCTATAGCTCTTTAGGGCCAAGCATTCTAGTAGTAAATGTCTACCTCTAACCAATAACTTGTCTACTGCAATGCTTCGCCCCTACCACAAATTGGGTTACACCTCTAACAACTAACAACTAACAATTAACAACTAACAATTACTATATGAGAGTGTTACTGGTAGAAGATGATGAATATATAGCCCAAGCCATCACCGCTACTCTCGCTGAGCAACATTACACTGTAGATTTAGCGAAAGATGGTCAGATGGGATGGGACTATGCAGAAGCTTTTACCTATGACTTAATCTTATTGGACGTAGTGCTGCCAAAAATGGATGGGATTGCACTTTGCCGCCAACTGCGATCGCGACATCGGACTACTCCAATTCTGCTGTTGACATCTCGCGACAGTAGTGCTAGCAAAGTCGAAGGACTGGATGCTGGTGCTGACGACTACGTAGTTAAACCCTTTGACTTCTTGGAACTATCGGCCCGGATTCGGGCACTAATGCGTCGGGGTAGCGAAGTCTTGCCACCAGTTTTAGAATGGGGCGAAGTATGCCTTAATCCTAGCACCTGTGAAGTAACTTACAGAAACAAACCTCTGAATTTAACTCCCAAAGAGTACGCTTTGTTAGAGTTATTTTTGCGTAACAATCAGCGCGTATTCAGCCGCCGTGCCATTTTAGATCATCTGTGGTCGTTTGAAGAACCACCAGCAGAGGAGACAGTGAGAGCACATATTAAAGGTCTACGGAGTAAGTTAAAAACAGCAGGCGCACCAGTAGATTTAGTAGAGACAGTTTACGGTTTAGGCTATCGCCTCAAACCTGAAAAAAGCCAACAGAAAATAGTAAAGTTAGAGTCAAATTCTTCCCATCAGAAAGATTTATCCCTCATCAGATCGCAGATAGGATCGGAAAATAGCTGCACTTGCTCTCAAGACTGCATGAAGTTACAAGAGAGTGCGATCGCAACAACCAATAGCAAACAATCAGCCTTAAGCGATGCCGTAGCGAAAGTTTGGACACGATTCAAAGGCAGCATTAGCGATCGCGTCACCATACTCGAACAAGCAAACACCGCCCTAACCATTGGCGAACTAAGTGACGAATTGCGCCAGCAAGCAACTCGAGAAGCCCACAAACTCGCAGGTTCCCTCGGTACTTTCGGTTTAGCTGAAGGTTCGCGCCTGGCCCGCGAGATGGAAAGTCTGCTTCAGAACACTCCTAGACAAGACCAAGCCCCGCAACTCTCCCAGCTAGTAACAACTTTGCGCTATGAGTTGGAGACGAAGAAATGGGGAGAGGGGGAGCGGGGGGGCGGACGAGACTTGAAGACTCGCAGACTCGCAGACTCGCAGACTGGATTCGATTTAACTGCCCCATCTCCCAGTCTCCCCGTCTCCTCCTCTCACCTGTTGCTGATAGTTGATGAGGATGGACCTTTAACAGAGGCATTAGTAGCAGAGGCCCACAGGCAAGGTTTACAGACACAAATAGCAACAAATCTGTCAAAAGCCAGAGATGTATTCTGCCAGCAGACGAAGGGAAACGACAATTCTTTCTATCCAGATGTTGTACTGCTCGATCTCAATCTTAATGAAGGGGAAAGACTTGGAGAAAATAGAAATAAACTGGGCAATTCTTATCAACTGCTGGCAGAACTTGCCAACCAGACACCGCCCGTGTCCGTGCTAGTGTTTGCTCGACAGGGCAATTTTAGCGATCGAGTAAAAGTCGCTAGGCTCGGAGGCAAGGCATTTTTACAGAAACCAGTACTGCCCGCTCAAGCGATCGAAGTAGTGCTAGATGTACTCAGACGTTCTCGCATTGCCGAAGCAAAAGTTATGGTAGTAGATGACGATCCTCAGATGCTAACAACTCTGCGGGTATTGCTAGAACCTTGGGGAATAAAAACTTTCACCATCTCCGATCCGCGACAGTTTTGGGAAACCCTAGAAATAGTTGCGCCTGACCTGTTGGTTTTAGACATCGAAATGCCTTACTTGACTGGGATAGAGCTGTGCCTTACAGTTCGTAACGATCCTTGTTGGAGCGGACTCCCCGTAATGTTTCTCACCGTCCATACTGATGCAGAAGCTGTACACAAAGTATTTGCGGCGGGAGCAGACGACTATGTAAGCAAACCGGTAGTTGGACCAGAATTGGTCAATCGCATTGTCAACCGTTTAGAACGCAGCCAGCTACTTCGTAGTAGAGCTGAAACTGATGCCTTGACAGGAGTTGCTAACCGCCGTCGTTCTACTCAAGACTTGAGCCAATTTTTGCACCTCGCCGATCGCCATAGCCAACCGCTATGTTTTGCCCTGCTTGATTTAGACCGCTTCAAGCAGGTCAATGACGAATATGGTCACGCGAGCGGTGATGGAGTGCTACGGCGTTTGGGAGAAATACTTTTGCGAACTTTCCACGCTCAGGATGTAGTGGCTCGTTGGGGCGGCGAAGAATTTGTAGTAGGGATGTATGGGATGACTAAGGGAGATGCGATCGAGAGGCTAGGAGATGTTTTAGCTAACTGGCGGGCACAAGAGTTTGCAGACTCTCAAGGTCGCAAGTTTCGAGTTACCTTCAGTGCTGGCATTGCTGAGTATCCCTCTGATGGTATTGACTTGCAGACTTTGTACCGAGCTGCTGACGGGGCACTATATCAAGCTAAAGCTGCTGGTCGCGATCGCGTGGTGGCAGTTAATGCTCAAACTAAAACTCAGAATCCAGAAGTCTTTAAGATAACTCAGAATCCAGAAGTGTTTAATTAATACTCTGTAAAAGCCTTGAAATTTTTTAGTAATTACTACAAAAAAGTAGGAGAGACAATTCAAAAAAGATTTTGTTCAAATACAAACAGGGGGCCCACCAATGAGCCGCATTTTGCTTCTGCTCGAGAGTAATCATCAAGACTGGCTGGCTTTGCACTTGGGTACTCAATATCAGGTGTTGCTTGCTAATGAAACTGCAAATGGCATGGCAACATTTGATTTGTGTATTCTAGATGAGGCAGCTCTAGATCGCTTTTGGCCGCTGCTGCAAGCAAGAAAAGTGGGGGCAGAGCCTGCCTTTTTGCCGATGCTGCTGGTGGTAACTCAATCTCTGGACCCAAAGGCGATCGCCAGACGCGATCGCTGCGGAGTAAATACATCCTCGATCCCTCTGGAACAGTTGCGGCACAAAGTTGACGATGTAATTATCAGTCCGATCGCGACCGTAGAACTACTTTTGCGGGTTGAGGGATTATTAGCTCGCCGTCGCCTGTCTCTAGAAGTTATTAAGCTCAAGGCTTTGGTGAAAGAATCAACCTCACAGTCGAGAGATGACATCAAGGATTCAGGGAAAATCTCGCCTCCCCTATTTCAAATTCCGGATCTCAAATCTGATCCCATCCACGCTCCCATCAAAGAAAGTTCCTATCTTGACTCGCTCATTAATGCTATGCCGGATATTGTTTGTTTTAAGGATGGCGAGGGCAGATGGTTAGAGGCTAATCAAGCCATGCTAGAACTGTTCGAGTTAGATAGAGCTGACTATTGTGGTTTGAAAGACAGCGAACTTGGCGAACTGAGTAGTTTTTATCGAGAGGCTTTTCTGATTTGTGAGAGTACCGATCGCGAAGCTTGGATAAAAAAGACCCTTTCTCGCGGCGAAGAGGTAATTGCTCGCTCTGACGGTAGTGTGAAAATCTACGATGTGATCAAAGTGCCTCTATTTTACCCGAACGGTGAGCGCAAAGCGATCGTAATTTTGGGGCGCGATATTACTGAGCGCAAACAAGCTGAGGACGAACTGATGCGCTTAGCTTCAATTGTTGAGTCTTCTGATGATGCCATTGTTGGCAAAACCCCAGAGGGAATTATTCTGAGCTGGAATGCAGGAGCAGAGCAAATTTATGGTTATACTGCGGCTGAAGTCAAGGGGCTGGGGATTTCCATTTTAGCGATGCCTGACCGCCAGGGCGAGATGCCACAAATCCTAGCAAGTATTAGGGCTGGAACTGGAATTGACCATTACGAAACAGTGCATCAGAGAAAAGATGGCAAACCCATAGATGTCTCGCTGACTATTTCTCCGATTAAAGATAAAGCGGGGGCGGTGGTGGGGGTTTCGACGATCGCCCGTGACATTAGCGATCGCAAGCGCGTAGAAATGGCCCTCGAACAACTTCGCCATCAAAATGAATTAATTTTGCACTCCGCAGGAGAAGGCATCTGCGGTTTAAATCGGTACGGAAAAATTACTTTTGTTAATCCCGCCGCTGCCAAAATGACTGGCTATGAAGTTAAAGAACTGATTGACCGGCCGCTGTACCAAAGCCTAAGCCACAGCCAAGTTGGAAAAATACCTTACGCTAGCCAAAATTGTCAAATTTTGGCAACTTTAGAAGATGGAATTGCTCGCCATGTAACGAATGAAATGTTCTGGCGTAGGGATGGAACGAGTTTTCCTGTGGAGTATGTGGCAGGGCCAATCTGCGATCGTGAGGAAATTATCGGGGCAGTTGTTACTTTTAAAGACATTACTGACCGCCTTGCTGTAGAAAAGATGAAAGATGAATTTATCTCTGTCATCAGTCACGAACTTCGCACCCCTCTCACCTCGATTCATGGTGCTCTGCGTCTGCTGGCAAGCGGCTTACTTGATCCTCAATCCCAGCGTGGGAAAAGAATGCTAGAAATTGCTGTCACCAACACTGACCGTTTAGTACGGTTAATTAATGACATCCTCGATTTGGAGCGGATGGAATCTAAATACAGCAATAGGGAGCTACAGACTTGCAATGCTGCTGAGTTGATGGTTCAGGCGGGGGATGAGATGCGAGCAATGGCAGAAAAGGCTGGAGTTACTTTATCTGTGCAACCTATAGCAGCGCTATTGTGGGCTATTCCTGACCGTCTGATCCAGGCTTTGACTAACTTGCTCAGCAATGCGATTAAATTTTCTCAACCAGGAGCAACTATCTGGTTGACTGGGGAAGTGAGGGCGGTGAAAGAGTCAGTCTCTACTTCAGTCACCATAACAGAGAAAGTGTGTTGTGGAGGAAAGCAGGCGATCGCACCGCACAGCATGACTTTGAACGACGCAAACTCAGCAAATTTAGCCAGCGAAATCAATCTGCCTGAAGCCTTGGGAGGTACAAGCCGATCTCTGAAAACAGCTTCCCCCAGGGAGGAACTAAGCAATCTCTCCTCTTGCTCTAAACATAATTGGGAAGTTTTAATCGCTGTCAAAGATCGGGGACGAGGCATTCCTGCGGATAAACTAGAAACTATTTTTGAACGATTTCAACAGGTTGATGCTTCTGACTCTCGGCAGAAGGGGGGTACTGGTCTGGGCTTGGCTATTTGCCGCAGTATTTTGCAGCAGCATGGAGGTAGGATCTGGGCTGAGAGTGTCTTGGGGGAGGGCAGCACTTTTTTCTTAACTCTGCCAGTTGTCACTGATGGGGAGGGTTTTGATGCTCCCACGAGGTCTTTATGACAGCTAAACGTATCCTGATCATTGACGATGAAGATGATATCAGGGAAGTGGCGCAGCTAAGTCTCGAAATGATGGGAGGTTGGCAGGTGCTTACAGCTTGTTCTGGTAGTGAGGGTTTGGCTAAAGCTCTTGCAGATCCACCAGATGCGATTCTGTTAGACGTGATGATGCCAACATTGGATGGGCTAGCTACTTTTCAACTGCTGCGATCGCGGATTCCTACCCAAGGAATTCCAGTAATTTTACTCACAGCTAAAGTACATTCTGCTGACCAGCGTCGCTTTGCTGAGTTGGGAGTGAGTGGGGTAATTACTAAGCCTTTTGAGCCGATTCACTTGGCGACTCAAGTTGCACAAGCTTTGGGCTGGATTCTGTAACAAAAGATATAAAAATACTTTTTACTTCACAGGTTTTTCACACAGCCGATTTAAGCTTAAAAATAATTTCCCTCTTTCATAAAAGATGTTGATCTTGACTGCTAAGCGGATCTTGGTAATTGACGACGCAGAGGATATTCGAGAAGTAGCTCAAGTCAGCCTGGAATTGGTGGGGGGCTGGGAGGTACTAACGGCTAGCTCTGGACAAGAGGGTGTTGCTAAAGCTGTTGTTGAGCAGCCTGATGCAATTCTCTTGGACGTGATGATGCCTGACCAAGATGGTGAAACAACTTTTTTACAGTTACAAGCTAATAGTTATACCCAACACATCCCAGTAATTTTATTAACTGCTAAAGTGCTAACTGCTGACTCTGGACAGTTTGCTGGTTTGGGTATTATTACTATAATCCCTAAGCCTTTTGAACCTCTGAACTTGCCAACTCAGGTAGCTGAGGCACTGGGGTGGAGTACAGATTAAAGTTATAATTGTGAAAATATTTTACCTTTTGTAACGACTTTCTCACTCTTCACGAGTTCTTCACATTTTACCTATAACTTCAGATTTATATCAGGGATTGAAACTAAATACCCTTTTGGTATCAAATTTAACTATTTGCAGATACCTGGGATGTGACAAAAATATCTCAAGTTATTAAGCAAGGTTGGGGATGAAAAGGGGAATACTTAAGACTTTGACTAACTGAAAGTGAATGTGTTCCCTAAGAATTAGTTAATTTTTTGCAGGAATTGTCGTTTCTTCTAAATAGGGTTTAACAAATATTATGAATACTTGTCCTTGCTGCTCTACTCAATTACTACGTCACGCTCGTCACAACAGCATTTACTGGTTCTGTCCTGACTGTTGGCAGGAAATGCC
The DNA here is from genome assembly GCA_035298405.1 of Kamptonema sp. GTDB lineage: Bacteria > Cyanobacteriota > Cyanobacteriia > Cyanobacteriales > Microcoleaceae > Kamptonema. Next base: position 1,470 of record DATGYA010000222.1, on the reverse strand, counting down.
GGATCTTTCTGAGATGGTTTTAGCGCGTAATAAACGGATAAAAAAATTAGATAGCTTGGGGAGTTTGTCTGGCTGGATGCCAAAATTGAGAGTTTTGGATGAGGTAGAAATTGCTTAGTTTAAGTTCAGATACTGTTTTAAAAAGTTCCCTTCCGGAAATTTAAAGGGGACTTTTTTATTGGTGGTGCGATCGCGCTTTGTGGAGGGCGATCGCACAGCCTTCAAAATTTGTAGATGATTACATCAGACCCAACTGGGACAAAATGCCTTGACCAGTTACGAGCTCGGTAGCAAGGCCAATCACAAAACCCAGCATGGCCAGGCGGCCATTCCAAGTTTCGGCGAAATCGGTAAAGCCAAATTTGGGTGCTTCTTTATTTTCCATAATTGCGAACCTCGCTTAAATTCAACCTTGTAAAGAAATGTAACACAACGCCAGAAATAATGCAACATTTTTTTACATTTTTTTGGCAATGCCCAGAGAGACCCAAGGGAAAGGCTTGCAGGCTGCTAGAGATCCCCTCTATCGATTCCGGCGTAGCTGAGGCGTAGCTGGAATGAGATCGTTTGTTTTCATTTCTCCTATTTGCCCCTTGGCCTTTGCCTTTACCTTTACCTTTACCCTCCAGCAACAGGAAAGAATATTAGCCATGCTTGACAGTGGATGTGGATACTCGTATAATTTGTCCAAAATATAATTGCAATTACCTGAGAAAAATAAAGTCTACAAAAACTATTGCAAAAATATTTGCGCCCGATGTTTTTTATAAAAATTAACACTGAAGCTTTTTTTTAGATTAGGAATTATGACTCCCAACGATACTGAGCAACAAATTCTTAGTGATGTTTCACCTGACCAAGGTTCTATGCGGATACGACCTTGGGGTACAGTTACAATTTTAGAAGAAGGTGAACGTTACAGAATTAATCGGATTGAAGTGAAACCAGGCCGTCACATGAGTACTCAGATGCACTACCACCGTACCGAACATTGGGTAGTTGTCTCCGGTACTGCAAAAGTAATTTGTGATGGGAAAGAGACACTTTTGATGCAAAAACAATCAACATACGTGCCGATGAGTACACCTCACCGCCTAGAAAACCCAGGGGTCATTCCACTGATAATGATAGAAGTACAAAATGGGGAATATCTAGGTGAGGATGACATCATTCGCTTTCCAGAAGATCCCGATGAGGAATGAAGCTAGGAAAAGTTGAAGATTACTTCACTATCTTTGATTTCTGTTTGCTGTTGATAGCTAAAAAGATTGGATGTCCCTTGAAAATACAGCCAAGGGCAGGCAAAATGCCTACCCCACAATAGTTTATGTATTTTAGTGGCGCGATCGCACTTACGATCCCAATTTCCCATCCGGCATTGTAGTGTATTTCATCGCCGCATCTCTCAAATCCACATTGGCGATGTTGGCATTTTTTAAATTAGCACCTGTCAAGTCTGAACCGCCGAGA
>DATGYA010000221.1:0-8154 GCA_035298405.1 Kamptonema sp. | reverse complement strand
GGCCGTAATTTTAGTAGGAAATGGCAACAGCTAAAGGCCGACATTGGCAACTCATTTTCTATTTTTTCCGTTGGGTTTCGCGATGGGTGCGCTCTGTCTTAAGGAAGTAGGGAAAAATCCTATTTAAAATCTAATCGTCTTGACTTTTGTGCAAAACCAGGTTAATATTAGTACAATTTATTTAATAAAATCAAGCCTTAAAGGTAAGAAAAAAATATGACACAAACAACTGTAGAATTGCAGATCCCATTTCAATCTCTAGTAGATGCCATCACCTCACTAGGAGTTGATGAAAAACGCAGACTTTGGGAAATATTAGAGTCAGAAATAGGTCAACTTGAAGAAGATTTGTTAGAGTCAGATCCAACGGTAAAAGCAGAAATTGAGGAAGCTCGCCTTGCTTATCAGACAGGAGACTATCAAACTATCGATCAGTATATAGCTCATCGTTCTGGGAAAGCTCAATGACTTACACTGTAATCATTCCCAAATCTGTGCAAAAACAGCTTGATAGCCTATCAGATATCATCCGCAATCGGATTCTTGAAGAAGTTGTGCAATTAGCTGAAGATCCACGTCCGCCGGGAGTTGTCAAATTGCGAGGTTATGATTGTGAGTATCGCATCCGCATTGGCGATTACCGTGTACGTTACGAAATCTCCGATCAAGATTTTGTCGTTATATTGCTGCATTGCAAACATCGGAAAGACGTTTATAGAAGTTAAGATGAAACCCTATCAACAAATCCCAATAATCGATTGCAACGAACCCCTCGTTCCCATTCCCTTAGAAATATTTGCCATCGAAATCCCCCACGCCTACCAAAAATTAGGCGCACCCTATCCCCCCAGCAAAGCAGATTCACCTTACTACCTTCGCCAAGGCGTTCTTAATAGCTTAATTACTGCTCAAACCTATCTTCAGCAACAGCATCCAGAGTTAAAAATTATGATCTTCGATGCTTATCGCCCCGTCGAAGTCCAACAATTTATGGTAGATTACACATTTATAGAAATTGCCAAAGCTCAAGGCTACAAATTCCCCATTTCTGAAGAGAAACGCCAACATATCCTAGAACAAGTTTATCAATTTTGGGCCGTTCCCAGCCTCGATCCAACTACACCACCGCCTCACAGTACAGGTGCAGCCTTAGATGTGACAATAGTAGATCGAAATCATCAGCCAATTGATATGGGCTCAGCCATTGATGAAGTTTCCCCCCGTTCCTATCCCGATTATTTTGCTAATAGTAATAGTGTCGTAGAACAACAATATCATCAAAATCGGCAATTATTAAAAGAGGCGATGTTTGCGGCCGGATTTAAACAGCATTTTAACGAGTGGTGGCATTTTTCCATCGGCGATCAAATGTGGGCTTGGTTGAAGAATCAAGAGGATAAAACTAATCAATTCGTAGCGAGATATGGTCGGTACGTAGTTGGGCTTTAGCCCTCTCATTTATGCGCCGAAGTATGGCGGGGCGGGTTTATAAAATTTGTCGATACTTATTAAATATCTCGGCGAACCCGCCCCTACAAAACTTACCTATAATATAATTCCTAATCAAAGTAACATCCTATTATTTTGCAATACAAGACGCTTTTAAAACCACTAAACTCTCATTTTGAAAAACAGCACAACGTTCCATGTACTGCGTTAAAATTGGGGTTTTACCCTGTTTAATATTAGCCACCACCTCTGGAATTGAATCAAAATTTTTCAGCCAATCATACCTCTCTACATAATCAAGAGTCAAAGCATTCTTCTCCAACATCCAGAAATCAATCCCGTACTTATTGATTAAGTTTTTTACCACTGCAATATCAGGACTATATTGAGCGCCAATGAGCTCAATAGTCCGCTGTCGATATTGGCGATAATAACCAATATGATAGGGGATTCCATATTCCCTGCCAATTAAAATAGAGCGCAGGGAAAAAGTCGGTAAAAAATTTGCTTCCTCAGAAAGAGATGCCACTAAAATATCTTTAGGTTGCTGCTGAAAAAACTCATATAAAGCTGGCATTCTTCCAGTTTTATATCCAACTCTGGGGAAACTTGCAACAAAGCAAGGATAAAGTAAAACTAAAATAGCTATTATTCCAATAATGCCTAATGCAATTCTATTTTTAATAGAAGACGAACCTTTAACAATTGCAGATAAAGAGGAGGCATCTTGCCTCACGACTTTTGATTCTGTCCCTAACGCCCAATGGCAAAGGGCATCAATAATTAAAGTTAGCGAAATTGCCGTCAAAAAAACAATAATTATGCGGAAAGTGTAGGAAGTATATCTATTAGGAATATGTAGATAAAATAGCATTGCATGAGACAGAAAAAACATTGTGAGTGCTGCGATCAATATGTGAAGTAAAAGCCAGATACTACTTTTAATCTGCTTCAACAAAGGAAATGATGATGAAAATATTAACAGCAGTGGAAATGACAAACCGATACAGTGCGTTACGGGTGTAAATAATGACTTGCTAAACATCCCACTACCTTTGCCTGTAAACCAAAGCTGTTTAAGATTATTTTTGAAAAATGCAACTCTTCCCCCTAAGACAAACTCTGGTAATTCCTTAGCTTGTGCTACTGTAATTATCGGGCCAAATTTAGATGAATGTAAGGCAAAAGGCAACAATACTAAAAAGGCAACTCCCAAACCTGCACCGGAAAATAGGTAATCTTTTCTATCTGGAGATAGCCGCAAACTGCCATTTCTCCAATGTACCAGCCGAATTATTAAAATGCCAGAGGCAATGAATACATATTGAGGATAAAATAGTCCTAGTAAGGCAATAGTTACTAAGCAGGGCAACAGCGAAAGCCGCAATAAATAATATAAAAAACCCAAAAATATTGGATATAGAAAAGCTCTAGGTGTCCCTGAAGCTAAATCATCTGTCATCCAAATGCTTTGATTTAACAGCAAGGCAGCAATAAATCCGGTCATTGGTACTGGCAACATTTCTATGCCGATGCTAAAACAGTAATAAGTAGAAATTAAGCCTAAAAACATCGGCAAAATTTTATGAAATAAAAGGGCATTAATCCCTAATATTGTCGCTATTTTATAAACTATTTTATATCCTGCGGGAGCAACAGATTGAAAATAATCAGCAATTAAATCATTGGGAAATAACCCTGGATCGACAAATCGCATCATCCAGAATACGTGCTGTCTAGCATCATCCTGCACGACGTATTCGCTGTCGAAAGCTTCTTTTAACCCCATAAGGCCATAAAGTGCGGCAAATGTGAGGCTCAAACTTAACCAAAAAATTACTCGCGATCGCGATGTTTTGTCTAGCGGGGCTATGAGAAATTTATGCAAGCGCGTCATTAGCATATTTAGTATTTATTAGAGTTATCTAACTTTTATTTTCTTGAATACATTCAGCTTTAAGTAGGATCAAGCCTTCAGCTTTTAAAACAGTACAACGATCCGTGACTTTTGACAAGGCGGGTACGCTTCCTTTCTCCAAACTGCTTTTAACCTCAGCCGCAGCCGTAGGATTTAATTGTTTGATCCGGTGGTTTTTATTCACATATTCTAGCGTCAAAGCTTGCGAGTCTAACAGCCAGAAATCTATGCCATACTTTTTAATAAAGTTTTGTACTTCGATTAAACTAGGGCTATATTGAGCCTCGATTAAATCATTAGAGCGCTGATTAGTTTCAGTATAATATCGTTTGTGGTAAGGCAGAGCATATTCTGAACCAACTAAGATTGAGCGTTGGGCAAAAGCTGGCAAGTTATTAGCTTCTAAAGCTAAGGAGGCTGTGAGGGCATCTTTAGGTTGTTGGTTCAAAAATTTATAGAGAGTTGGCTGTTGACCAACGATATAATTAGTGACGGGAAAATTAGTAATCAAACTCGGATAAATTAAGGTAAATGGTAATAGGAAAAGTGCCAAAAGTGGTAGTTTTATTTTTTTATAAGCTGCATCTATAAAGATCGCGATCGCGATTCCGCCTGCTATAGCCATTAACATCCTCAAACTGTGCTGGGTATATCGGCTAGGATGATGAAGTTTGAACGCGAAAGCGTGGGCTGCAAAAAATACCACCATTGATGCTATTGCAATTTCTGGTAAAATTATAAGGCGGCTGGTGACTTGTCTAGCTAAAGGAAAATAGGCAGGATATCTTAACAGTATTGGCAATAATAATCCCGCCCAAACTTGCGGCGGTGTCAGGAATTTAGACAACCATTCGCGAGGGAAAATACCGGAGCGATCGCCAGTCATCCAAAAATCCCAAAAGTTATCGGTAAAAAAAGATGCCCTGCCTCCCGGCCAAAATTCCGGTAGTTTTCTTGCTTCTGCTTCTGCGATAACAGGGCCAAATTCTGAGGGATTTAAAGCATAAGGCAACAGCACTAACGCGGCAACTATCAAGCTGGTTAGGAGGAATTGATAATTAATTTTTCTATCGTTAATTTTGTGGAGATTTAAGCTAATAAAATGTACAATTAAAACAGCAGCACAGATGAGAACACCTTGAGGATAAAATAATCCGAGAAGTGCGATCGCGACTCCAACACCAAGCAAATTCCGCCGCAGCAAATAGTATAAAAATGCCATAAATAGCGGATAAAAAAATGCTCTCGGTGTTGCCGAAACCAAATCATCTTTTAACCACAGATTTTGATTCAGCAGCAACGTTGCTATAAAACCCGCAGCCGGAACTGGTAATATCTGCAAGCTAACCCCAAAACAGTAAGCTGTTGTTATTAATCCTAATACTGTTGGCAACAACTTATTAAAAACTAAAGGATTGACACCAACCGCTGCCATTAACCGATAAAAAGTATTATATCCACTAGGGGCAAGTGATTGGAAATAGTCAGCGATGAGATCGTTGGGAAATAGATCGCGATCGAGAAATCGCAGCATCCAGACAACGTGCGATCGCGCGTCATCTTGCACCACATATTCGCTACTAAAAGCTGGCAGAAGTCCCAAAAAACCACAAATTATTGCCACACTCAAGCTGAGAATGAACCAAAACATTTTGGGATAGTTTCTGATAATTGATACCATTAAACCATTGTCCTCACTCGCTTTCCTCTAATTTAAAATCTTAGATTTAAAATTGTCATAACCCTGTAAAATATAACCGATGTCGCCCAAAATGAAAAGCCGATCGTGCCAGAAAACTTACTTGATGAGTCCGATCTCAATCTCCAGAGTTCAGAAGCCGTCAGTCCCGTTTTTTCTCTCATCCTCCCGGTTTACAACGAAGAAGACGGCGTAGCAACTACTCTCGATCGCATACAAGAAACCCTTAAGTCTTCTGAGTGCAAATATGAACTTTTAGTTGTTAACGATGGTTCCACAGACGGTACTCGCGATATTTTACAATCTCGTACAGATATTAAAGTAATAGAACACAATCGAAATCGCGGTTATGGTGCGGCTCTTAAAACCGGAATTAGATATGCTAAATACCCCTTAATTGTCATCACTGATGCTGACGGTACTTATCCAAATGAACGGATTCCAGAATTAGTGATGCTGGCAATGCAAGCTGATATGGTTGTTGGTTCCAGAACCGGGGAAAACGTTCGCTATTCAAACCTTCGCAAAATTCCGAAGTGGTTTTTGGTGCGCTTTGCTGAATGGATTACAGATTGTAATATTCCCGATCTAAACAGCGGAATGCGAGTATTTCGTAAGAGTGTAGTAGAAAGATTTTTGAGCATTCTTCCCGATACATTTAGTTTTACTACTACAATTACAGTGGCAATGTTAACGAATAATTATATCGTGCGTTATGTACCAATAGACTATCACTATCGAGTAGGTAAAAGCAAGATTAAGCCGATCCGCGATACGATTCGTTTCATGCACTTAATTCTGAGAACAGGGGTTTACTTTGCACCTTTGAGGGTGTTTATACCTGTAGCTTGCGTGTTTTTTATTGGCTTTTTAATTACGCTATCACAAGATATTTTTGTGCGTCGCGATTTAACTGAAGCTACACTAATTCTTTTAGTAGCTGCTACTCAGTTGGGGATGTTTGCATTGCTGGCAGATTTGATAGATAAAAGGTGCGATCGCTTGTAAATCTATAGCTAGGGACTAGGGGGGTATTTGGTTTTTCACCTTAAAAACTTAAACGCCAGAGGTTCCCATTTGGGTAAACAGATTCTAATTTGTAATTTTCATCTTTTTCAAGATTTAATTGCAATTTTTTAGAAGGGTAAAATAAAAACAAATCGCTGAAACCATCAGGGATTTTAGGAAATTCCACTCCGGGAACAACCTGTAGTTTTACTTTTTTTTCCAGTAAATAGCTAAGAGAAGTTAGTCTAATTGCATTACTACTAACGATCAGCGGTTGTGTAGCTTGATTAATAATGTTAGCTACTTGGGGATTGTAATAGCTGCTGTACTTGTTCCACCACGTCTCAGCTTGACTGCTAATTGAACAGGACAATACCCCGGCAGAAATTAAAATAATAGCGATCGTTTGCCATAGTTTTTGTTGGCTAGCATTTCTAGTAGTAATTTTATGAGATAATAAGTAGGCAACAGCTAACTCAATGCCTAAGTAACAAGGGACTAAGTAGCGAGCAATACTAGAGCGTTGTCCCCCAGAAATTAAATCTTTCAAAACTAATGGCGCTGCCGTAGATAATATTAAAATTACTATAAATAACCAAGTTTTTTGATATGTATACTTACATGAAAAATTTATAGAGTATCCTATTAAAATTAGCGTGGGTACGATCGCATACAAAAAGAGATTATCTGCTCCAAATTGAACGCTATCTTTACCAGATATCACATCAAATAATCGCTCTCTAGTGCCAATTTGTACGTCAAAAAAAATAGAGGTGGTATTAATTGCCAACCTAGTTAATAAAGTCCAAATATTAATTTTATTGGCTACCCATCCTAGCTCCTCAAAATTAGTGATAATACATACGATCCAGGGAATAAAAGCTACAATACCTGATAAAGTTGCTATTAAATAACCAATAGTTTTTTGTAAGGAAAAGGATTTATGTGTTTTGAATCTGATTATTTCAGTGGCGAATACATAAAGCCCATGTCCCATTATTACGAGGAGAAAAAGTAACTGAGAATAAAGGCCTAATGCTATAGTAACGGCGTATGTTCCCCAGCCGATTATTCGCTGTCGTTGAGAAATATAGGAGCGTGTTTCCAGCCGAATTGCCCGTAAAAATACACAGCTAGATAGTAGAATTATTACAGTAAATAAACTATATGGTCGTGCTTCTTGGGCGTACAATACGTGAAAAGGTGAGACTGCTACGAGTGCTGTAGACATTAATCCCACGATTGGCATATTAAATAATTCCAAACATAGCCAATAAATGCTAGGGAATGCTAGCAGACTAATCGCCGCTGATAAACTTCTTGTTACTGCTATTGAGTCGCCAAACAACTGCACCCAAAAACGCGCGATCGCGTAATAAAGTGGCGGCTGTTCGGGATTTCCGATCGCTAAAGCTTTTACAGTATCAACAACGCCTCGCTCAGCATTTATTCGCTGATATTTCTGCAAGGTTTCAATGTCGATTATGCGGCTACCAACTTGTTCAGTAAATTCTGCTTTTGTGTATCCAGCTAGCCGCAGTGATGTTATTGTTTCATCATACCAGTAAACTTTGCGATCGAGATTAACAAATCGAAAAAATATCCCTAAAATTAATATAACGATGAACAAAGGTCGCAACCAAATAAAATAAGATTTATAAGGAATCATAGTTAAGTTTTGATCTGTTGACTTAATTTTTAACAATACATTCTGCTTTCAGTACAACTAAAGTCTGAGTATCGAAAATATTACAGCGAGGCGTAACTTTTGATAAAGCCGGAACCATTCCCGCTTTTAGCTTTGCCAAAACTTCATCGCTAAGTGGCTGATATTGTTTCAGCCAGCGATCGCGCTCTGTATACTCGACAGTTAATGCCTGCTTATCTAACAGCCAAAAGTCCACTTTATACTTCTCAATAAAATTTTTGACTTCCCCAATATTAGCACTGTATTGTGCTGCGATCGTGTCAAGAGTCCGTTGCCGAATTTCCTGATAATATTTGGGATGGTAAGGCAAAGCATATCCCTCACCCCCCGCGAGAATAGAACGTTTAGCAAAACTGGGTAAATTATTCGCTT
>DATGYA010000220.1:0-3406 GCA_035298405.1 Kamptonema sp. | reverse complement strand
CTAGCCCTTGACACTTTTGCCCTTTTGCGCTATGCACTTCTTCTCTTTACACTTGGGAGGTCGCCTCTGGCGACTCGATTTATTTTTAGAAAAAAAGCCTTGACTGTGTTAATATACTTCAATGGAAGAATTACCCATCATTCAAAAGACCTACGATTTAATCAAATGGTATGTACCAATACTGAATCGTTTACCTAAAGATCATAAATTCATGCTAGGTGATAGAATAATTGCTAGACTATATGACCTACTAGAAGGATTAATTCAAGCGCGATATGCCAAAGAAAAATTAACCCTGTTAGAACCCCTAAACAGCAGCTTAGACATCTTGCGCCATCAAACCAGACTCTTACTAGATTTTGAACTGATCAAAGCCGAACGTTACGAATACGCCAGCAAATTAATCAACGAAGTAGGCAGCGACCTCGTTAAAATTATTATCTCACGCAAATAAGGCGAGTGTTAACTCAACTATCCTTTATATTAACGGATTTTGCGATCGCGCGTTTAACTCGGTTTGCGACTATGTTTAAATGTCACCTTGCTATAATTTTGGTTATCTAATAAAGACTAAGAGAGGTAAAATTCACAGATGCAACTACAAGATTATTTTGACTTTCAACGTGCCGATGATATTCGGGTTAAAGGTACAAGAATCGGCATCGAAACTATCTTGTATGATTTCATCCATCGTTCTCGAACTCCCGAAGAAATTGCCCAAAGTTACCCATCTCTAACTCTGGAACAAGTTTATGCTACGATTCTCTATTACCTGCATAATCAAGAATCTGTCAGCAAGTATCTAGCTGATTGGTTGGAGTGGAGTCATCAACAGCGAAAAGCTCAAGAGTTAAACCCATCTCCCGCTATTTTACGGTTGCGGAAGTTGAAAGCTGAAAGAGAAGCTGTGCAGAAATTCAATGAGCCTTCAATACCTGTTGGATGAAAATTTAGAGCCTAGCTATAAAACCCAACTACAGCGGCGTAATCATAATATTTATTATTAATCTTAACTTAAGCCGAGGTGAAATTATTGAGGAGCTAATTGTTATTGCTGAAGCATCTTTTGATAATGAATACCAAGACCAGATAGTTCACTTGCCGATAACTTAAAGTTTGCCGCTATATAGCGGTTCTCAATTATATGAGGTACAAAAAATACCCCCCTAGCCCCCCCTTGCAAAGGGGAGGAACCGGAAAAGCCCCCTTTCTAAGGGGGTTGGGGGTAGAGTTATTGTACCTCACCAAACAGAGAAATGCTATAGCAACCGCCAAGGCAGTTACTATAGATAATTTCTACAGGAGTTACGCAACAGGCACATATAGTAGGGTGCATCAGAACTTTCACCCTCAATAATTGTTGTAGAACTTTGTCTGACGCACACTACAATTCTTCAGCCATAAATTAAAAATTCTGGCTGATAACAAACTCCTAGCGGCCAGGCGCGTGAGTTCCAATTCCTTTACCCTCGGCATCGTATAATTTAATAGGAACGCCAGCATTATCGCTAATAGCTTCGAGGGCAGTTTGTAGCGTTTTCAGGTGCTTTTCTACACCTTGGCGAGTTTTGGTATCCTTGGCTTCCGCCTTGAGGAATGTGTGTTGAAGTTTCTGCACGTAACCAGGTGTCATTTGCACCGCAATCAATTCATTACTAACAGTAAAGTCGCAAACTTTCGGCGTACCATTGCAGACTTTATCCAAATCGTTGCGGGCTTTGAGCAATATGTTTTCTACTCGCAATTTAGCCTCGACTTCTTGTAAAGCAGCTTTGTAGGAAGCCACGAGCGATCGCGCTTTAACATAAAAAGAAGTAGTAGTGGGTACTTCCTGAGCCGAAGTCAAAGCCTGTCGCCAATATTCTGACGCTTGAAACCATGCTTTGCGCTGCTCAAAAATCCGGGCTTGGGCGGCGGCTGTGATCGCTTGAGTATAAGAATCTTCGGCAATATCTTCTATGCTTTTGCGATCGCGTGCCTTAGCCAACTTCGTCTCATACTTCGGTAACAGCACTTTTACTTGCTCGTAAGCCTTCGTACTCTTAGAAATTGAATTTAGCGTAGTTACAGAAGTTTGCCAACCACTCTCCACTTTTTCCCAACTTTCCGGTAATTGAGCGACACCTTCGAGAGCTTCTATGACTTGAGCGTTATTCTTAGCTACAGTAAGTTTATTATCCGCTTCTTGCTCTACTAGCATCCGCTTCTTAACTATCGGTAAATTTCCCCTATACTCCTTCAATTTTTTCTGAGCAAACTCGTAAACTGGACTATGTTTAGGAATTTGGTTGAGGGGCGCGATCGCATCCTCCCACAGAATTTGCACTTCCATCCAATCCTGGGCAGAGTGAGGCGGGTTTTGAGCTTTCAAAGATGCAGAATTTGCCAGTCGCCCAGCATCGATTACAGCCTCTATATTTTTTCTTTGTCCCCGATAAATTTGCAATTGCTTTTGAGCTTCGAGGTAGCGAGAAGACCAAAAGGGAATAGCTTCTAAATCTGCGATCGCCCGATCTAATTTCCCTCGCGCCTCTGCCAAATTACTATTACTCGTATTTTTCACCTTCAGCGTTTTTGCCGACTCCTGACTTAGCTTTTGAGCCTCAGCAATTGCTGTACAATTCCCAGTTACGCAGGGGCGAGTCAAAGCATAAACAAAACTCAACAAAATTGCAGTAACCGCCCCCGCACCCGCTATCCACATCAACGTTAATAGCGGCAAACGAAAACTCTTCTTTGCAGCAGGCTCCATATCCTTTGCATCAAAAGGATTTTCAGAAAAACCTGAGATTTCCTTAGCCTGAACCACGATCGGTTCTACACCGCTAGATACCGGAGAAATATCTTCCTGATTATTGTCAAAATTATCTTCTACTAAACTCTCTAACTCTTGTGCATTTGCATTTCCCTCTTCTTTTCGCAGAGAAACTGGAACAATTGCACTGCTACTTTTATCCCTAGATTTTGAAATAGGATACCTCGAAAAAGCAGCTCGTTCCATATTAAAAGAATGGAAAGCATAAGGCTGTTTTTGCCCCGTCAGCTTCAAACAAATTCCCACTTGTTGAATTGACTTCGGTTGCAGAGTTAAAATGGCTGACTGTAGCGCCATCAAAGTTGGTTCTGATTTCAGAGTTAAACTAGGTGGATGTTCTGCCACAACTAGCAAAGTTTCTTCCACAAAAGAACAACTAATTTGCAGCGGCAAATTCCTAAATCCCACTTCTTGCAATTGCTGTTGCAAATCTTCTTCTAGAATCTGTAAATTAGTCCGCCGCGTTGTTGTTTTCATTGTTAATTGTTAATTGTTAGTTGTTAGTTGTTAGTTGTTAGTTGCTAATTGCTCCCCATCTCCCCATCTCCCTATCTCCCCCATCTCCCCCATCTCCCCCATCTCCCCCATCTC
>DATGYA010000219.1:0-5927 GCA_035298405.1 Kamptonema sp. | reverse complement strand
GTGCCTTTTTTTCTGTTTTGTCTGGGCTCAGGTTCTACTCAATTTTTTGGCTTCTGTGCTGTGTTGCGATCGCGACCCTGAAAACTGTCCGGAGTATTGTTATGGTACTCTGGCTGCTTAAAAACTGTCCGAAGTATTGATGCGGGAATCTGTAACTTATCAAGCAATCCTTGAAGAAGGACTGGAACGAGGAGTTCAACAAGGAGTTCAACAAGGAATTCCACAAGGAAAGCAAGAGGAGGCTTTATCACTGATTATGCGCTTACTTAATAGACGCTTAGGCGCGATCGCACCTGACCTCCAAACTCAAATTCGATCGTTATCTCTGACTGAATTGGAAGAATTAGCTGAGGCACTTTTAGATTTCTCTCAACTCACAGATTTAACTACTTGGTTAGAGCGGCAAAACCAATAGACACAGATAACTCTTGTGGGGCAGGCATATTGCCTGCCTTTGATTAAGTGTAGAAGCGATCGCCACCTAGTTATTTATTCCTCATCCCATAATTCTTGTGTATAACCAAGTTGGAGCGCCGCATTCTTCTCAGAATCGCTTAACTCTTCCCAGTATTGATCGTTAGACGCAGGAGGGTCAGTTTCTTCTTCCCAACTATCCTCATCCCAACCTAGCACCGTCCAGCGTTTTTGCTCAGCGCTGTTCATATCTGTCCAACTCAATTCATCCCACACTGAACTCGGATCGCCTTGAACGTCACGAATAGTTGCCATTGATTACCTCTTAAAATTGATGAAATTTTATCAATAAAGACTATAGCATTTCTCAATTATATAGGTACGCAACGATCCACCCTAGTCCGAAAAGCCCCCTTTCTAAAGCAGGGCGGTTTCATTCTAGGACAAACCGCGATTTTGTAGGGTAGTGCCCCCGTGCCTACCCCCTCACTTTAAGATGGCAATTCTGCTGGCAATTCCGCCTCTACTCCCGTATGAATCCGCTTCTCTACCTCATCAAACATCTCGTAAGCTTGGCGATCTGTCTTCCATAAAGAAACCACAATTCCCACAATAAAAGCCAACGGAATCGTCACCAAACCCGGATTCTTCAACGGAAAAATTGCCTCAGTATTTTTCAGCAAATCAATCTGCACCGTCGGTGACAGATAAATCAATAGCAAAGAAGTCAGCGTCCCCGTCAACATACTCGCCACCGTTGCATTCGTCGTAAATCTCCGCCAAACCATTGATAGAATCAACGCCGGGAAATTGCCACTCGCAGCAATCGCAAATGCCAACCCTACCATATAGGCAACATTTTGACCCTTAAACACAATCCCCAGAATAATTGCCAATGCTCCTAATAAAAAAGTAGAGCCGCGAGCCACTTTCAATTGTTCTGTTTCACTTGCAGAACCCCCTCTTACCACATTCACCCATAAATCGTGAGAAAGAGCCGCTGCGCCAGAAAGTGTCAGGCCCGCCACCACTGCTAAAATTGTGGCAAACGACACCGCTGCAATGAACCCTAATAACACATTTCCACCCAATGCTTCTGCTAACATTGGAGCCGCCATATTGCCACCTGCATCAATTTTCTTGATGTCAGCTTGGCCTAATAAATCCATTGCTCCAAAGCCTAAAATAAAAGTCAGCAGGTAGAAAAAGCCGATTAAAATCGTCGCATACATCACTGACTTGCGAGCTTCTTTTGCATCGGGTACGGTGTAGAACCGCATTAAAATATGTGGCAGTCCGGCTGTCCCAAACATCAAAGACATTCCTAAAGATACTGCATCCCAAGGATTCGCAACTTGTTTACCGGGAGCGAGTACCTGCGGCCCATATTTATCCGCTGCTGCTGCGAATAAATTTATGGGATTAAAGCCAAATTTAGCTAACACCATCAATGCTAATAAAGAAGCACCTCCCATCAGCAAAACAGCCTTAATAATTTGCACCCAAGTGGTTGCCATCATCCCGCCGAAAATCACATAGGCTAACATTACACCCCCTACGATCGTAACGGCTAATTCATAATCAAGACCAAACAGCAATTTAATCAAATTGCCAGCTCCTACCATCTGGGCTATTAGATAAAAGCTAACCACAGCCAATGTACTAACCGCTGATGCGACTCTCACCGGAGTTTGTCGCATCCGAAACGCTACGACATCTGCAAAAGTATAGGTGCCCAAATTTCGCAGGGGTTCTGCGATTAAAAACATGACAATAGGCCAACCAACTAAGAACCCAATCGAGTAAATTAATCCATCAAAACCATTGAGTGCGACTAATCCGGCAATGCCTAAAAAGCTAGCAGCACTCATAAAATCTCCCGCTAGCGCTAGACCATTTTGCAGACCACTAACTTGACCCCCTGCGGTGTAAAAGTGAACAGTGCTTTTTGTGTGTTTTGCCGCCCAGAACGTTATACCGAGGGAAGCTGCAACAAACAATAGGAAAAAGAAAATGGCAATGGGATTAAATTGACCGAGTGTTGTATTCATTTTTTAATCCTTTGTGAGCCGATCGACTTGCTGGTCATAGGAATTATTTGCCCAGCGAATGTACACATAAATTAAGACCCAAGCAGCAATAATGACTAAGGCTCCTAATAAAATTCCCCAGCTTAGTCCGGGGACAATTAAAGAACCCATCAAAGATTTGTTAAATGCTACTAGCAAAATAAATCCGAAGTAAATAATCATCATGGCTGCTGTCAGCCAAACAGACACGCGCCAGCGTTCAGCAGCCAGCGCTTTTAATGCTTTGGCTCGTTCGTTCATAGTTGCCTCTATTCACTTATTGGGCATAATATCGGAAAGAGCTTGGCTATAATTATTTGTTACAATTTTTAATTTTGTATCTAACGAGGTGCAAACCTAGTCAAAAGCTGAGTGCGATGCCTTCGGCGCAGTCTACCCGCGATCGCAGATAAAAGTAATTCGCAGTAGAAAAAGATGGGTCACTTTTATCAAAAGAGCCACCATCTATTGCAAATTCTTCTTCAATTACCAAAGCTACTGGCATTTGAAGGAGAGATTAAATACCAAAATCGTTTAACATTGCGATTGCAACTAATAAGCAACAACCAACCACTAACCACTAACTACTCACTAATTAGATATGACAGCCATCAGGTCATTTTTACTACTCGCCCAAACTTCACTAACGCAGCTAGATCCTGAGAAATTTCAGACTTTACAAGTAGCAATAGAATTCTGGAAAAAACTGCTAGAACTGGGGTTTCAAATAGTCCCTCAAGTTCTCTGGGCAATTGGTATTCTGGTAATTGCGCGGTTTGCCAGTGGTATAGCCGGCCGTTTCACTCGTCGAGCCTTGGGCCGCACAGAACCAACCCTGCGAAAGTTCTTGGTACAAGCGGCTGAGATTGTGATTTTTGTAGTGGGGGCGGTAGCGGCTCTCAATAAGGTGGGAATTCAGACTGCGAGCTTAGTAGCGGTAGTGGGGGCTGCGGGTTTAGCTATCGGTTTGGCGTGGCAAAATACCCTATCTCACTTCGCTGCGGGGGTGATGCTGATTAGTTTGCGGCCCTTTGAAGTGGGGGATTTTATTGAAGGCGGAGGCGTGGCGGGAGCTGTAGACAGTATTGGCATTTTTTCTACAACGCTGGTGACACCGGATCATGTAAAAATTACAGTACCCAATAGTCAGCTATTTAACGGTACGCTGAAAAATACAACGGCGATGGGGACGAGACGGGTTGATATTGAGGTAAATATTGGCGATCGCGCCATTGGCCCAACTATTGCTCAGTTTTTGGCCGTAGCTTCATCCCATCCGCTGGTTTTGGATGAGCCGGAACCGACTTGTCTGGTGACATCTATTTCTCAGGATGCAACTATTTTAAACTTGCGACCTTGGTGTGCGGCGGTAGCTTACGAACAAGTGCGATCGCAAGTTCAGCAACAAGTAAAGGAAGCCCTAGATGCGACAAAACCTCCTGAACCACAACCTCTAGAATAGTTCCCGCTCTAAAATCTAAAATCGTTATCCAGCATTCACTATGGCCCAATGGTATCCCCAGCAAACTCTAGAACAAGGAAATATAAAGCTTTCTCCAACTGAGAAAGAAATTATTCTCAAGAAAATGCCCCCTCCTGACGATGAAGGTCAGATTTATGCCGATGCAATTTTTGAGGGGGGTGGCGTTAGAGGAATTGCATTTTTAGGTGCTCTGCGGTGCTGTGCCGATTTGGGGTTGCGGTGGCGAAAATTGGCTGGCACTTCTGCGGGTGCGATCACTGCGGCATTCTTGGCAGCAGATTTTACTATTGACGAGCTAGAGCGGATTTTGGGAGGACTAGACTACAGCGAGAAATTCCTCACCAAGAAAACTAGCCCCTTGATTTGGAATGGCGATCCGGCTGATGACTTACACTTTCCAGTCGGGATGATTGCTTTGCTGACACTTTCTCGCCAGCTAGGAGAGTATTCTTCTGAACCTTTCCGCAATTGGCTACAAGAGACTTTAAGCATTGGCAATCTCAGAACATTTGCAGATGTCAAGAAAAAGGGACTCGGCCGCGAGCTCAAGGTGGTGGTTTCTGATATTAGTCGGGGGGAGATGTTGGTGTTGCCCGATGACTTGCAGCGCCGCGATCCGCCTCTCTACGAGAGTTTATATGAGCAGTTGCATCTAGTTAATGCTGAAGATTTTAGCGTTGCTGAGGCTGTGCGGCTGTCGATGAGCATTCCCATGTTTTTTGAGCCGGGAAAGCTGGTTGATAACTTGATTGTCGATGGCGGGATTTTGAGCAATTTTCCCTTGTGGATTTACGATCGCGAACCGGGCGTAAATACGCAGCCGCCGCGCTGGTTTACCTTTGGCTTTCGATTGCTTGACAAGGGAATTGAGGATCAAGTCAATGTCAAGGGCCCTTTGAGTCTGCTGTCAGCAGTGTTCAGAACCATGATGAATGCTAGAGACCGCTATCACCAGCGGGAGATGGATAAAGGGCGGGTCATCAATATTGATGTGACTGAAGCTAAGGTGACAGCTACAGACTTCAACCTTGACATTGACCGAAAAACTAAACTGTATCGGCTGGGATATGAATACACTAAAAAGTTTTTCCTGAATCCAGCCTGGAGTTGGGAAAAACATCTGATCGCTAGAGGCTTTGGGGCTGTGGCAGATAGTCCTGGCGATGGGGCGATGATTCCGTAGGGGCACTGCCGAAAGGTTGAAATTTTTGGCTTTGCGGCTGGTTCAAATTTTTTTTTACAAAAGTGGATGCACTCAGGAAATTATGTGTTATGATGAGAGTCGCTCATCTGGAGAGGTGGCTGAGTGGTCGAAAGCGGCAGATTGCTAATCTGTTGATAGGCAGGTAACTCCTATCCGAGGGTTCGAATCCCTCCTTCTCCGTTTTAAATTAAAAATTAAAAATTAAAAATTAAAAATTAAAAATGTGAGTGAGATTGATTGGTTTTAAATTAAAAATTAAAAATTAAAAATGTGAGCTTTCCGGGTGCGTCAGATTTTCGTTATTGATTGATAGGATCGGGGTTTGAGCGTCTGACGCACCCTATAACTCAAATTTTTGTTAACGGTTAACGGTTAACGGTTAACGGTTAACGGTTAACTGTTATAAACTTTTAACTGCTTCTACAAATTGCGCTGAAATAAAAGGCAAAATTTCTTCATTTTTACTGTTAGCTTTCCCTTCAGTAAATACAACTAGCAAATAAGGTCGCAAATTTGGTAGCTCAATATAAGCTGCATCGTGGCGAACTGTGCTAGTTAAGCCAGCTTTTGACCATAAGTTGCTATCTTGAGGAAGTCCTCCACCTAAGAAACCTGTGACTTGATTTTCTGGATCTGCGGCTAAGTCTGCGGGAGAAAGCGATCGCTTCATTAAACCCATCATCGTTTGTGAAGCTTTAGAAGAGACAGCTACTCCGCCAATAATACTATGTACTAAACGCGCTGTTGCATTAGTTGT
>DATGYA010000218.1:0-6227 GCA_035298405.1 Kamptonema sp. | reverse complement strand
AGGGGACTTTTCCGGTTCCCCCCCTTTGCAAGGGGGGGCTAGGGGGGGTCATATTTGTACCTCATATAATTGAGAAACGCTATAGATTAAATTTCAGAATTTGAGGAAGGAGAAATTAACTCACGCCGCAATCGCAAGGCGTGAAAAATACTCAAGACATCGTGCTTCCACTCAGGTAAAAGCAGAGTCATAGCAATTTCCTCTACTGTATGAATGAAGCCAGAAATAATCGTTAACCAAAGAGAGATGCCAGCATAATTAAAGCCAAATAAGGAAACAGTAGCAATGAACAAAGTTATCCCCCAGACTTTGGCTGAGTAGGTATGATAACTAGCAGGTTTTCCATACTTTCCCAAATTCACAATCCACCATATCAATTGTGCAAACACCACCATCAACAAGGGGATGCGAAATGCTATTATCACATCTTTATGAGTTAGCCAAGCACTGATGAATACACAGCTATAAAAGCAGACATCTGCCCAACTATCCGCTTGACGTAATTGGGCATTGCTAACACCAATGCGTCGCGCAATAACACCATCAAAAATGTCAGAGAGGAACCCAGCTACATAACCTACCATGAACCAAATACTTATTTCCCCATCAATGGCATCCCACAGTAAAAAGGGGGCAATTACACCGCGAAATATAACCAGGGTAAGAGGGATGTATTTAATCATTGTTGGTGATGGTTAATCGGTGATGACTAATAGGTAATTAAGCTTTTATACATTAAATCTTAGCAATTACCCATTACTCATTTGTCTTATTTTTCTGGTTGATAATTGATAGCGACTTGCCCATTACTATGACTGGGAAGAGTTGCAACAATTGCATTTGTAGTGGCTTCGGTCCACCGCACTAACCAAGTTGGTTGTACTCCCAAAAAGAAAATTGTGACTGCCAAAACTAGCGCGGGCAGACTTTCAGAAAACTCGACTTTTGGATAGTAAGCTAACTTATTATCCAATTTGCCGAAACAAGTTCGGTTAAGCAGAATTAGAAAGTAAACTGCTGTCAATCCCGAAGCAAATATGCAAAGTAGAGTTGGTATGGGAAAGACTGAAAAACAGCCTTGAAATACTAAGAACTCGGCAATAAAACCGACTAAACCAGGGATACCTGCGCTTGCCATTCCTCCTAAAACTAGCAGGGAACTAATTAAAGGTAAACCCCGAACTGGATTCATCAAACCGTTGAGAATATCCAAATCGCGAGTGCCAACTTTAGTTTCAATTGCCCCTACTAAATAAAATAGTAAAGCCAAAATTAAACCGTGACTTACCATTTGAGCAACAGCGCCAACCATCGCCAAAGGTGTACCAGCAGCAACAGCAACTAAAATGTAGCCCATGTGGCCGATGGAACTGTAAGCAACCATCCGCTTGATGTCTTTTTGTGCGATCGCACTCAATGCCCCATAAAGTACGCTGAAAGTGCCAATAATTGCTAAACTAGGGGCGATCGCACTCCAAGCTTCAGGGAACATTTGTAAGCCGAAGCGGACTAAACCATAAGCTCCTAACTTGGCAAGAATCCCCCCCAACATAATCACAACGGGTGTGGAAGATTCCACATAGGCATCTGGTAGCCAAGTGTGTAAAGGAACTAAGGGAATTTTAATCGCAAATCCTACTAACAGCACTATTAGTAGTATCAGTTGTGTACTCAAAGATAATGTTTGAGTGCTGATATCGCTGTAATCGAAACTAGGAGAATGACTCAACCAACCTGTACCCAAGAAAGCTGCAAGTACTAAGATTCCCGAAACAGCGGTATAAAGCAAAAACTTAATTGCTGCATATTCCCGCTTCTGGCTACCCCAAATGGCAATTAACAGGTAAAAAGGAATGAGTTCTAGTTCATAAAACAGTATGAACAGTAGTAAATTCTGAGCTACAAAAGCGCCAGCAATTCCAGCATTAACTAGCAACATTAAAGGGTAGTAAAGCCGGGGTCTTTCTACTGCGTCGCCGCTACCATAGATTACAAGTGCTGTCAGAAAACTGCTTAAAACTACCAGAGGCATTGATAAGCCGTCAACTCCCAAGTTATAGTTTAAACCTAATTGGGAAATCCAAGGTAAATATTCTTGAAATTGCAATCCTGAAGCAGTCAAATCAAACTGAGTTAACAGCCATAAAGTCCATAGAAAGATAGCAATAGCAAAGGCTAAGGCGATGTAACGCAGCCGGATTGCAGTTTGGTTTCCTGGCAAAAATCCGACGACAATAGCGCCCAACACGGGCAACCAGAGCAAGGTACTTAGCATGGTTTGAGTTTGGTTTGTAATGTCTGACTAAGTTGTTGGAGAATTTGGGATTTTGGAGTCCCAGAAACCGGGTTTTTTAGAGAATCTGTGGGTCACACCGAAGTATTTTCGTAAAAGACCGGTTTTTTTGGTTGGGTGCGTAAGTCCTTTACTGCTAACTTACGATTGAGACTTCTCCAGTATCTAAATCGTAATAAGCTCCTACGATTTTTAGTTTTCCTTCTTGAATTAGCTGAGAAATCACGGGAGAAGTTTTCAATCTTTCAGCTTGCACTAAAACATTAGCTTTAGAAGCATTCTCAAGTCGATCGCCTAGTTGGCCTTCTGACCTTGGTATTGCTGGTTTAATCGCATCCATCAAACTACCAATTTGACCGGGAACTTGAATACCTTTGATGGTGGCATCTACTGCACCACATCGTTTATGACCCAATACCATAATCACCTTGGCTCCTAAGACTAATGTGCCGAATTCAAGGCTGCCAGTTTCTTCGGAAGTGGCTACATTGCCAGCAACGCGGCAGATAAATAAGTCGCCAAATCCTCTGTCAAAGATAATTTCAGAAGGTACTCGCGAATCTGCACATCCAAGAATAGCTGCAAATGGTTTTTGAGATTTGGCAACTGCACTTAGGCGCTCAAAACCTCGGTTGATATTTTGGGGTTTCTTTGTTGTAAAACGCTTGTTGCCATCCATGAGCAATTTTAGAGCTTGATCTGGACTGATGTTATTGTCTTCAACTGTTTGGGCCTTTACATCGAATTGGCTACTAATTCCGGCCGTTAATAGGCCAGTACCGATGGCTCCAGCTCCCAATTGTAGGAGATTTCTTCTTGAGCGACTGAAGAGCTTAGTTTGTTGATTCATTTTTTCAGTTCCTACTTTTTAATTGTTGAAATTAGACAAAAGAATTTTTAGATTTGAGCTTTTCAATTCAATCTCAAATCTAAAATTCTATTAGCCACCAACTATCAGTGAAAGGCGAGATAGTAAGGGCCAAGTTAATAACAGCATCAAGCCAGCAACTCCGACTAGAATTGTCAGAGCATAAAATTGGGTTTGACCGGAAACGTTGTACTTTAAACTTTGTCCGCTGAAAACAGTTGCCAGACCTACAAAATTTACTAATCCATCAACGAGAAAGCGGTCAATCCAGAAGATTGCTTTTGATACTATATCTACGATAAATACGATGCTTACGCGGTAAAGCTGGGCGGTGTAAAGGTCGTAGGCGAAAAAGTCTTGCAACCCTTGGGAACCTAAGCGCACTGGTTTGGCAAAGTTGTCATTTAGATAAACGAATACTCCGCCGCCAAAACCGATGGCTGTTGAGGTGATTAATAAGCCAGCAACGGCTATATTAATGTTTGCCCCAACTGGTAATAGTTGCCACTGAATTAACATCAGGGGGACGTGCAGAGTGAAGCCCATTAAAATCACCATTGGCAAGATAAAGGGCCAATGTAATTCGGGCGATCGCGCTGTCATTGCTGTCCTCGGTTTGCCACCAAAAATCAGGCTGAACTCCCGCGTTAAACTAAAAGCTGTTAAGCCATTTACGGCTAAAACAACTAAAAATAACCAATTTCCATCATTCCACAGGCGATCGCACATTTTCAGCATTGACCAAAAACAGCCAAAGGGTGGTACTGCTACCAATGCTGCTGCGCCCACCACAAAGGCTATTCCCGATATCGGTCGGCGCGACCACAGACCGCCAAGTTGGGTAAGATCCTGAGTGATGTTATTCCAAATAATGTTGCCAGTGCTGATCACCAGCAGACTCATAGCGAAAGCATAGGTAAATAAGAGTGTTAGCGCTGCCTCGGTTTGCTGCGTCCCCACGGCGATAAACACCAAACCCATGTAAGCGCTGACGGAGTAGGAGAGAGCGCGTTTGGTGTCAATTTGCGCGATCGCAATTAAGGAAGCGCCCACAGCAGTCACTCCACCCACAAAAATCATCGTCGCTACACCCACAGGGGACAATGCAATCACTGGCTGCAACTTAATCAGCACCCAAGCCCCCGTTGATACCACAACGGTGTTACGCAAAATCGTCGCAGGCATGGGGCCTTCCATCGCCTCGTCTAGCCACAAGTGCAAGGGAAACTGAGCGCATTTGCCCATCGGCCCAGCGATTAAAGCTAAGCTCAACAGTGTAGCAACTGTGGGGTCAATAGTTGCAGTTTGCGCCCATACTGCCAATTCAGTAAAGTTCCAAGTACCTGCCAAAGGTAAAAGGGCGACTACTCCCATTAGCAGAATTAAATCTCCCACCCGCTTTGTTAAGAAAGCATCGCGGGCACCGGTAACTACTAAAGACTGGTTGAACCACAAACCAATCAATAGATAGGTTCCCAAGGTGAGGATTTCCAAAATGATGTAGCTAAAAAATAGCGAGTTGCATAGCGTTAGGCCGCACATCCCCGCCTCAAACAGTCCCAGCATGGAATAGAACCGCGCCCAACCCCAGTCCATCTCCATGTAGCCGAAAGCGAAAATCTGGGCAGTCAGGTTTAAGCCTGTCACCAAAACTGTCGCGCCGACGGTGACTGAAGAGATTTCTAAGGGGATAGTTAGTTCTAAGCCAGCTACGTTAAGCCAAGGTATGAAGATTTCCTGCGAAGGCTGGTTCCAAGTCGCAGACAAAGCCAGCACTCCGTGGGCAAAAGCGATCAGCGTCAGGAGTGCATTTAGGTAGCCCGCAGGTCGCGGCCCCGTGAGGCGAGTGATTCCGGGAAACCACAGGGCAGATAGGACAGCACCTATGAGGGGATAGCAGGGTATCAACCAAACGGTCTGGAGGAAGACTTGGGCCATTGGGATTACCTGTCAAGGATTACAAAAAGTTAAAAATCTGAGAATGAGCCTGAGTTGCGATCGCAAAAGCAGGCACGTCACGAGGTTGTTCTTAATATTAGATTAAGTTTTGCCTTAAGTTTTCATCTTTGACTAGATAAATTTGTAATAAGCGGACTCAATCTGGCTTATATATAATTTTTACCAATATATCGTAAAGCCAGTATTAATATTGCTTATTAATCCTGGGAGGGGGAGTGTATAGATTCCCCTACCCGATCTAGTGGGTGTGCATAATGTCGATGATAAATATGTTTTATATGGGAACTTAAGTATAAAAATAACGTCTTTCTTCCATAGGAATATAAATTTATATTATTACTCCTATGAACATTACTCCTATGAACGAAAACTTATTTTTACAAGCAACTAACCAACTTAATAACGAAGATTTTATAGAAGAAGTTTATAGAACTTATTTAAAACGCAATTCTGATATTCAAGGAAAAAATATTTATATTTCTCAATTAGAGAATCGCGAACTTACACGATCGGAAATCCTCAGTTCATTTTTAAATTCGCCGGAATTTCATTTGATACATCATCGGGAAAAAACCATCTTAGAAATGTCAGATTTGGAACTTGTTTTATATCATATACCAAAAACAGCAGGGACAAGTTTTTTTATATCTTTAGTACAGGTTTATGGTTCAGAAAAAATAGCTCATTTCTTAAACGAAAGAATAGTATTAAGTGAAGAGGTAGATCCAAAAACCATTAAGGCAATACAAGGTCATGTTGCGGCAAGAAAGTATTTTCGTCCCCATAAAGCTAAAGAAATAATTTGGTTAAGGCATCCGATCCAACGCTTAATTTCATTATATTGTTATTGGCTAAGTACGCCACCTGTTGATGAGAATAATCC
This sequence comes from Kamptonema sp., assembly GCA_035298405.1. Lineage (GTDB taxonomy): Bacteria > Cyanobacteriota > Cyanobacteriia > Cyanobacteriales > Microcoleaceae > Kamptonema. Next base: position 224 of record DATGYA010000218.1, on the reverse strand, counting down.
TCATAGTTATTTACGAGAACATAACTTAAATATTTTGGAGTTTGCCCAAATTCCTGAAGTCCGCAATGAAATGTCTACCTACGTTGGAGGACGCAATTTAACAGATTTTTACTTTGTGGGCATCCAAGAATTTTTTAAAGATGATTTGACAGACTTAGCAAAAATGTTGAATTGGCCAGAATTTCAAATAACTTACGAGAATACTAATAAACATCGAGAGTATA
>DATGYA010000217.1:0-17961 GCA_035298405.1 Kamptonema sp. | reverse complement strand
GTTAACAATTAATTTATCGTCCAGAACTTGGGTTAGGGCCAAAGAGATTTGATGCTCCTTGCCTCAACTGCTCGAAAAAAAGAATAAATCCCAAGACATCGCGAAATGGTTGAGTAGCAGTATTAATAACATAGCTAATTCGTCCTACTAAATTGCGGCCGATAACAATTACATCGTTATCTTCAAGCATGGGATTTTGAGAAGCATCACCCTGTAAAGCAGCCTTAGCATCTAGTTTTTGACTAATGGCTCTACCTTCTTTTGGATCGAACCGAAATAGGGCAATTTTCCGCAGATCGGCAGCATTGACGGGGACACCGTTGAGGGCATCTAAAAATCTACTGCCATTATCTATATAGAACGAAGTTAGCCCACCACTAGCGTAGCTCAAAACTCGAACATAGATTCGGGGTTTAATTAAAGTTGACTTAGCAATTAAAGTGCGGTCATAATCTTGTTCTTTGCCAGCTTCTAGTTCTGGAACGACGATCGCATCCCCATTTTGCAAGGGGAAATCGAACAACTCGGTAGCATTTGCTAGGGGAGTATATAAATCAATCGGTTCTTCTACTGTAGAACCATCAACTAATATCCGCCGCACTCGTATTTCCCGTAAGTCAGCTTTCAGAGTTGCACCTCCGGCAGCGACTAAGGCAGCAGAAATCCGCCCTAATCCAGCAGGCATGGTATAAAAACCCGGTTTCGCGACTTCGCCTGCGATCGTGATTTGTACGGGCCCCTGGGCAGCCGCCAGACTGTACCTAGCTGTGACATCGCGATCGGACTTACTATCGGCTGTGGTTTGCTGGTAAGGCACGACGATCGCATCTCCGTCTTCTAGGCGCAAATCTGGTGGGGCGATACCATTTTTTAGGGGAGTTAATAGGTCAATTGTCTGTTCTGCGATCGCACCACCAGCTAAAGTGCGACGCACCAATACCCGCCGCAGATCGGCAGTTAAGGTCGTACCAGCCGCCGCTGACAGGGCCGCTGAGATTTGAGGAGTTACTAGGGGATAAAAACCCGGTCTGGCGACTTGACCTGTCACCGTAACTGTTACAGGTCGCTGAACGATTAGGGACACGGCGACATTAGGATTTTTGACAAATCTGTTGAGGCGATCGCGGATAAGTTGCTGTGCTTGTTCGATGCTGAGTCCCCGCAAATTTACTGTGCCGATTAACGGCAACACAATTACTCCTTCCGGGCTAATTGACCCGGCAAAACTCAACTCTGGGAAACGCTGAACTTGAATAGAAACTTGGTCTGCGGGGCCCAACAAATAGGCACGGTTACGGAATGCCGGATTGATTTCAAAGCTAGGGCTTGTATTAACAGGAATTTCTTGCTGTGGTTGTGAGAGAGAAGGCAATGTCGGCAGATTTTGGTTTATCAGTTCAGCTAAAGCTTTCAGGGGAAATTTGATATTTAATCCGCAAAATAGGGTAGTAAAACTAAGAGTCCAAGCTACCGAGTAGAATTTTGCAAAAAACAAGGCAATTCCCCTAGAAATTTTAGATTTTGAACTTATAACTTTTGAGTTGTTTTTTAGTTTCATCGCTTTATATAGCAACCGCCAAGACGGTTATGACATTCTTGATTGCCGAAACCCTTGCTATTATTTTACCTCATCCTTCTTCCTTCTTCCTTCTTCCTTCTTCCTTCTGCTATATCTTCCAGATATTCGTCTCTAAAATTTAAAATCGCAGAGCTTCTTTCATCAATGCTACCTGGACACTTTGACTAAGAGATGTTGCTAGTGGCCGAACGTTCTCAATATCATCCAAAGCTTTAATCGGAATTATAATGCAAACAGCTACCCATGGGACACGGCGATTAAATAATTGTGCCTTGCGGTCTGCCAAAAACCAACTACTGGGGGCAATAGAACCCCCATTTGGTTGAGCGTACCACTGGGAAACAGCAAATGTTTGTTGTTGAGTCCAACTTCGGAAATATTGGGTGTCAACTGTGATATTACGTGGTTTTTCAGTGGGATTTTTTGTTGATTCTACTGTGAAATTTAATGTCCGGTAAGAATCAGTTTTCCATCGATGAAATCCGTTAATATCAGTCCATTCTACTTGAGGCTGATCTTTGGGGCCATTTTGAGTAAGTAACAGTAAAATCGCAAGTGTGCGGTCATTTTTAAGTTCTTGAAATAACCATTTGTGACCGCCAATAAGTACATTTTGTTGGATGCGACTTTGCCAGCCTGGGAGTGTTAAACCCTCACGCCTAACAATTTTTAACTGTTTGAGTGTAGCCACTGGCGGGGGGTTCATCCAGGGCCACTGTCCTGTTAAGTAACTGGGAATTGCTCTAGCGGTAAGGAGTACGAGTAAAAACAATAGTACCGCAATTTTTGATAAGGTATCGGGTTTGGTAAAGAAGGGCATAATCAGTAATTTACCAGTTAACTGTTAACAGTTAACAGTTAACAGTTAACAGTTAATATTTGCTTGGGAAATACTTTTCCATTCCATTGAGTAGAAGCACCAACAGACCTAATATACAAGCTGAATATAAGTCGCCTCCCCATCCTGCGTGAAGCCATGCAAAGGCTTTTTCGCGACCAGTACCGTGAAATAGAGTCAGCAGAGTATTTCGCAGAATATTGGAACTGATGCTAGCAACAATGGTCATCGTTAAAAACAAAATGCTTCGCTTGCGATCCCTCCCAACTCCTGTCCAATGTAACAGCATTAAGCTGACATATAGACTGGTAAACAGCATTTTTAGCCCTGCACAGTGGGGAGCAACTTCAACAATTCTGCCGCTGACGTATAAGTAAATATTCTCAACTGTAACATCTAGACCGATGTGGGTCAAGATGCAACCTGCTATTGTGGCAATAAAGTGCTGCAATGGTAAAGCATAAGGTTCAATGAGGTAGGGGATATAATTAGGAGTTGCCAGTAGCACAAATAGCAGCACCATTCTCTGTAACTGAAACCCAGGTATTCCTTTTAAACACAAAAAAATTCCTGTTAATATAAGCGGAAACGATAAATTTACTAAGTCGCTCAATCGGCTGCAATAAAATACTCCTGCTACTGCGAGTAAAAGCGCTCCCACAGGATGGTATGAATTCGGTAATTTACGCCAGCGATCGCGGTGTGTCCAAGCGATATATAAAGCGTAAGGCAGACCAATTAAACCGTGACTAAAATATTCGTGTTCGATCCCAATTGTTTTGTGCAGCCAACCGTCATACCAGTGTATTAGTAAGGGGGCATAAAGCAACACTAAAACTACTACGATAGCAGCGCTAAAAATGTATCGTTCGATGGCAATAGGAATTTGGCGACGGATGTGCATGATTTTGGTAATTGGTAATTGTTAACCGTTAACTGTTAACTGTTAACTGTTAACCGTTAACCGTTAACTGTTAACTATTGATAATTGGATAGCGGCGACTACCTGCTCAATCTGAGTATTGCTTAGTCCGGGATACATTGGCAAGGATAAAATTTGTTTGCATAGGGTTTCTGCATGGGGAAAGTCGCCTAAACTACCTAAGTTTGGATAAGCGGGTTGCAGATGGCAAGGTATGGGATAGTGAATGCCTGTTTGAATGCCTATAACTGCGAGTTTTTCCTGAAGTAGATCGCGGTTAATGGGACATTCCTCTGTCACCCTGATGACGTATAAGTGATAAATGTTACCGCTACCGCTTTGGTTTTGGATGGGAAAGATACCTTTTTCTTTCAGCGGCTCTAATAGTGTATTATAGTACCCAGCAGCTAAATTGCGATCGCGATTCCAACTCTGTAAATATGGAAGTTTAACATTGAGCACGGCTGCTTGCAGAGTATCGAGGCGGCTGTTGGTTCCGGGTTCGGTGTGCAAATATTTGTATGGTGCGCCATAATTGCGGAGAATTTGCATTTTTTGGGCGACTTCTGTATCATTAGTAACGAGCATACCACCGTCGCCGAATGCCCCTAAGTTTTTGCTAGGATAAAAGCTAAATGCCGCTGCTTTACTAAAGGAACCTGCACGGTAGTTTTCTCTTTCTGCTAAGTGTGCTTGAGCCGCGTCTTCAAATATTATTAAATTGTAGGTTTGAGCAAAGTGTAGAAGTTGATTAGGCGATACCATTTGCCCGTAGAGATGCACGGGGATAATTGCTTTAGTTTTGGAGGTTATAGCTGTTTCTGCTGCTATTAGGTCAATGAGAGCAGTTTGAGGGTGACAATCTACTAATACTGGTTTAGCATGGGCTCGGAGAACGCCGATTATAGTGGAGATAAATGTGTTTGCTGGTATAATGATTTCATCGCCTGGAGCAATGCCACAAGCTTGTAGTCCAAGCGCGATCGCGTCTGTGCCGCTGGCGACTCCTATACCATATTTTGCTCTACAATCTATAGCAAATTCTGATTCAAATTTTGCTAGTTCTTTGCCGAGAATGAAGTCTTTATTTTGAATAACTTTTGCAATAGCTGCTTCTATTTGGGTTTGAATTAGTTGGTGTTGGTGGGAAAGATCAACAAAGGGAATTTTTATTTGATTTTTAGTCATAAAGAATGTTTGCGAGCATTAATAAATTATATCAAATCCAGGTGGATCGTCGTTTTTTTGTTATAATAATTATTCTCAAATAAAACTTGTTTGTCGAACAATGATTCCTAAGCGCCCCGAAAAGGGCAGAGATAAATTCTCCTCGCACAAAATTATATAGTCAAGAAATAAGTTGTATAGCTATTGAAAATTTCATCCTGATTTCATTGGGCTGTGAGAAAACAGAACTATAAAGTCCAATTTTTGACATTTTTAATCATGCGATCGAGCAACCTTTCGTACCACCCAGCAACGTTCTACTTGTGTGCGCGGATTCTCCTGAGCCTGAGCTTCCTAGCCTATCCTGCTGCTGTTTTAGCACACGGCGGACACGGACATGAATTTCAAGGAGGAAGCCAACCAACTCAAGTCCCCAGATCTATCTCTGTGGATGCTGAAACAGCTTTGCGACTAGGAATAAAAGTTGAACCTGTTAAGGCTGTGCGCCTAGCTGTTGGCATCAAAAGCACTGGTCAAATTGAAACTTTACCAAACCAAAAAGTAGAGGTGAGACCTCCTGTTAGCGGCACTGTAGTAGAGTTGCTAGTCAAACCAGGCGATCGAGTATCAAAAGGTCAGCCAGTCGCCGTTTTGTCCAGTTCCGAATTAGCACAATTGCGCGTTGAATCTATATCAAAACGAGTCGAAGCCGAAGCTGATTTGCAGCAGGCGCAAGCAGATTTAAAATTAGCGCAGGTAAACTACGATCGCCAACTCAAAATAGCAGAAGCAGAGATACTGCAAGCCAAAACTCAACTGACAGCCGTGACCAAACAGTATGAGCAAGAGCAAAAATTGATAAATAAGCGATCGGTAGTAGCAGCAGCCAAAGAAAACTATCAGCGTCAAATTGAGATCGCCTCTGCCGAAATCGTACAAGTTGAAACAGAATTAGCAGTTGCTCAAGAAACTTACGATCGCGATCTAGAATTAGTAGAAAAAGGAGCTATAGCCCGGCGAACAATGTTGGAATCCCAAGCCAAATTAGCCGCCGCAAAAGCTGCACTTGCTAAAGCTTCTCAACGTCAAAATGTGATCCAAGCCGAAACCGAAATTAAACAAGCCGAAGTAGACCTCCCCATGCGGGAGTTGCGGGATGCTCAAGGCAAAGTTGCAGAAGCCCAAGTCCAACTTACCAGAGCTCTTAGCCGCCGCGATGTTCTAGAAGCCGAGAACCAACTCAAACGCGCCCAAACCGCAACAGAAATAGCTCAATCCCGCATTCGCCTAAGCAGTTCAGCCTATGAAGCGCGTCTTCAACAACTAGGAACTGCTGCTAACGATAAAGGTCTTGTTACCGTACTCGCTCCTATTGATGGCACTGTTTCTGACCGAGAAATCACGCTAGGAGAATCAGTTAATGCTGCCGAAAAAACACTAATGACTCTATTAAATGACAGTAGTGTTTTTGCTACAGCAAATATTTACGAAAAAGACTTAAATCAAGTTAAACTGGGGCAAGAAGTGAGAGTAACATTGGCAAGCTTACCGAACCGCATTTTCATCGGAAAGATTGCAATAATTGGGTCAACGGTGCAAGGAGAAACGCGGGTAGTGCCGATGCAAGCTCAATTGAATAACCCTGACGGCGAGTTGAAGCCGGGGCTATTTGTAGAATTGGAGATTTTAACTAACCAGACTGCAACAAATATTTTAGCAATTCCGAATACCGCTATAGTAAATGTTAATGGTAAAGAAACAGTTTATCTCCAAAATGGCAATGCCTATCAAGCTGTTGAAGTCGAATTAGGTCAAATTTCCGGCGACATGGTTGAGGTAAAAAGCGGTTTGTTCGAGGGAGATTTGATCGTAACGCAGCGTGCTCCTCAACTTTATGCTCAATCCTTGCGGGGTACCAGCAAACACTCAGAAGGCGAAGAAAAGAAGGCAATAACCTCAAAGCCTATAGAGGTTAATCCTAACAATTTCCCACTGCCTTTATGGTTGGCGGGAGCGGTAGGAGGAACAATACTTGGTGCTGTGGCGTTCTCAGTTGGCGTTTTGGCTGGTCGCCGGAAGAGAGATCGATTTGTGGCAGCCCGTAATTCAGAATGCGAGGCTTTTGTCTATGAAACAGAGCCTGAGCTTAACAATTCCAAGTAGCCGATCTTATCTCACTCAGTTTCAGTGGGAAACAATGAAGAACCTCACCCGCCAAATACTTAAAATAATCGCTAATAGTTGACCATTAACTGCTAACTGGAAACAGTCAACACTAAACTTTTAACTTTTTTCCCTGATTAAAATGCTGAGTAATATTATTCAATGGTCGATCGCCCGCCGCTGGCTAGTTATTCTTGGTGCAATTGTCATTACCTTTTGGATTTTTCGCACCATCATCCAAATGCCTTTAGATGTTTTCCCTAACTTTGCACCTCCCCAAGTGGAAATTCAAATCGAAACCCCTGGACTTGCTCCTGAAGAAGTCGAATCCTTAGTAACTTTACCAATTGAAAGTGCCATTAATGGAACGCCAGGAGTAACAGCAGTACGCTCTTCGAGTGCAGCAGGAATTTCTGTGGTTAAAGTTATCTTTAACTGGGGAACTGATATCTATCAAGCCCGTCAATTAGTCACAGAACGATTGCAGCAAGCTCAAAGCAAGCTACCTGAAGAAGTCGAAACTCCGCAAATTTCACCAATTAGTTCTCCTGTTGGAACTGTCCTTCAATACGCCTTTACCTCTGAAACAACTTCTTTAATGGAAGTGCGGCGAATTGTAGATTGGCAAGTAACAAATCGTCTTTTAGCTGTTCCCGGTGTTAGTCAAGTAGTTGCCTATGGCGGCGATATCCGCCAATATCAAGTATTAGTCGATCCCGTGAAACTCAGAGCTTTTAATGTATCATTAAAAGACGTTACAGTGGCGGCCGCTGAGGCGAATATAAATGCTCCGGGCGGCTATTTAATTACCGCAGATCGAGAAAAGTTAATTAGAGGAATTGGGCGAATCGAATCTATTGAAGATTTAGAGCTTTCCGTAATTACTGCTCGTAAGGGAACACCTGTTAAGATTGGGGATGTTGCTGACGTTCAAATTGGTGCAGCGATCAAACGAGGAGATGGCAGTTTTAATGGTAAAAAGGCAATTATTGTGATGATTAATAAACAGCCTAGTGCCGATACTCCAACAGTCACTCGTGCGATTGAAGCCGCAATGGAAGAGATCAAATCAGGCTTACCTAAAGATATTAAAGTCACCGCTACATTTCGGCAAGAAAACTACATTGATTCATCAATTGAAAATGTTACAGAAGCCTTAGTTGAAGGTAGTATTATCGTTGCCCTTATTCTCATTCCTTTTTTGATGAATTGGCGCAACCTTGTAGTTTGTTTAACTGCTCTTCCTTTATCTTTACTGCTAGGAGTGCTGGCACTTAATTGGTTGGGACAGGGTTTGAATACGATGACTTTGGGAGGGTTAGCGGTAGCAATTGGTTCCGCCGTTGATGATGCGATCGTAGATGCCGAAAATGTTTATCGTTGTTTACGAGAAAACAAATACTCTTCCCACCCTCGTCCGGTGTTAGAAGTTGTATTTGAAGGCTGTCAAGAAGTACGCGATTCGGTATTTGGAGCCACTATTATTACGATAGTTGTCTTCTCCCCAATTTTTGCTTTAGCTGGTGTAGAAGGGAGTATTTTTATCCCGATGGGAATTGGCTACTTAGTAGCAGTTTTAGCTTCTAGCGTGACAGCAATGACGGTGACTCCAGCTTTATGTGCTATCTTATTACCTCACGGTCGCTTGCCAGAAAGGGAACCTTGGGTAGCAAGATTTTTTAAGAGTTTTTATCATCCAATTTTAAAATTTTCAATACGCCGTTCGGGAATTATTTTATCTCTCACCGTTCCTAGTTTGGTGGCTGCATTTGTAATTGTTCCCTCATTAGGAAGAGTGTTTTTACCAGAGTTTCAGGAGCAAACTTTGGTTAATACGGTATTGCTATATCCCGGTGTATCTTTAGAAGCTACTAATAGTGCTGGATCGGCAATTCAAGATGCACTTAAGGGCGATCCTAGATTTCCCTACGTGCAGTTGCGTTCAGGACGTGCGCCTGGAGATGGTGATGCAGCAGGAGTTAATTTGGGGCATTTAGATATAGAGTTAAGCAATGAAGGGATGAAAGATCGGGAAAAAACTCTGGAAAAACTTCGGGACGAATTCGGTAAATTACCAGGGGTAGCGCCGAATATTGGTGGATTTATTTCGCACCGTATGGATGAGGTTTTGTCTGGGGTAAGAAGTGCGATCGCACTTAAAATTTTCGGCCCAGATTTAGCGCAACTCCGTACTATTGGGGGACAAGTAAATAATGTGATGAAAACCGTTGAAGGGATTGTCGATTTGCAACTCGAACCTCAAGTACCAATCGAACAAATTCAAATTAATTTTGACCGTGCAGCAGCTAGTCGGTATGGTTTAACAATAGGAAAACTTTCTGAAACTATTGAAACTGCGCTTAATGGACGAGTCGTGTCCGAAGTCTTGGAGAAGCAACAAACCTTTGACCTTGTTGTATGGTTAAAACCAGAAGCGCGTCAAAACTTGGACACGATTCGGAATTTATTAATTGATACTCCTTCTGGTAATAAAATTCCTCTAGCTCAAGTTGCTACAATTGACAACGGCACCGGCCCTAATACTATTAACCGCGAGAATGTTTCCCGCCTAATTGTTGTGGCGGCTAACGCGAAGGGTAGAGATTTGCGATCTGTTGTGAATGAAATTCGAGCTAAAGTTAAGCAACAAGTCCAGATGCCTGCTGGTTACTATATCCAGTATGCAGGTCAATTTGAAGCTGAAGAAAGGGCAACGCAAAATATTTTAATTTCTAGTGCGATCGCTTTTGTCGCGATCGCGATAATTATGTACCTTTCTGTCAAGTCCATTCCTTCAACTGTGATGATTATGATTAATCTACCTTTAGCATTAGTAGGAGGAGTCTTTGCAGTAGCTTTGACTGGAGGAGTTATTTCGATCGCCTCTCTAGTAGGTTTTATTACTTTGTTTGGGGTGGCTACTCGTAATGGGTTGCTGTTGGTGGATAATTACAATACGAAATTTGCCGAAGGTATGCCTTTAAAAGAAATCTTAATTAAAGGTTCTATGGAAAGGCTGAATGCAATTTTGATGACAGCTTTTACCTCGGCTTTAGGGTTAGCGCCCTTGGTAGTTGAGGGCGGCCCTGGAAAAGAAATTTTGCAACCACTCTCAGTCGTGGTATTGGGTGGATTGTTTACCTCTACAGCTTTAACGCTGCTAGTATTGCCAGCATTGTATTCTAAGTTTGGGAAGTTGTTATTTACTAAAAAAAGTCCATGATTTGTTGCAAATAGTAGAGAGATTACCCTTAAAAATGTATACTGAGTGTTGATTGCTTAAGAAGTCTTTCCAAATTATCAATTACCTAAAAAGGGGTAAAAAACATGAAATCGTTTAAGTCAAGCTTGGTTATTTTCGGGAGTGTAGGATTGCTGTTGTTGGGAGCTTGCAGTAAAGGCGACCAAGCAAGCGATCAAAATAGCAGCCCAGCATCTTCTCCTGTCGCCTCTCAACCTGCATCCCCTGCTCCAACTGCGACCCCTGCGGCTACTGCTAAAACCGATCACCCTAAAGAATCTAAAGGGGGTCAAGTTGTCGAGTCTGGAGCTTACCACTTAGAGTTTCTAACGGAGAAAGAAGATACCGGAACTCACTTAGATTTGTATTTGCAAAAAGGTGACAACCACGAACCAGTACCTAACGCAAAAGTAACGGCTCAAGTTCAATTGCCCAATGGAAAGCAGCAAACATTAGCCTTAAAGTATGATGCTGAGGATAAACATTATACTGTTTTATTTCCCGTGAAAGCAGCCGGACAATATATAGTAAAAGTAACTGCGGATATTAACGCAGAAAAAGTGAGCGGTCGTTTTAACTTCAATCAATAGTCAGCTTATTTCCAAGATAGACGCGGTAGATTATTCGTGTCTATCTTAAAAACTTCATCTAAATTTCATTTTTGAATGCAAATTCGCGGGATTTAAACAAAAACTAAAATCACTGATTAATTCTATGAGAGTCCTTCTCGTTGAAGATGAACCAGATTTGGGAAAAGCTATCAAACGCACCTTAAATCAGGAAAAATATATCGTTGACTGGGCACAAAATGGCAATGAAGCTTGGGAATATCTGGAAAGTCAGTGGATGCAATATACTCTGGGTATTTTTGACTGGCTACTACCGGGATTATCAGGATTAGAATTATGCCAACGGCTGCGTGCTAAAAACAACCATCTGCCTGTCTTAATGCTAACAGCTAGAGATAGAATGGAAGATAAAGTTATTGGCTTAGATGCGGGGGCTGATGACTATTTGGTAAAGCCTTTTGGCATGGCAGAACTGTTAGCAAGATTGCGGGCTTTACAGCGGCGATCGCCCCAACTACAACCCCAACAACTGACAGTTGCAAACCTCACCCTCGATTACGGAACGCGAACAGTTTATCATCTCAAATCAAACGGCGAAAAGCAGGTAATTTCACTAACAAATAAGGAATTTCAACTACTAGAATATTTTATGAAGCACCCAAACCAAATTGTCACGAGCGACCAGATTCGGAATCAGATATGGGAGGTAGGCGCAGACGTATTTAGTAATGTAGTAGCTGCTCAAATGCGTTTGTTAAGGCGCAAATTAGAATCTGTTGGCTGTGCCGCAAATCTAATAGGAACTGTACATGGTGTAGGATATCGCCTGAACGTGGGATTATGAATCAAAATAAACTATTTAACCAGATGAGGTGGCGATTAGCGATCTCAATTGCTGGAGTTATGGGTTTGATTTTGAGCTTATTAGGGTTTGGGGTTTATAAAGCGATCGCTCATGCTCATTGGGTAGCTTTAGATAGTGAGTTAAAATCTGTAGCGGGGACTCTACATGACAGCTTAGAAATCAAATTGCAACAACCCGGACGCTTAGAGCCTATTGTCTATAAACTTTTACCCAATCTCCGCTTAATTGGAGTTAATAGCATTCAAAAGCAGGCTGTAGCTAACCGTCATATTTTAAGCGCTATTAATCAAGGATCTTACTATATTCGTTTATTTAATACTTCAGGAGATTTGATTGCGATCGCAGGTCTTTATTCTGAGGAACTACCATCAGTATTTAACTCCCAACCTTGGCAAATTATAACTGATAGTAAAGGAAATATCTATCATCAAATTTCCGTGTCGCTGCATACTCAATCTCAGCAAGATTGGGGTTATTTTCAGGTAGGACGGAGCCTCAAAGACTTTAACGATTATCTCAGTACAGTGCAATTGATTTTGCAATTAGGATTACCCTTAGCGTTAATTATAGTAGGAATTTCTAGTTGGTGGTTAGCCGGATTAGCGATGCAACCGATTTACCAGTCCTATCAACAAATTCAACAGTTTACCGCCGATGCTGCCCACGAATTGCGAACACCTTTAGCTGCGGCGCGAGCGACAGTCGAATCAGCGCTTTTAATGCCTGATTTAGATGAAAAAGAAGCGCGGGATGTGCTGCGAACAATAGAGCGTCAAAACCAGCGATTAACCCACTTAGTTACTGATTTACTGTTGCTAGCTCGCATGGACAAACAACCCACACCAGTGCAGAGCCAATTGTGTTGTTTGAATGATGTTATTAGCGACTTAATAGAAGAATTGGCAGCATTGGCGATCGCAGCCAACGTAACGCTAACATCTGAAGTCAGAGTGCATCAACCCTTAAGTATTATCGGCGATCGCGACCAGCTTTATCGCTTAGTTTCTAATTTGATTGTCAATGCTATTCAATACACTGCCGCAGGTGGAAAAGTGACTGTTATTTTAGAGAAAAGTGACCATCTAGTTATAATTCATGTTCAAGATACAGGAATTGGGATTGCAGCAAAAGATCAAAAACAAATTTTCGACCGTTTCTATAGAGTTAATAGTTCGCGCGATCGCGTTACTGGTGGAGCGGGATTAGGGTTAGCGATCGCGCAAGCTATAGCCTTAGCACATCGTGGTAGCCTAACTGTACAAAGTGAATTGGGCAGAGGTAGTATTTTCACGCTGCGATTTCGAGAACGAAATGCTTATTACTAACCTCTTTCAGAAACATAACTTTAGGAGTAGCAGCATAGATAATAGGACATTCTAACATCCTAAATCGCTTGATTATATGCCCTTTTTCCATAGCCCCTAGTCCCTCCCTCTAGGTGAAATAGTAGATGTTATCAACACTCTAAATCACTTAAATATTCTGCTTCCCGCATCAGTTCCAGATTACCTGTTTCTGTCACTAATACTACGTTGGGGCGAGATGCCATAAACTGCATCCATTGCCTATTATTGTAGGCTCCTATCGTCGAGATTACTAACCGCGTACCGCGTGAGAGAGGAGGCAAAGAAATCCCCTCATCAATCGCATTAACAACATAACTGCTAGTTCGATCGGGTAAACATTTCGTTCTGCAAACTGTAGTAATTAGTGTCCCAGCTTCCTCAGCCATTGCTCGACCAGATTCGATAATTAATTTGGGTGTATGTCCGGGTTTTAAGTTTGCCCAAAGAGCATCGCAAATGGCATCTGCATATTCATCAATTAGCGGTAAAATCACCTCTGATGCGTGATACATTCCTTTACGGCGGCTACGGGAAGGAAAACCGCCAGCAATATTAATTGATTGCATTCGCCAACCAAATTCAGCTTCAATTTGATAACCAAATTTCACTATTTTTTCAACCTGAATAGTATAGGTTGCTGGTTCAATAATGAAAGGGTTAATATGACTGTGTAATCCGTTGACGCGCAATTTACCACCGCTAGCAATGCGTCGAATTGCTTCCATTGCTTGACCAGATTCTAAATTAAAGCCAAAGCGCGACCATTTAGGCTGAATGCCAACATCGAAATTGAGTTGGAGTCCCACTGAAATTACCTGACCAATACGAGTAGCGATCGCTTCTAAATCATAAATTTTATCCAAGCAATCCACATTAACGATCGCGCCATCTCGTACCGCCGCTTCTAAAGTTTCAAAGGGTTGATGCGGGCCATTAAGAATAATTTGATTTTCCAGAATGCCAAGGGATTTCGCTTTGTCATACTCGATTTTTGAGACAAGTTCCGCCATCGCGCCACAGGAGTGCATAATCGCACAAATTGCTTTTAAGTGGTTGGTTTTGTACGACCAACTAAAAGCTACATCCGGATAACGAATGGCGAAAGCATTGCGGATGGTGAAAAATTTACGGCGTAGCGATCGCTCCGAATAAACAAACAGTGGCGAACCAAATTCAGCAACCAGATCGTCAATTTTTACACCCGCAATTTCTGATTTAACTTGCCGATTTTGCATTGCTTTTAAGGCAGACATCTATTTCTCCTACTCATTCAATGATTGATTTTTCAACGATCATATTTAGATTACATTTAACGAAAATGACGGCTCTGCTCTGTTCTGAATTACAGTTTTGTAATTTTCCAAAGCAAAGCAATTATACTTCTCACCGAGGCCGCTCCCACTTCTGCATTAACTGTTTAAGTTCAGTAAGTTGTTGTGGCGTTAGCACTTGGCGCTCAGCTAACATCATTTCAAAGCGATCGCTATCGAGTTGCTGGCGCAAAGTTTGGATCTGCTGATATTGTTGCCGTAATTGTTCTTTTGGGGCACTGCTGTCTAAGAGCGATCGCATCTGATAATCCGCCTCAAAAAGTTTCAGTTGCAGTTGTTGCATACCTTTGATGCCCTGCTCGCGAACAGCCTGGATCTGCGCTCGTTGCTCGTTACTGAGGTTGATATCTTTTGCCCAAGGGGGTTCGGGTTCTGGCATTTTCCCTGATTCCATCCCCATCGGAGGTGGTGGGGGTGGACAAAGTGGAAATTGACCGGGAAATTGACCGGGAAATTGACCGGGAAATTGAGCGATCGCACTTTCAGGATTTAGATTTCGGAATTGTGGTTGAGCAATCGCAATCGCACTCCCAATCGATATCAGAGATGCTACACTCAATGGCAATAAGTAACGTCTAATCATTAGAGTTCTCCCTGAAAATAATTGAAATACTTGTTGATATTTCAATTAAATAATCTGAAGATGACAACTACACCTACAATTAGATGACAAATTTGTAATTTAATTTAATGCCGTGTCGTAGTAGAATAAGTAAAGGAGCGAAATTATGAATATTCTCTATGTTGAAGATGAAGCGAAAATTGCCAGCTTCGTCTGTGCTGGATTAAAAGAGCAAGGTTTAGTTGTCGATTATTGCGATAACGGTGATGAAGGCTATCTCCGGGCGATGGACAACGAATATGATGTGCTCATCCTTGATATTATGCTTCCAGGTAAAGATGGATTGGCAATCCTCAAAAGTTTGCGCCGAGCTGGCCGCAATGTACCCGTGATTTTACTGACAGCTCGCAACGAACTTGACGATCGCTTGGAAGGACTAAATCTTGGAGCTGACGACTATCTAGCTAAACCATTTTTTGTAGAAGAACTAATCGCACGCATTCATGCAGTTGTGCGCCGCGTCTCTGGCGAGCGCCAAAATATTTTAAGCTTCGGTCTCCTCAAATTGGATCGCATTACTCGCGAAGTCACTTGCGATCGACAGTCGGTAGAACTTACCACCCGCGAGTTCAATTTACTAGAATACTTAATGCGTTCCCCTGGGCGAGTGTTAACCCGCACGCAAATTTTAGAGCACGTCTGGGGCTACGATTTTAATCCCAGTACAAACTTAGTCGATGTTTGCATTCAGCGAATTCGCAAAAAGCTGGAACGTCTGGGAGGAAGTAATTGTATTGAAAGCGTGCGCGGCGTTGGTTACTGTTTTCGTAAACCGGAAGTTTAATCGTGAAATGCCATTCCTTTCGTTTCCGCATTGCTCTGTTATCTGCAATGCTTGCAGGTACGGCTTTAGTGGGTTTTGGCTTAGTTTCTTGGTTCTTAATTTATAAGACAAAATTAGCTCGCTTTGATAGTGAAATCAAAAGTCACTTGTTGCGAGAGTCTTCCTCGCCTCGTCGGGTGGAGCATTGGTCGGGTTATGAAATGGCATTACCCACTTTCTTCGGGGTGAATTCGCCGAGCGCGATCGCGCTATTAGTTATTGATGTGGATGGAAACACTTTGTTTAAATCTACCAGTTGGCCATCAGATTTAGAACCCAAAAAATTATTTCCTGACCAGTTGGCCTTCGGGCCACAACAGCGGCTTCCGCCTCCAGAAACACAGCGGCAGCGGCGGTTTCCGCCTCGCCAAGGACACCGCCCACGACCGCGCCGATACCCTCCACGGCCACCTAGAGAGGGAGAGGAATTCCTGCCAGAATGGTCGCTGGGGATGGCACCAGAAGCACTGCCAGAAGTAATGGGAGAACCACCACAACTGAGAAATAGAGAAGAAAGGATCAACAAATTATCGCCAATGATCGAGCATCATACTGCGATGGGAAATTGGCGGGTGGGCGGAGCCACAGCACCGTTTATTCGGATTGCGATCGCAGTCAAATTCGACCTATTTGAACACGAAATGAGTGCGATCTCTAATATCTTTCTGATTTCAATACCCTTAGTCCTAATTATAGTTGCAATTAGTGCCTGGTTTCTCGCTGGCAGTGCTTTGAAACCGCTCCGCGAAGTAACTGCAACTTTACAACAAGTGACAGCTAAAGGATTAGACCAACGCATTCCAGTGGGTGCAGTAGATGTGGAATTTTTAGAACAAATTCAGGTGTTCAATCAAATGATGGAACGCCTAGAACGTAGCTTTCAACAAGCATCCCGTTTTAGCGCTGATGCCGCCCACGAACTCAAAACCCCCTTGGCAATTTTGCAAGGTGAATTGGAACGGGCGCTACAACAAGCCGAGTCAGGCTCCGAAATTCAGCAAAATCTAAGTAACCTCATCGATGAGGTGCGTCGATTAGGTTCGATTGTACGCAAACTGCTGCTACTATCCCTAGCGGATGCAGGGAAAATGCGCCTACATCAAGTTGAGTTAGATTTGTCGGAGATGTTGCTAACTTTAGCAGAAGATATTGAACTGCTAGCCCCCGATTTAACAGTAAATTTACAGATTCAGCCAGGATTGCGGATTAAGGCCGATCGCGATTTGCTCATTCAAGTGTTGCAAAATCTAATTACTAATGCAGTTAAATATAATCTCCCCTTCGGATGGGTGCGGATTGAAGCCAAGTCCAAACAATTAATTGTCTCTGTAACTGTTAGTAACTCTTCCCAAGATATCCCAGCCGACGATCGCGAACGGATTTTTAACCGTTTTCACCGAGGAGATTCCGCCCATAACCGCCATATTGAAGGACTAGGGCTCGGACTCAGCCTGTCCCGCGAAATTGCCAGGGCGCACTGTGGAGAGTTGAAGTTAGAGTTGACACCATCGGGTCAAACCGCTTTTACCCTAAGATTCCCTCGAACAGGCCAATCCCTTCTATATTAGAAAGCGGTGATTAAGAAGGTCTGTTAAACTTATGCGAGTGTTCGTTTTGCTCTTCAATGCTGGAAAAGAAAATGAGGGAATCCATACTATACAGCTCGGCGATCGCAATAAGGTTCTGATGTTTGAGTCGGAAGAGGACGCGACTCGCTTTGGCGTAATGCTAGAGGCTCAAGATTTCCCTACGCCTTTAGTGGAACCCATCGACGAAGAGGAAGTCAGGGCTTTCTGCTCCGATGCTGATTATGACTGGGAATTGATCCCGGCTGGGGCATTGGCTATTCCCCCAGAAAATAATCTCGAAGAGACAGACTGGCAACCGGAAGAAGAGCAGTCGGATTCTGAGATGTCCCAAAGCGAACTTGACGCGCTTCGCCGCCGCTTGGAAGGACTTTTGTGATCGGCAATGAGCAGGTATATTGCATCAATACCAATAACAGGCAAGAGGCCTGTACCACAAAGAGCTAACTTTCTTGTGGGGTAGGCATCCTGCCTGCCAGTGAAAGGCTTATTGACAATGGTGCAAGATGTGAGTAGTAACAGCGGTGTGTTGAAAATAATGAAAAATTTGGATGAACGCGGCCATCTGTTGACAGAACAAGTAAATGTCAATAGTGAGAAATTAGACTCATTGAGTTCTCTGGAATTGGTGGATCTGTTTAACCGAGAGGATGCTCAAACTTTGGCTGCGATCGCAGCAGCTCGCGAACCTTTAGCAACAGCCATCGACATCACATCTGCGGCTTTACGCCAAGGCGGGCGGCTGTTTTATGTCGGTGCCGGAACATCTGGTCGTTTGGGGGTTTTAGATGCAGCGGAATGTCCCCCCACTTTCTGTACGCCACCGGAGTTGGTACAGGGAATTATTGCTGGCGGTGCGGGGGCTTTGGTGCGGAGTTCCGAGGATTTGGAGGATCGGGCACAGGATGG
>DATGYA010000216.1:0-6661 GCA_035298405.1 Kamptonema sp. | reverse complement strand
AATTAGACGAATGATTGCATCTAGATTGTCGAGGGCAATTAATAAACCTTGGAGTAAATGGTCGCGTTCTTCAGCTTTCCGTAGTTCGTATTGAGTGCGTCGTGTAATTGTCTCAATCCGAAAATCTAAGAAGACACTGAGAAATTGCTTGAGCGAGAGTAATTGGGGTTCTCCATTTACTAGCGCGAGCATATTAGCGCCAAAGTTGGCTTGTAGTGGTGTTTGTTTGTAGAGATTGTTGAGAACGACGCGGGGATAGGCATCTCGTTTGAGTTCGATGACAACGCGCATTCCGTCGCGATCGCTCTCATCTCTAATATCAGAAATCCCCTCCAAACGCTTTTCATTCACCATTTCGGCAATTTTTTCTATCAGCGCTGCCTTATTAGTTTGGTAAGGCAATGCTGTGATAATAATTGCTTCTTTATCCGGTCTACCTGGATGTTCAATAGTTTCGATCGCAGCTACTCCGCGCATCGTAATTGAACCCCTGCCAGTGGTGTAAGCTTCCCGGATGCTGGCTTTCCCTAAAATCTGTGCCCCCGTTGGAAAATCCGGGCCGGGAATGTACTGCATCAGCTCAATGTCAGTAATTTCTGGATTGGCAATTAATGCCATTAAACCTTCAATTACTTCTCCCACATTGTGCGGCGGAATGTTCGTCGCCATTCCCACAGCGATTCCGGAAGAACCGTTGACTAAAATTTGCGGGATGCGTGATGGTAAAACCAGCGGTTCCTGCTGCGAACCGTCAAAGTTATCGCCAAAATCGACGGTTTCCGAGTCGATATCTCGCAGCATCGCATCGCTAGTCAATGGCGTTAACCGACACTCCGTGTATCTCATCGCCGCTGGCGGGTCATTGTCAACGGAGCCAAAATTGCCATGTCCATCGATTAAGGGTTGGCGCATTGAGAAGTCTTGAGCCATCCGCACTAAAGCGTCGTACACCGCTGTATCGCCGTGCGGGTGATATTTCCCCAATACTTCCCCCACGACGCGGGCGCATTTGCGGAAAGGTCGATCCGGAGTCAAGCCCAATTCGTTCATAGCATAGAGAATGCGGCGGTGAACAGGCTTAAGACCGTCCCTAGCATCTGGTAGTGCCCGTCCTACTATTACGCTCATGGCGTATTCTAGGTAAGACCGGGACATCTCATTCCGCAGATCCGTTGGGATAATCCGCGACTCAGGGGTGCTCATAGGATGAAATACTCCATAAAATTCTGAATTTGGCAGCTAGAAACCAGAAAAATGCGTTAAAATCGATTTATCTTTGCTTGAGTTGCCAAATATTGCGAGTTACGCCTAAAATTATAACATAATTTGACTATTTTTAGCGCGATTAGACGTTATAAATACAACATTTGAGGGCAATGAGGTAGGAGGGTTTTTCTGGAAACAGAACGTTTGATTCTTCGTTACTTTAGTGAGGCGGATGTTGATAACTTATATCTGCTGGACGGCTACCCCGAAATAAGGCAGTACATTAATGGGGAAAGCGTAGCGATCGCGAACAGATTCGCTCTCAAAGTTTACAGGATTTCTCAAATATTATGATGACTATCAAGGCTATGGATATTGGGCAGTAGAGGAAAAATTGAGGGGTGAATTTATTCGCTGGTTTCATTTTCCCCCGCCTTTAGATAGTAGCGAGGATATAGAGGTTGGCTATCGCTTAAAAAGAGCATTCTGGGGTAAAACCTATGCAATGGAAGGTGCGATCGCGCTCATTCACAAAGGATTTACTGAATTAGGTACAAAGCGCGTCTTTGCTAAGGCTTTAGCGGTTAACTCTGGATCTATTCACGTCATGGAAAAAGCAGGCTTGAAATTTGATAAATCGTTTATTGAGATCAAGTTTCCAGGCAGCAATAAAGAGGCTGTCAGGTATGCTTTTGATAAAAATGAATTCAACTTATAACTTTGTCTCTTAATCATTGTTTTAATTAACAACAACTTTTAATTATTTGATAAACTTCATTCTATCTTTGACCCCGGAACAAACGTCAGGTTCTTGTTTGCAAATCTCTTGGACTAATTCAAAGCTTTTTTTCTGACAGAATATAAATCTGTTGCTGCAATAAACTTGTGCTTTATTATAGTTATTGACTTCATCTTCACTCAATACTACTAATTTACAATCTCCTTCATAACTTTTTGGGTGTTTTTTATCTCTCAAAACTAAAACAAATTTAGAGTTGATTGGAAATAAAATTTCTATTCCATCTGAAGCATACCCTGTTTGAAAATAAGGTATTTTCACAATAGGATGGTCTGAAGTATAAAAAGGAATCTCGGTTTGATTAACTCCAACTATCCATTTATGTTTTACAAAAATTTTTGATAAATCATGGAGATGATTCACAAAAAAATTGTGATGGGTTATCGGCATGAATTCATCATGTAATATATTAATTATGTTTAATGTTGTCTCAATCAAAAAATCTTTAGTAAATGCTGAATTTAACTCAGGATAAGAAGTTTTGATTTTTTCTATCTCTTCACTACTTTTTTTCTCTAAAAATTCTTGAGTAATGTTTTCATTTGCAGCTTTTTGTTTAACTTCATTTATAAAATTTCTAAATTCAGGTGTTCTCAAAGCTTGTATAGCTAAAATATAAGACCAGTATTTTTTCTCCATCTTTTTTATAGCTTTAATTTGAGACTTTTGCTTATTATCTAAGTTTATAATATAAGATAACTTTGTCTCAAATTTTTTATAAAAAGGTGCTATAATCTCCTCATATCGTTGCAATAATTTATCGAAAATTTTGTCATTTTCTCCAAATAATTCAATGGGGAAATCGTAAAAGCGCCCATCTTTAGCTAACTTCTTTGTGTTTGAAGAAAACATTCTTTGTTCTTTTTTATCAAAGACCTCAATATATTTGTCTTCGTTTTCATTTTTACTTAAAGCTAAATTAGCAAATTTTTTTAAATAAAAGTTAGGAACAAAGTGTTCTTGTTTTGTGGTACTCATTAAGTTACTTTCCTTTAATAATTTTCATTTTTTCAGCCGTCCGTGCATTATCTATCTCAGCTTTTATGATCGCATCCTCAGCCTCAGATGAGTAAGTCCAGTTAAGGGATCTAAACTATTCTAGCAAGTTAAGGCTTAGATTGAGTTGGGGATATTGAAGTAAAAGCTCCCCACGGGGCGCTTTTGGTGTGTGAAATGGCGATCGCGCCCTGTGGCTGAACAGCTAACCCAACTCAGATTCAGCAAATAGGCGATCGCACAACCTTAACTCAACTCGCGAGAGTAGTAGTGAAATCCTTCTTATTTCTAGTTACTATTCAACCACTACTTTTGGCCCCGACTTAAGCTGAGAGGTAATTAAAGGCACTTTCGGAGATAGAAAAAAGCCCACTAAACTCGCAAATAAAATCGGCGTTAAAGGGGTAATATTTGCCAGTTTTGCTAGTAGTAAAGTCGTACTGATCGGAGTTCTAGTTACTGCTGCATTTAAAGCCGCCATAGTACAAATCATTGCTAAAGCAGGATTTAAACCAGGTATGGATGTGGCAACTGCTTTGCCGATACAAGCGCCTGTGAAAAATAAAGGGATAATAAACCCGCCGCGCCACCCACCTGTAACTGTGACGCTAATTGCTGCCATTTTTGCTAATGCTAAAATCAAGAGAAAATTAACAGAAAAGCTACCTGTAACTACTGATTCTAATTCTTCGTGACCAAAGTAACGAGTTAGTGGCAAAATCGCTGCGATCGCACCCAGTATTAGCCCTGCAATAGTTGTCTGTACGTAAACTGGCCCAGGAATTCGGGCAAAGGCGCGATCGCAACCTCTAAAAATAGCCATAAAAATCCAGCCCGCCACTGCTCCAATAATTCCGTAGAATACGGCTAAAGCAAAATCATCAATATTATTGAGGTGATACTGGGGAAAATGCCAAGTTGGGGCAATACCTAAACGGGTAATTCCTGCAAATACCAAATAGCTAGCGCAACTAGAAACAATTGCTGGTAGCAAAGCCTCGTAATATTCCAAAACGTACTCGTGGTGCAAAATCTCCAATGCAAACATCGCACCACCAAGGGGAGCTCCAAATAAAGCAGTAAAACCCGCCGCCATCGCCGCCAAACTCATCGATCTAACATTTTCGCCTTCGAGTTTGAGGCGATCGCCTACCCAAGTCCCAAAAGAACCTGTCACCTGTACCAGCGGCGCTTCCGGGCCCGCGCTACCACCTGCGGAAATACTCGCCAAAGAAGCCAGAATCATGGCAGGATTTTTGCGAATATCTAACCGTCCACCGTGAAAGTGGATATTATCGACAATTACGGCAATTTCGCCTGGATTTCCTAGAAAATGGATCGCTAAACCCACGGCTAAACCTGCTAACGGCATTACTACCAAAAGAGCGGGGCCTTGAAAGCGTTCTAAGAATTGAATCATCACTTCCAAGACATTCCAATACAGCGCCGCGAATAGGCCGCAAACAGTACCAACGATCGCCCAGCGCAAAATCCACCGCGAAATCATCAAAGGGTTGCGCTTTAAAATGCCAGACAACTGGAGGAGTAACCAGTGTTGAGTTTGATTGGGAATTGGAGGTTTTTTCGGCACTGCTCGTTTCCTGAGTGTAATTTTGAAGCCAAAGATACAGAGTCTTTTTGTTTTCTATGCTAGCTGCCATTGACTCAGACATACACTTCATCTCTACAAATAGGCGATCGCTCAAGCTCAGAGTGCCTAGCTAAAGAGATCGTGACTTGAGCATCAAGGCGGGTTATCATACGGATTGAGCCGAGTCTTAAAGATATTCCTGGTTCTGGCGATCGCTTCTCTCTGGTACAAAACTTCTAATTGTCTATGCTACCTGTCATCTACTCTGAGGATTTCTTGCTCCACAAGACTGGTATGCTTCACCCAGAGCGGCCAGAACGTTTAAGTGCGATCGTGGAAGCTCTCAAAGTCGCTCCTTGGGCCGAGTCGCTGGAATGGCAGTTGCCCACTCCAGTCGCAAAGCGGGGCGAAGAATTAGCTGCTGCTATCAAAAAGGTTCATTTACAGAAATACATTAAAGAAGTCGAACACCTCTCAAGACAGGGTGGCGGCTACTTGGACGGCGATACCCCTGTTTCTCCTGATAGTTATGATGTAGCGCTGCTAGCTGTGAGCGCTTGGCTGGACGGTGTAGATCGGATTCGCGCCAGTGGCGAACAGGTATTTGTACTGACCAGGCCACCGGGACACCACGCCGAAAGCGATCGGGGTATGGGTTTCTGTTTGTTTTCTAACGCTGCGATCGCCGCTCACTACGCCCTGGAACAGCCAGGCATTGACAGAGTAGCCATTCTCGACTGGGATGTGCATCACGGTAACGGCACCCAATCCCTAGTTGAAAACAACCGCCAAATCGCTTTCTGTTCCCTCCACCAATCTCCCTGTTATCCAGGAACTGGCTATGCAGACGATCGTGGTATCTACGACAATGTACTCAACATTCCCATGTATCCCGGTAGCGCGATCGCCGAGTACCGCACAGCCTTTGAATCTCAAGTTGTGCCATTTTTATCCAAATTCAAACCAGATTTGTTAATTGTCAGCGCTGGTTACGACGCTAACGCCGCTGACCCCTTAGCAAGTATTGCCCTCTCACCTTCAGATTACGGAGTTTTCACTGGCTACAGTCTTGAGATTACCCGTCGTATTTTGTTTGGTCTAGAGGGCGGCTATGCCCTCAACGAGTTAGCTCAATCAGTGGTAGCAACTATTGGTCGCTGTTTAGTCTAGCAGTTAACGGTTAACGGTTAACGGTTAACGGTTAACAGTTAACCGTTAACCACTTCTCCAGATGAACAAGAAACTGTAAATAAGCTCCTCCGTCCATTGCTCTAACGAGAAAAACTCGCACCTCCCGTTGCCAATGTCCAACTGCGGTACAATCAAGAAAATAGGACTTATAAATAAGATATCCCCCAACCCCCTGAAAAAGGGTACTCTTGAGTTTCCACCCCTTTTAAGGGAGTTCGGCGGGATGAAAGATAGCAGGTTTTTGATATTCCTCCTCTTTTTAAGAGAGGTTAATTGGTTCAAAAATTCACCATCCAAAAATGCGTAAGTCCTAGATTAAATAAAGCTTATTACGTCGCACCATCCAATTATGCAAAAAACAGAAAACACAAAACTCTCCAACGAAAAAACTTTGGAGGCGATGAAGAATTTCTCCGAAACCTATGCTAAGCGCACAGGGACTTATTTCTGTGTAGAACCTTCTGTCACCGCTGTAGTAATTGAAGGATTAGCGAAACACAAAGACGAACTAGGCGCTCCCTTATGTCCCTGCCGCCACTACGATGATAAAGAAGCAGAAGTAAAAGCTGCTTACTGGAATTGTCCGTGTATTCCCATGCGCGAACGCAAGGAATGTCACTGTATGCTGTTTTTGACACCAGATAACGATTTCGCAGGCGAAATTCAGGAAATTTCAATGGAAGAACTCCAAGCAGTCAGAAATAGTATGTAGCAAAGGCGAAGCATTCGGGCGAAAATTTACAGTTGAATCCCCAGGTTTTCGCCGCCGGAAAGCTTCGCCATACATATAGCAACCGCCAAGGCGCTTAGGTAACTCCAACTCTTACCTTTGGCTCATAATCCCTTAGAGTGTAGGCTTTTCCCTATTCCCTGTTCCC
>DATGYA010000215.1:0-1568 GCA_035298405.1 Kamptonema sp. | reverse complement strand
ATGCTTCCTTAGAAAAAGCCGATCCAGAATTGTGTCAATGGATGCAATCTTTAATAGATTATTTGAGCGGTAATTTACCTTTGCCGAATCTTCCCTGCGACGTGAAAGCTACAGCATTTCAATTGCAAGTTTGGAATGCTTTACAGGCAATTCCTACTGGTACAACGGTTACTTATAGTGATATTGCTGATGCTATTGGACAGCCAAAGTCAGTACGCGCTGTGGCACGTGCTTGTGCAACAAATCCAGTTGCATTGGTTGTTCCTTGTCATCGAGTTGTTCCTAAAAGTGGGGGAGTTGGAGGATATCGCTGGGGAGTTTCCCGTAAACAGAAACTCCTTGATTTAGAGAAAGAGTATTACTAGGCTGCGATTACTTGATTCCGCCCGTACCCTTTAGCCCGATATAATGCTCGATCCGCTCTGGCAAATAGCTGAATTATATCCTCCTCCGGTTGACGCAAGGCAACTCCAAATGAAGCAGTGACTTTGCCCACTTCCGGTATTTGTCGATCGGCGATCGCCAATCTCAACTGTTCCGCCATTTGTTTTAATTCCTTTTCATCATCTCCTGTCACCACAATTAAAAATTCTTCGCCACCCCAACGAATCAAAATATCTTTCTCTCTTAACCGATTCTTACAGCATTGAGCTATTAATTGTAGAACGCGATCGCCCATTAAATGACCATAATTATCATTAATTTGTTTGAAGCGATCTATATCGCACAAAATAATGCCGATCTGCTCCTCTGATTGATTTATTAAGTCTTGGAGTATCCTTTCTCCCGCACCTCGGTTCAATACACTGGTGAGAGCGTCTTTTTCGGAAATTTCCACAAGATGAAAGCGCTCAAGATAAAGTTTATTGTTTGCATCTTGTAGTTGCGAATAAAATCGAATGAAGCATAGATTAATAGCCATAGCAGGGACAAGTGTAACGATTAAATCTATGCCTCTAGGTGTTTCTAATTCTGGGATATGAAATATCAAGTAAACAACTACTGGAGCGGCTATAATAAACCAAAGTAGGATTGTCAGCCGAACCAATCGACGAGGACGCAAGAAAATAATCATGCTGGTTGTGAGCAAAAAAAGTCCTGACGAAATCGGTGGTAAAGTATCAATCAACCGTTTTTCCTTGTCTAACCATGCCTCAATCACAAAAGAATACTCTGGAAAAATGATGATAAAGCTACTCCACGCTAAAAGAAGATTTATGACTCGGTAAAGTTGCTGGGGATACTTAATTAGATAGATCAGAAGGTTTAAGCAGGTAATTGATGTAAGAGGAGGAATTACTAACGAAATTGTATGGGTTGTGCCTTCCAGTAAATGTAGAAATGTAATTAGTATTCCTCCTAAAACCATAAATACCAAGAGGAAGATTATGGCTTTTCGCTTGAGGATTTCCATTGGATCGTTCGTTAGTAATGTCATGGCACTAAATGGAAAGCTATAGTAGAAGCAAGAAGAAAAAGGAACAGGAATCAGAATACCTCTGATACTGATATAGCATTTTTCAGGTAGATGAGGTACGACTGATAATTGGTAATTGGTAATTGGTAAT
>DATGYA010000214.1:0-1939 GCA_035298405.1 Kamptonema sp. | reverse complement strand
GGGTTATCATCTAGAACGTGCAATCTGTCCCAAGCCAAATACAAAGCCCGATAATCTCCACGTTGCACGTCTTCTCGAATACAGTTAGTTAATTGTGCTAACCGTTCGTCGAAATTGGAAACACCACCGCTGCCATAACCGTAATCTCCCTCATCTTCATAGTCTTCTTCCTCTTCATCTTCCGCTGCCCGTTCCCAAGGTAAAGGGCGCAATCCTTGAATTTTTTCTACTATCTCATAGTCGATATAGGCGGTAATTTCTAACAGTAACCAATCTGAACCTTGGCGTTGCTCATCTAACAACTGGACTTGGATGCCGCTCCCTTCTCCATCATTGCAACGAAAACCGGACAACTTTTCATACAACTGGGGATTAGAAGGCATTGACATTCCTAAAGTCCACTGTTCGTAATCCTGCCGCACCATTACGTCGTAGTACAAAGCCATTAGTTTCTCATAGCCGCCAGGAATATCGTAACCGTCTACGTGGTAGACAAACTCTACCCGCCGTCCTGTGGGAAAAGCGCGACGCGAAAGTTTGGCAACGGCTGCCTGTTGACTCTTCTTTAGGGGTTTGTCGATGGCGTAAAACAGATAAGAGATAGACCCACTCACGGAAGCTCCTACAGTCTAAATTAATAGCTTGTATATTAAGCCGAGCGAGGTCAAAACAGCGATGGTGCGTAACCGTTAAGTTCTCTAACTAGCAAGTTAATTGGCGTTATTTTTCCGAAACTA
The DNA here is from genome assembly GCA_035298405.1 of Kamptonema sp. Classification (GTDB taxonomy): domain Bacteria; phylum Cyanobacteriota; class Cyanobacteriia; order Cyanobacteriales; family Microcoleaceae; genus Kamptonema. Next base: position 1,202 of record DATGYA010000214.1, on the reverse strand, counting down.
CTTGTGTTATTTTTTCTCCCCTAGCAGCTAAAACACTTATAATTGCGTAGATGTTAATCAGTACGTGAGGGAAAAGTAGCTTTTTACTTGTGTTATTTTCCTCGACTGGGTTGCCTTTATTCTGCCTTGATGAAACCCTAGCGTAGATACATACCCATTCAAGAAAAGTGTGCTTTTACTTTACTCACCAGCAAGCACCATTCTCAACAAGACCTGAGAAACCGGGTTTCTTAATATTCTCTGATGAGAGTGACACAAGAGCGGTAATTTAGAATTTTGAATTCAAATAAGGTCAACTTATACACCAAATGGTAGGGTGTCGAAACCTAAGTTTTCTAGGGTTAAGATTGCCGATTCGACTTCATTGTTGTTAAGTTTTTCTCGTTCGACTAAGGATGTCAGTAGGTCATAAACTCCCTGGTACTGACTGGCATTGTAGTCAATCCATCGGTTTTGAAAGGCTATAGCATCATGGAGAGCCATTACTACTTCTGTATAGGGGTCAAAGGGTAATTTATCTCGCATGGTGAGCATAGTTCGCAGGAGGTTATCTGCATAAACAGCCGCCATTGGTTCTCCCGAATATTGCTGGAGTTTTTGTAAATCTCCCAAGATAGCCTTGGTGAAAAGTAAGCCGGAAATTTCTAGGACATTTTGTTCAATACTCATTGTTTATTTACCTATTATATGAATTACGCTTGGTGCTGCTACACATCTAACTGGCAAAGGGAAGAGGGAAAGGGAAAAGGAAATTATCATCTGTAGCAAACTTTTATGGAAACGATATTAGACAGATGATGTTGGTGTCGAGTAAGAAGCGGCTCACAAATTTACCTCACGTCCGGGGGACTTGTCGCGGACATCTTTCCACACTTCATCGGGGTTAATTTCGATGCCTTCAGAGATAATTTCTTGGCGGAATTGTTGGAGAGATTCCCAAAAACCTGGGGATTTATTCAGCAGCCGTTTGTATTCTGCTGCGGAAAGAATCACGGCAACTTGTTGACCTTGCCTTGTTATTTCGATGGGTTCACCTTGTTCGATTTCTTGAATAATTTTATTGAGGTTAACGGGTATTTGTTCGATTGAATATTGCACAGACATTAGGTGTAACCTCCATTTAGTTTGGCTGTTCCGTTTTTAGTATGCTTAGGGGAGCAGGGGGAAGGGGGCAAGAGGGAGAGAAGAAATGAAAATGTTCA
>DATGYA010000213.1:0-2699 GCA_035298405.1 Kamptonema sp. | reverse complement strand
GGGGGAGATGGGGGAGATGGGGGAGATTTTCTTCTTCCTTCTTCCCTCTTCCTTTTTCCCTCTTCCTTCTTCCCTCTTCCTTCTTCCTTCTTCCCTCTTCCTTCTTCCTTCTTCCTTCTTCACAGTTGTAAATTTTTGTGGAAAATATCTAAGGTTAAACTTTTCTAGCTTGATGATTAAAATAGAACTAAGATAACAGGCTTCATTAAAACTTAAGAGAGAGATTGAGGAAGGGAGAACAGTGCAACTAAAAACTAAAGTAGCAGCAAAACGAGCAACGGGCGGTTTTGCTTTGATTGATAGCTTAAGACGACATGGTGTTAAGCATATCTTTGGTTATCCGGGCGGGGCAATTCTGCCGATCTATGATGAACTTTACCGCGCTGAAGCTGAGGGCGGTATTCAGCATATTTTGGTGCGCCACGAACAAGGTGCTGGCCACGCGGCTGATGGTTACGCTCGCGCTACGGGTCAAGTTGGTGTTTGCTTTGGGACTTCGGGCCCTGGGGCGACTAATTTGGTGACTGCGATCGCAACGGCTCAGATGGATTCGATCCCGATGGTAATCGTAACTGGTCAAGTACCTCGCAGTGCGATCGGTTCTGATGCCTTTCAAGAAACTGATATCTATGGGATTACGCTACCAATTGTTAAGCATTCCTATGTGGTGCGCGATCCTAGAGATATGGCGAAGATTGTCGCTGAGGCTTTCCACATCGCGATTACGGGACGACCGGGGCCGGTGTTGATCGATGTACCCAAGGATGTTGGCTTAGAAGAGTTTGATTATGTACCGGTGGCACCGGGTGCGGTGCGGATTCCGGGATATCGGCCGACGGTGAAGGGGAATCCTCGCCAGATTAATCAGGCGGTGAATTTGATCCGCCAAGCGGAACGGCCTTTGCTATATGTGGGTGGAGGCGCGATCGCGGCTGGTGCTCACGCGGAAATTCAAGAACTAGCTGAATTGTTCCAGATTCCAGTAACAACAACGCTGATGGGTAAGGGTGCATTTGATGAAAAGCATCCTCTGTCGGTGAAAATGTTGGGGATGCACGGCACGGCTTATGCTAATTTTGCCGTGACTGAGTGCGATTTGTTGATTGCTGTGGGCGCTCGGTTTGACGATCGCGTTACTGGCAAGTTAGATGAATTTGCTTCTCGCGCTAAGGTAATTCACATTGATATTGACCCCGCTGAGGTGGGTAAAAATCGCCCGCCAGAAGTCCCGATTGTAGGCGATGTGCGGAATGTGTTAATTGATTTGCTGCGGCGATGTCGGGAAACTGGCGAGGTTAATAGCGATCGCACTCAGGAATGGTTGGCACGGATTAATCGCTGGAAGCAAGACTATCCTTTAGAAGTTCCTCACTATCCCGATGTCATCTCTCCCCAAGAGGTGATTGTAGAATTGGATCGTCAGGCACCGGATGCTTATTTCACAACGGATGTGGGCCAACATCAAATGTGGTCGGCTCAATTCCTGAATAATGGGCCCCGTCGCTGGATTTCTAGTGCGGGTTTAGGCACGATGGGTTACGGGATGCCTGCGGCTATGGGTGCGAAGATGGCGCTACCTAACGAACAGGTGATTTGCGTGGCCGGCGATGCTAGCATCCAGATGAATATTCAGGAATTAGGCACTCTAGCACAGTATGGCATTGCGGTCAAAACTGTGATTGTGAATAATGGCTGGCAGGGAATGGTGCGGCAGTGGCAGCAGGCGTTTTATGGTGAGCGTTATTCTTCGTCGAATATGCAGCCGTCAATGCCGGATTTTGTGATGCTGGCGGCAGCCTACGGGGTTAAGGGGATAGCGGTTTCGCGGCGGGAAGAATTGGCAGATGCGATCGCCCAAATGCTAGCTCACAACGGCCCTGTATTAATGGATGTGAAGGTGAGCAGGGATGAAAACTGTTATCCGATGGTAGCACCAGGAAAGAGCAATGCTCAGATGATTGGTTTACCAGTTCGCAAAAGCTTGGAACAGGCGATCGAATTGATTTACTGTCCGAGTTGCGGTGCCAAGAATGTGACGCATAATAAGTTTTGTCCTGAGTGTGGGACGAAACTTTAAGCGGTTTGGCTCCTTGGACATTGCTTAAAGCTGAAGTTCCCGTTATTGGGGACTTCAGTTTTAAAGTTAGATCGGTTTTGAAAGGAGTTAAGCTGATGGCTGAACTGAAAATTAAATGCGAACCTTTTGTTGTAGAAAAAATAAGCGCGATCGCACCCCCAAACAAATCGTAAGTGTAGATTAAAGTTAAGCTTTATTCATGCCGCCTCAGATAATCCAGGTATTTACGATAGCTAAAGATTTTGCTCTCGGAATCTAGCTAACAGTTCCTCGCGGGATAATTGCACCAGCAAGGGGGTAAATTCTTCTGGCGACAAAGCTAATATAGCTGACGGGGTGACAACCCCGTCAAAAGCTTGATAAAATAAAGGACATAGCCTTCAAACCCCTCTGAAAAAATGGGAGCTTATTGGGTCTAATTTTCATCAATTCCGCAATAGTTGCATGGCAAAACTCCATTCCTACTACCCACAACTGACCATATAATCCTATCCAAAAACTACTATGACGGCGTTGCGATCGCCTCGACTCAATCAGGCGACCGATGTATTTCTGAATTCCCTTTAGCTTGAACTTACGTCCCTGTAAAATAGCGCAACTGTAAGCCAAAGCTATCAATAAA
>DATGYA010000212.1:0-5520 GCA_035298405.1 Kamptonema sp. | reverse complement strand
TTAAAAAACCCAGAACTAATTGCAAATATTCTACCATCAACAACCGCAAATAATCCAACATCCTAATATAACTCTTCATCCGCTCATACTTTCCCTGAGTGCTAAAGTAAAAATCAGCAATAACAGGCACATTAAAAAAACGCATTGCTTGCAATTGCCCAATTACCTGAACCTCATTTTCAATTTGCCCCCTTTCCTTAATTTGACTGGCATAACCTCGCAAATTAACCGTTAATAATTCAACTTCCTCTAACAGAGAAAATGCCTCGTCATTCCCCGGAAACTCAACAGCAATTTCTTGCCGCTCCTCTTTAGCATTTTGCTCCGCCAAAGTCAACTGTTCCAATACATAAACAATGTGAGCTTTAGTGGTTTCTTGCTGCTTTAAAGTAGTTTCACTCATCATTAGCTCCATAAGTAACAATCTTCTCAATCCCAAATGAATCAGGTCTAACAATTAAATACTCATTCCCTTTCCGATAAACTGCGGAACCATCCGAACGATATCCTATTTTGGGAATCCTAATTGCTCCTTTTTTATTAAAATTATGTGCTTTGCGAAGATATTTCAAAGAATCGATATTTTTTCTTGTGGCATGGTCTAAGATATTGTTTGCTACACTGATGTAAGTTGCCACATCCCATTCATTTAGATATTGTTGAATTTCTATCCCTTCTGCTTCAGTGTATCGCTCTAATAGCTGCTTTAAGAATGGATCGGAGGTTGGCTCATTTTCTGGCATGGTTAGTTAATAATACCTCTAAAATTTTAGCGATCGCAACTTTCCCCCCTCACAATCGCCAGTTTTAAATCTCGAAAGGGCGATAACCTTGGCTCTATCTACTCTCTCATGGTTTCAACCGCCAAGTCTGATTGAGTTTGCACACAAATCTTAAAATTACTTCATAATTATTTAATATATCTGCAATAAATTCTTTGGAGACATAATTATGCAGCTAAAGCTTAGTGAATCAAAACTACCCTTTGCGGCGCTGTTGCTAATCGCACCGTTTTTCCTGTGGGGGACGGCGATGGTGGCGATGAAAGGAGTTATCCCCAACACAACGCCCCTATTTATGGCAGGAGTGCGATTAGTACCGGCGGGAGTGTTAGTCTTGCTGGTTGCCGCGCTGATGGGTAAACCTCAGCCGCAGGGTTGGAAAGCTTGGTTATGGATTTCGCTGTTTGCACTGGTGGACGGTGCAATGTTTCAAAGCTTTTTGGCAGAAGGTTTAGTCAGAACTGGGGCGGGTTTGGGATCGGTGATGATTGATTCTCAACCTCTGGCGGTGGCGATTTTATCGCTGTGGCTGTTTCAGGAACGAATTGGATTTTGGGGTTGGTTGGGATTGGCGATCGGTCTTTTGGGTATCAGCTTGATTGGTTTGCCGCAGAGCTTGATTTTAGGTTGGTTACATCCTGAGATGGCGCAGGCGAACTCTGCGGGAATTGGGTTGTTGTTCCAAAGTGGGGAATGGTTGATGCTGTTGGCAGCTTTGTCGATGGCTGTAGGTACGGTTTTGGTGCGGTGGGTTTGCCGCTATGCCGATCCGGTGGCGGCGACTGGATGGCACATGATTTTAGGTGGTTTGCCGTTGTTTGGGCTTTCGGCGGTGACAGAATCGCAACAGTTTGTGAATATTGATGTTTCTGGTTGGATGGCCTTGGGTTATTCAACAGTGTTTGGGGGTGCGATCGCCTACGGTTTATTCTTTTACTTTGCCTCTAGTGGCAGTTTGACGAGTTTAAGTTCCCTGACTTTCCTAACTCCAGTTTTTGCTTTGCTGTTTAGCAATTTATTTTTAGGGGAAGTGCTCAACCCGATACAGTCAATGGGAGTGGCGCTGACTTTAGTTAGTATTTACTTGATTAATCAGCGAGATATTTTAGCTGAAAAGTTGAGAGTGAAGCTAACGGAAACTAAGGCGGGTGATGAGCAGCAAAAAGTTTTAGAAGCAACTGATAGCAAGTCGATTGAGATGCCCGTACAGGTGCGGGTTACTGAATTGGAATCAGAAATTTAGCGACTGTAGGGACGCAATTAATCGCAGATTTAACAAAAAAATTACGGAGAAAACGCGACCCTCTGGGAGGTAAAGATACCGCCCAGAGGGGAAAGTTACGTGAAAATCTAAGTTATAGCAGAAGGAAGAAGGAAGAAGGAAGAAGGAAGAAGGATGAGGTAATAATAGCAATGGTTTCGGCAATCAAGATAGTCCTAACCGCCTTGGCGGTTGCTATATAAAAGTGTTTATTTATACTTAACCTACTTACTTCCTGCGATCGCTATTTTGCTCTAGTTTTGCCACTGAGACAATTAAGCGTGAGAATGTGGGTTTGAGCCTGCAATAGATGAGTTCGATCGCCTCCGTAAGGCCAGTATTTAACCGGAAGGCGAAGGATTTTTAAAGATTTGGTAAGTTTTGCCCAGAACCTATTTACATCAGCACTTTGACGAGTAATGATAAGAAAAGGCGATGAGGGGTGTAAGCAACAGGGGGTCACACCCTTTATCTTAAGAGCTTACGTTTAGTGGCGCGACTCCCTTGAGGAGGATTTATGAATAAAACAACTAATTTACTGACGAAAGTTACTATCTCTGCACTGATGTTTAGTCTTGTATTTGCTGTGGCTGCTCCCAAAGCATCTGCTGCTAAAAAATTGCCACAGCAAAAAAGTGAAATTAAACTCATCTCCCGCGCCTCTGAGACTTCAAAGCAATTTTTGTTCCCTCCTGTGGCGATAGTAGTTCGCACAGCAGCATCCGTAGTAGAAGACGGAGAGTTGCAATTTTCTGAACTTTTAACTTTAAATGGTTTAGCATTAGCCGCTAGTGGTTTGGTAGGAATTAGGCGTTTTCGTCAGAGCAAAAAAGTAACACCTGGTGCATAATCGAGAAGTCTTTAACTGAAAATTAGTGCGATCGCGCTTCCTTAGCAAAATTAGGTGAAGCGTGCAGTCGCGCTGCCCAAACCTAAATCCTGAAATTTAGCTATAGTTAGAGTTGGGCTTTATAGCAACCGCCAAGACGGTTAGGACTATCTTGATTGCCGAAACCCTTGCTATTATTACCTCATCCTTCATCCTTCATCCTTCTTCCTTCTTCCTTCTGCTATAGCAACCGCTAAGGTGTGAGACATTCTAAATTACTGAAATCCTTTCCATTTAACCCTGTTTAGTTATGTGCGATCGCACATAACCAAACTCGTTAAAAATTCTACAAAATATATTACCAAGTCACGCGATCGCGCCATCTTTCCAACATCTTTTTCCCCACCCCAGGAACTCGCTCTAAATCCTCCAAAGATGTAAAAGATTGCTGTTTTCTACTGGCAATAATCTTTTGAGCTAACTTCGGCCCGACTCCCGGCAAAGTCTCCAACTGCGCCTGACTAGACGTATTCAAATTAACTAACTTCCCGTCACCAGAGACATTATTAACAGTAGAATTAGGTAAAGGTTTCGCCGTACATTGTTGTTTCTGAGTCTTAATTTTCTGCGCGATCGCACTCGGCAAGCCCAACCGCGCCCCTTTGTAAAGACGCTCAAATTCCCGTTCAAAATGTGCCGCCACTGTCTCACTTTCAATTACCAAAAGCGTCTCATCATTGCCATAATTAGCTGCCTCAGTCCAATTATGAGAACCAGCGATCGCAATTTTACTATCAACAACTCCGAACTTGTGATGCAAGCGATCGCCAACTGGCAAATTCGGCACTCCCACAGTCGCGATCGCGCTTTTCCAAGGTCGATTTTCAGCTTCAAACTTGCAATTATCAAGCAGCGCCACACCCATCATATCTAACCCCTCGCTATAAGGTCGAAAAGCAAAATTAGGATCGATTAACCCTCGTACCACCACCCCGCGCCCAGAGTCAATTTCCAAAGTATTTACCAAACGTTGCGCCGAGAATACAAACAGCGCAAAATCAACCGACTTACGCGCATTTCCTAAAATCCGATCGATTAAACCATTACTGCTTTTTTCCCAAGCAACAGTTTTAGCAGTTGGTGAAAATTGCACAGCAACAGTTACATTGCCCACCTTAATCTGCTGCACTGGTCGAAACAACTTTTTAGCCCCAAACTTACTATCAAGTTTGCCTCCAGGCCCATCTCCCCACATCATATTAAATTCTTGAGTAAAAAGATTCGCTAATTCTACACTCTCGATTTTTAGTAAATTATTAGCATTGCCTCGACTGGTCGCCACCGCAAAATCTCCGTGAATATCTGATGGTGTAAAATTAGCTGAAGTCACAATTAAAGTTTTTCCATCCACCACGACAAACTTGTGGTGCATTAAACCACTACCTTTAGAACCATCAGCAGTATCGTCAATCATCGGAATGCCAGCATTGCGTAAAATTACCAAAGCATCACCCTGCTGAATTTCCGCCGGACTCAATTTCCCATTCTTGTCAGTATCCGCCAAGTTAAGAAATTCACTATAGCGATCGCGCTCTCTCTGTGGCAATTGCCGCAACTCATCCGCCGTCAAGCTACTCCAAGGGCGATTGTAAAGATTTTCCACGATCGCCCTCACCTTCACCCCCGCCCGTTGCCGCAAAGCCATCGCCTGCGCGATCTTCGGCAACCGCAACTCCTGTACCGCCACATCCACCGTCAACTGAGCACCCGCGATCGCATCTGCAATTAGCTGCTCAAAATTGTCACCATCTCTACTCTGTTCGCGGTAAAATTCCTGATAGCTAGAACTTTCCGAGTGGTTGAAATATACTTCAACCAACGGATCTTGAGGCAAAGAAGCCAAACGGGGAGCTAATGGCTCAATCTGTTGCCCCCTTTCGCGACAACCTACAAGGCTGATAGCCACAAGCAAACTACAACAGCAAAGCAATCGAATATAAGAAAACCTAGACACAGAACTTTAAAATTTATTAGGATTTTAGACGTTTTAGCGATTCACAGCTATTCGATAATGTAAAGTTAGAACCTATTTAGGAAAGGGGATAGATTTTGCGTCTTGTAGGACTGCCTCGATGCCGGGAAGCATCACTGGTGCGGTAGCAGCATTAAGGGGCGTGGGTCAAACCCGACACCACTGCTATATGGCTAAAAGAAAACGGATTTTTCCGTGCGGTCACAAGGGATATGGTAAAACGTGCCACCGCTGTACGCAAGAGCGTCAGGCACAGGATCGGGAAGTTCTGGCGATCGCGGAAAAACGAAACAAAAAATTAGAATGGGAAGCATCATTTACTCAGGATGTCATCGATCTACGGGGGCTACCCGACTACGTGGTAATTAAGGCACGAGCCATAATTGCGTCCCTTGGCCACAAGAATTACAGAGAATTCGGCGGTAAGCGCCTCCGCCACAACCGTTGCGTAATTAGCATTCCTGTAACACGAAATTACAGAATGCTCTGCGAAGATTGCGGCAGTTTCTTGATTCCCCAAAAAGTTTTATCCCACGAAGCTTACAACGTATGTAAGCCTGGAAGTTAGGGAGAGGGGGGATGGGGGAGATGGGGAGATGGGGGGATGGGGGAGATG
>DATGYA010000211.1:0-3233 GCA_035298405.1 Kamptonema sp. | reverse complement strand
CTTCAAAGGTGAGATAGCGATTTTCAACTTCAGACCAAGCAAGTTTAGGGATAAATAGATCCTGATTTGAAGGTGAACGCCCGGAGATAGGCCAAGTGTTGGCAATAGCACAGGGAATACCAAACACTAAGGGAACACTCGCAAGACCTGAAGCGCTTCCTAGGAAGAAGCGACAAGACACTGATAAAAAAACATCCATCCAATCGCTTTTTGCGTCAGTGTGAGCATAGTCAATTACCTGCTTCATCGCTGGCAGCACTTTCATACTTGAATCTCCCATACGAATGACCCAGCCACCACGCGCTACAATCGAGTTGATCGCGAGTAAGTAAGTATTAATATCTGCACTCCGGTGGCTGATCGTCCCTTCCGGTCGAAATCCATCTTCTCGAACGTGGAGACAAACAAACCAGGCATTTTTAGGTACGCCGAGGTCTTGCAAACATTTACATCCCCGCTCATAATCCGATGGTGATAGGGTAAGTCTCGGTGGGTATTTTTTTGCTTCCCACTGTTCCTGAACTACTGAGAAAGCATAACCTAAATCAACCATTTCTCCTTTGGCAAGTTTTGTATGGTACATGGTGTATTCTAAGCAGCGCATCCTCTTTGCTAATGGTAGCAGGCGCTCAATCAGGGAGGGGTCAGTGATAATGTGAAGCTCGTGTCGCCAGTAGTTAAGTAAACAGGGGTTAATGACTTGTTCGGGAGGCGCTAAAAGAATGGTATGGTGTTGAGGTCGCCAGCCAAGAATACCCATTTTTATATAAATGTCTATATTGATAGCCAGGTGTCCTATTGCGCCTAACCAGGGCCAATTTGTGAAATATTCGGGGGTGATGAAGCGAATACTTAAATTTCCGAAGGGATGATTTTTAAGCTGGGAGTTATATATTTCGATCGCTTTTTCAGTAGCGCTAATTGATTCGTGTAATTTGCCAACATCGTAAAAATTCCAGCTTATTCTCATGTGAGCTTCTGTTAGTTTAAGATAAGCTTCTGTCCAATCTGGTTTGAGCGCGATCGCCCTTTGGTAAATCTCAATTGCTTCTTCTAATTTGCCTTGCTGTATTAGTAAATTTCCTAGGTTAAAAAGTGCCTCTAACTCTACAGATAGTGTGTTTTGTTTTTGCTTAGTCTGATCTAGTTCAGCTTGTTCTATCAGTAAGTTGATAAGACTGCTATGTGCTTCTTCTAGGTGAAAGTTGAGTGCGATCGCTTTTTTATAGCTCTCAATAGCCTCTATTCGTCGATTTTGTTGTGCTAATAGCTTGCCTAGTTGATAGTAGCTTTCGGCATTATCTGGAGTAATGTTAACGGTTTTGCGGGCAGATGCGATCGCACTCTCTAACTGACTTTGCTTGCTTAGTGCTTCTCCTAAATCCCGGTGGGAATCCTTAAATGATGGGTTAAGCTGAATTGCCTGACGGTAACTGATACTTGCTTCATCCCATTGCTGTTGTTTTAACAGGATTTCTGTGGCTTGACAGTAGAATGTAGCCGCGATATCCGCGCTGCCTTGTTTGCAGAGGGATTCGCCCAAATTGATGTAAAATCTATAAGAATCGGGGGAAATATCAATGGCTTGACGGTAGGATGCGATCGCGTCCTCCCATCGCTCTAGTTTTGCCAAAGCTTCCCCCAACTGGTAATAACACCAAGCCGAGTGGGGATTGAGTTCAACTGCATGGCTGTAAGCACGAACCGCTTCATCCCACCGGCCAAGTTTTGCCAGTATCTCTCCTAGATTGTAGTGAGACCAATAAAATTTGGGGTTTTGCTCTATAGCTTGGCGGTAAGAGGCGATCGCCTCTTCTAATTTGCCTTCTTGCCTAAGTTGGTTGGCTACCTGAAAATAACTTGCTGTCATCACTTACTCGATCAACTTTTGTTTCTGGCAATGAACCTTTCATCAAACCATCCAGAATACAATGACAGATGCACAAATGGCTAATTTCCGCAAATCCATAGGCCATTGTCGGGACAAAAAAGTTGATGTCCCCTAGTTGACGCAGGGGATTATCTGGCTGAAAAGCTGAAAGGGTGATGACGTGACAGCCCATTTTCGTTGCTTGACTGGCCCCAGCTAAGATATTAGCTGATTTTCCCGAACTGCTAATCGCAAATACAATATCCCCTGCTTGGGCAAAGGTGGCAATTGGTTTGCTGAAAACTTGTTCATAGCCGAAGTCATTGCTGATACAGGTGAGGAGAGATCCATCATTGAATGCGATCGCGGGAAATCCGCCATTTCGCCAGTAATCTATTGCCTGGTGACTTGCTACTGCTGCACTGCCACCATTGCCAATAAAAATTACTTTTTTCTGCTGTTGTTGGCTTTGTTGAGAAACCCAAGTCGCGGCTAGACTAATTGCTTCGGGAAAAGAGAGAGGTTGAGATTCTTTGTCAGTTGCTTCAAATGTCTCGCTTAATGTTGCGAGTTGACGGAAGTAATCGGTGGCAAAAGGGAGTTGTGATGGTAAGGTTTGCATGAGTTAAGTTTTGAGCTTTTGTTTTCAATTAATGAGGAATACCCCAGGTTAAATTTTTAGTGTTGAACTCCTGCCAAGCTGTGGTAAGTTCAGGAGACGCGATCGCTTCTACAACTTGTGGCAGTATCCGAGGAATTTTAGGGACTAAAAGTATTTGAGTCAATTCCTCAAATGTAAATAGTTGTAATGCTTGCCCCTCTGTTAAAGTTAATTCCTTAGTCGGTACTGTTAAGGGAATGCCAAAAATATAGGTGGTGCAACCTCGTTCCGGTGCTTCCCAGGTTAGTAAATACTTGGGTTCGGGTGGTATCCAGCAAAGTTCTTCTTCGATTTCTCGCTTCATAGCTTGGGCTGGAGTTTCCCCTTCATCCACAGTACCGCCGAACAGTCCCCAGTGATTAGGAGCGATGATCTCAGGTATATTGTCTCGCAGTTGCAGTAACAGGCGAGTTCCTTGGTAAATGAATGCTTTGGCAACCTGAAGTTTCTCTGGGGAAGGGGAATTTTCTAGCATAAATTTCAGCTTTTTCCCAAATATTCAAACCATGCTTTTGTGGCTTCCTGAATAGAATCCGGTGTCCAAACAGGCGCTTCTTGCCATAGGTTAATGTTTGCTAACATTTGGGCTACTCCTTCTGGGAAAGGAACTTTTGGCTGCCATTTTAGAAGAGTTTGGGCTTTGGTGATGTCTCCCCAAGTGCAATGAGGCTCTCCGGGACGTTTGGGGATGTGGACGATGGG
>DATGYA010000210.1:0-3390 GCA_035298405.1 Kamptonema sp. | reverse complement strand
TGAACAATACAATCGGCATCAACCATCACAACCACGTCTGGAGGGTCTGCCTCGATAGACCGTAAGCCATAATCTAAGGCATACCCTTTGCCCTTTTGCTCAGGGTTGGGGTCTTGTCGTTCAACTACGATTACCTTGGGTACTGTCCTCGTATGAGTTACAGCTTGGGCAATTCCATCAAGTGTACGTTCGCTTGGCGCTTGCTCTTGGGCAATGCCCGCGTTTGCTAATAGTGCAATTTGGTTTTCACAGCAGCGCTTTGCTATCGTCGCTGTTTCATCAGTACAATTATCGGCAATGATGACAAGGCGATCTTGATCTGTTAACTGAGGCAATATTGTCTCTAGTGTTGTACCAATTCCAGCTGCTTCATTGTGAGCGGGAACTAAGACCGCTACTCTCGGTTGAGGTATAGTCTTTACCCATGACTCAGTTCGACCCGGTAATAAGGCTGCAATGCATTCAATAAAGAGAACCGCGATGGGAACGAGCAGTCCAAGTGCGATTACAAATAGGATGATATCAACAACTAAAAACACTGGCTGATAGTTGACAAATAAATGGATTGGCTTAGCAACAAGTCAACGGCCTAGATCGTATTACACCCAATTAGCCGTTTATTGTAACAACAGACAAGACCAAAGAAACAGAAGATAGCTGGGGAACACCTTACACAAATCGAGTAATTCGTCTCACTATGTCTAGTTTTGGCCTAATTACCGCTTGATAAGAGCCTCCGTTCTTAGGTAGGCCACTAAAATTGTAACAAGCTGAACTTATAACCTAAATAAACAACATCAGATGCCAAGCCTGTGGGTGCCAATAACTCCCAAATAGATTTCAGCTAGACTCTATCAGGGAAAGTATCTGAGTAATTCAGAGGTTAGATTTAATTCCGCCTACTGATTTAACAATTCTCACAAGAATCCTAGGCTTGCAATTTCTAATTCAAGTGTATTGTTAGGGAAGCGGAGTGATGTCCAAGCCAGTCAGAGTCTAGCATACAGCCTCAGAATTTTGATAACATCAAGTGGGCTAAACGTCCCACTGTCTACCGAAAAGCTACTGTTGGCATAGGCTAAGCACTACTACGGAAAGCCAGTAGAGGCATCCGGAAAGATGAATTCCTACTTGAGTAGGCCGTGTCCGCTCCGCTATTACTGGAATCCTAAGTAAGGCAGAGGAAATCCGCTTAGTTGAATATTTTCATCTACAGAAGGCAGGCTACTGTCAGGGAAACAGGAAAGGGTTACGTAAGTCAAGCTTAGAATGGGTGAGAGCAGAGTGAGCCTTTACGAAGTGCAGTTTTGCACAAATAAATAAGCCGTTGAAATCTTTTCATCTCTCCATCCTCCTATTCTTTTCATCTAGCGATATGGCGTAGGGACTGCTTAACAACTTCTGCTTGCGCTGTATTAAGCTCCAGATGCCGTATAAAACCAGACCAAGAGTATCGATACGTTCCTTTGCCGCTAACGCGACGCGATTATCAGATTTGATTCAGAATTTAGAAATGGGTACCCAGTGTAGTAACGGTGGATAAAACTGGCAGCCTATCTTGTACGGCGGAGCAACTAATAAGGGTACTTCACACACTTTGTTCCTTTTTTACGGAAATCAACAAATTATGTGAACAAAAATTTACACAGAGAAAAAAGAAAGAAATGGTAATGCACAGTTAAATACATCAAGCTGAAATTCTTCCCTTATACTGCCAGGATGATAAGGATGAGAAAGTCAAGCCTCAGTACTCCGTTGTTCCGTACACTGTTGTTCCATCCGGCATGATAGCCAGACTTAAGTCAGCGCCTTTTAGATTAGTCTTGATGAGAATTGCCTTGGTTAAATCAGCGTAACGCAAGACAGCATTATTAAAATTAGCTCCTGTTAGGTTAGCTCCCGTCATATGTGCTCCGACTAGCGTAGCATTACTCAAGTTGGCCCTCTCTAACTTAGCACCGGTTAGATCGGCATCCCGAAGCTCGGTACGATTCAGGGTAGCCATACTTAAATTTGCTTTAGCTAAGTTGGTATTTAGGAGTTGAGCATTACTGAGATCAGCACCTTTCAAATCGCTCTCTTGAAAGTCTGCTCCATCCAAGTCAGCATAAGTTAAGTTAGCCTGATTGAGCCGTACACCAGTCATTTTGGCATCTTTCAGCTTGGTATTCTTGAGATTGGCACGAGAGAGATCAGTATTTCTCAAGTCAGCACCACTTAAGTCTAGACCACTCAGATTAATTTCACGGAGGTCACACCCAACACATCTCTTGGTTTTCAAAATCAGTGCAACATCTATCTTTTTAGCTTTTAACGGTTGAACCGCTTTCTGGATATTTTCCAGAGGCTTAATTCTTAGAGGCTGCGTCATATTTTCAGCAACGGATAAACGAACTGCAATGGGTAATGTAGCAGCAGCTAATAGCGTTAAAATGATAATAACCGTTCTTAAGTTCATACGCCAAAGCCTGCATTTTTTGAGTTGTGACTATCCCTTTATTTAATTTACTCGCTCGATAAATCAAAAGACCGGATTTAGAGGTTAAAGTTTCGATAAAGCCAAACCTAATAAACTCTGACAAAAATAATTTATTAATCAAATACCCTGATTTTTTGAGGGGGTTCGCAGCCTCACGGTGAGAGCTATTTGTGTCATTATCATAAGTCAGTTAAGGTTAAATCTATGTGACAACTAGTCGGGCTGACTGAAGATAGTAGGATACAAGCTGCTCCCCTTGACTGGTCTGTCCCTCCAAGACGGCTTTGAAAAGGAATTGATTTTCCGGTTAGGTATAATGGCTCAAGCTAGCCCACTACAGGTAGGATTCGTCGGTACTACCAATCAATTCACGACGTAAAGAGATGGTGGTGGCAGAGGAGCGAAAAACCTCTTGATAAAAACGCATGGACTCGACAGAGTACCGAAGCCAGAAAAGTAAATATGATTGCAAAAGCCCAAAAACGTACCGTGGGGCACACGGGAACGAGAGGAAAAATCCTCTAACGCTTGAGTAGATAAGCCCTCTGGGATTGTCTAAGTTAGACTCGGTGCTTGGTTCAATCGAACGAGTATCAGGTTTAAGTAATGCCGCAAGGATAGGCAATGTTGATTGGCGTGTCGATGAACCAAGAATCTCCACCCTAAAAGAGCGGAGAGTGTCAAATAATGCATTCAGTAAGGCAGTAATTACGCTTACATGTCCATCATTGCCTTAATTAATCAGAAGGGCGGCTGCGGAAAATCTACCACAGCTGTACATTTTGCCTATTGGCTAGCCACCAGAAAGAAAAAGAAGGTACTGCTGGTAGATGCTGATGCCCAGCAGTCCAGCTCAGAATGGATATTAGGGATGGAGTCGGCAATTCCCTATAAGGTGGTACAGACTCCCG
>DATGYA010000209.1:0-2198 GCA_035298405.1 Kamptonema sp. | reverse complement strand
ATAGAGTAGGGTGCATCATAAATAGCAAATTTGAAACAACATATACGCACCCTACAACTGATTGACCTAAGAATCTTTTACAGGCCGCATAGTGGGAAACATCACCACATCACGAATGCTTTGAGTATTAGTTAAAAGCATTACTAACCGATCTACACCTATCCCCATTCCTGCACAATTTGGCATTCCTAAAGATAAAGCTTGGATAAAGTCTTCATCCATAGGATGAGCTTCATCATCGCCTGCATTTTTCTGGGCTAACTGTTCCTCAAACCGCTTTCTTTGTTCCTTCGGATCGTTCAATTCTGAGAAGCCGTTCGAGTATTCTGTACCGTTGATAAATAGCTCAAACCGCTCAACAAATCCAGGTTTGTTACGGTGTCCTTTTGCTAGGGGACTTACTTCTACAGGAAAGTCTATGACGAAAGTAGGCTGAATTAATTTAGGTACAACTAATTTGTCGAATATGGCGTAGAGTACGTAACCTAAACTTTGTTGTTCGAGTTTAGAAAGGTGTAATTCTAGTTTTTGAGCAGATGCGATCGCCTCCTCCAAAGTCAAACTTTCAAAATCTAGATTAGTTTCATCTCTAACAGCTTCTACCATCGTTTTAACTTGCCAATGCTTACCGTTAAAACCTGGATATATCTCACTGTAATCAAACTTCCGTTCTAAACTAATTATTGCCCCCTGATTTTCAATTTCCTTGACATCACCAAAAATAGCATGAGCTGCATCACACATGACATCTTCTACAACTGCCAAAATATCGAAATAATCAGCATAGGTTTGGTAAACTTCTAAGGATGTAAACTCAGGATTATGGGTACTATCAACGCCCTCATTTCTAAATACTCGCCCTAGTTCAAAAACCCGCTCAAAGCCTCCACAAATTGCCCGTTTTAAAAACAATTCAGGAGCAATTCGCAAGTACAAATCTATATCTAAAGTGTTGTGATGAGTGATGAAAGGTCTGGCAGCAGCGCCGCCATAAATAGCTTGCAACGTAGGCGTTTCTATTTCATAAAAACCTGCTTTCCACAGATAGGAACGGATACTCTGAAGGATGCGGCTGCGAAGGGTAAAACGACTGAGAGATTCTTGGTTTCCGGCTAAATCCATCTCGCGATGACGGCGACAAATTTCTGGGTCATTAACTCCGTAGTAAGCATCAGGAAATTGGATGGTAGCTTTTGATAATACCTTTAATTCTCGCACCAAAATAGAAAGTTCTCCGCGCGGGGTGCGACAGCCAATTCCTGCAACGCCAACAAAATCCCCGACATCGAGTAGTTTCTGAATTTGTTTGAAGCTTAAACCTGATTCTCCGGTGACTATTTTTTTCTCAATTTTGAGTTGAATTTTGTCTGAAGCATCTTTTAAGTCGATGAAGCAAATGCTACCGCTGTCGCGTTTGGATGTGATGCGACCACAAGCGCGGATGGGGATTTCTTCGGGGTCAGTTTCTCCGTTTTGGAGTTCTTTTCCCGGTTGGTTAAATAATTCGTGTATTTGTTTGGCTGTGTGCGATCGCGCGTACGCTTGACTAGGATATGGTTCTATACCTTGCGATCGCAACTCATCGATTTTTTGGCTGCGGACTTCAGCTTCACTCAGACTCATTAGTTCTCACCCTCTCAAGTTACTGTTAACTGTTAACTGTTAACTGTTAACTGTTAACTGTTAACTCTATCATGTTTAATTGTTAATTTCCACAGGCATTAATTCCAATCGCTACCTATAAACAGCAACAGGATGCCCCACCGCCTAAAATTCCCGCACGGGCATCAGCACTCTACAGGAATATCACCAAAACTAAACTTAAAACTGAAATTGGTTTAAACAAAATAGTTTTATAGCGTTAGTTTTATAACATTTCGACTGGTACTGGTTCCCAAACCTCTCCATATTTATCTTTTAACTCTTGCCAATATTCTACCTGTCCCGGTTCGTATTCCCCCGGTTTTCCCCACTGCAAAAATGCACTTAATGCAGATTCTTCCTTTTCATCCAGAAAGCGGATTGCATAGGTAGTAAAATTGCCTCGTTTTGCCTCGCCTGTCTCAAACTTCACCCGCATAATTTTATCCATATTCAAGTGAAATTCAAATCCTTCTGTGTGCATATTGGCATATTTACCTTTAGGTAATTCTGCCCAAAAAAGCTTTGTTAGCTTGCCTCGCGCTTCCAGTACGGCT
>DATGYA010000208.1:0-3170 GCA_035298405.1 Kamptonema sp. | reverse complement strand
GGAGAAGTTTTGAGTTTTGAGTTTTGAGTTTTGAGTTTTGAGTTTCTCTAGTTTTCGCGTCTCCCCGTCTCCCCGTCTCTCCTGCTGGCTTGTTTGCTAATTCAAGTTCAGTTTCTAGTTTCCAGTGTTGAGCGTAGAGGGTTAATAATTGCAAACGTTCTCCGATTAAAGGATGGGTGTTATTAATTTCTAACCACTTGCGATAAGGGTTGTGTATATCCCACTGCAAAAGGGTTTCAAGGGGTGCAATGGATGCAGCAGAGCCTAGTGTGATCGCTTGTTTGACACCAATTGGTGTCAAAAATTCAAAGCTTTCTAGTAAAGAGCCTATTTGTTGCTGTTGGCGGACATCCTCAGCAATGCCGATCGCCATTTTTGCGATCGCGCGGGTTAAACCGTTGGGATTGCCTGTAATTTCTGCTGCTTTGCGATCGCTATAATAAACTCGCCGACGCGATAGCCACAAAACCGGCCACCGCAGCAGCCAAAAGATGCCGTAACTTGCTGAGGAAATAGCGATCGCCACCCCTCGCAAAAAAGATATTAAAAATCCTGGCACAGATATAGGGAGCCTCATATTTGGCAAATCTTTTGTTCGCTCTCCCCAATATGCAGCTTGCCAGTAAATATTATAGGGAATCTGTACTACTGTTATTGCCAGCGACATCACCGCAAAATCCCAGTGAACAATATGCCCTAGTTCGCGAGCAAAAACAGCAGCAATTTCATCTTCAGATAATTGCTCTAATAAACCTTGACTAACTACAATTCTGGCAAAACGAGGCAAGCAGCCATAACTCATAGCTATAGGAGCATTCGTAGGTAAAACTTTTATAGCAGGTACGGGCAAGTCTCGCTTTCGGCAAAAGCTTCGCAGTACGCGATTAGCTTCTTGACTGTGATTAAATAAGGTGGTCATCGGTAGCGGTTGCATACCATAAAAATGCTGATTTAGTTTGTCTATTAACCAAGGAGAGCAGACAAAAAGTAATCCAAAGGTGAATTGTAAAAATGGGGTAGGATCGAGATAAAAAAGGGAAATTGGCTGTAAGAAAGGAAGCTTAAGTAATAAATACAAGTGAAGTAAGATTGCGTTGGTGGTAGTCAGGAGAAATTTAACAACAGCTACTGTCACCCAAAATAGAGCGATCGCGGTTGCTATTTGCTCAAACCAAAAACGACCTAGTTTCAAAGGTTTGAGCGGTCGCCACCGCTGAGCGCGATCGCTTCTTCGCCAACTAATTTGATAAGGTACTGCCTCAGTATTATCGCTAATTTCGGGAGTGGTTGCTAGCGTTTCTGGTTCTGGTAACTGAGGAGAAGTGAGGAGATTTGAGTCAGTATCTATATTGCTTTCTAAAGGTGTTACCAGGGGTGTCTCTGTATCCTCCTGCTCAGAAATTGGATCGGGTAATTGGGGAATTAGTGGCGGAGAAATAGATTTTTGTTTGATGCTTTTGGCTGGGATAGTTGGCGCGGCGATCGCATCAAAGGGGACAAATCCAGTCAAGTTCTCTGTTGGTGTTGTTTGAGATGCCTCAGTTGGAGGTTGAAACGGAATAAAACCAGTTTCAACAGTCGAGTTTTCTTCCCCTGTATTTCCCTCTTTTTCTTGCTTCTCTGCAAGCTGAGGTGGGATACGCTTGACTAAATCTTTTAAAGTCTTAGATGCCCAAGCTTTAACTTGAATGTTAGAGTTTTTCGTTAAGGTAGAACAGAGAGCGATCGCGCTTTTGAGTTTACCAGTTTTTTTATACGCCAGCACCAGTCCCATCTGTGCCCGCACACCTAAAGGCTGATTCTGCTCAGTTTTGGCAATAGCTTCGAGATGCGCGATCGCACCTGGATAATCCTTCGCCTTCAAAGCAGCTAAACCCGCCGCTAGTGAGTTTTCAGTAGATGAATCTGGTACATCGGGATTGGTAGGAGATGCCATGAAAGTCTCTTTGATAGCGTCTTTTCCAAGATAGCCTAGACCTTTAACCATTAGCCATTAGCAAATGGTTTTGCCTCATAATTCTTGAGTGATTTCTAAACCTGAAGCCACAGGCGCGATCGCGTTCAATTTTAGCTCAGGGTGATCCCCTTCCAACTGTTGACAATTCCATTCATTTCTAAATAGCAAAACAGGTCGTCCCCAACCATCTTTTACTGTTACAGTATTAAATAGTCGCCCCACTTTTTGCAAAGCTTCCCAACCACCATCAACCCAACGAGCGACAGTAAAAGGCAACAATTCCAACATCGACTCTACGCCATATTCATTCTGCATTCGGAACTGCACTACCTCAAATTGCAATTGCCCAACTGCGGCTAAAATAGGATCGCGTTTAGCATCGTCTGCCGAGTACATAATTTGCACTGCACCTTCTTCTTGCAATTCAGAAACGCCTTTGCGAAATTGCTTAAATTTGGAAGGATTGGGATTTTTCAAATAAGCAAAAAGTTCTGGAGAAAAACAGGGTATACCTTCATACTCTAGTTTTTGACCGTTATAAATCGTATCCCCGATCGCAAACACTCCCGGATTATTTAAACCAATCACATCCCCAGGATAAGCCACTTCTATAGATTCCCGATCTTGAGCAAATAATTTCTGAGGTCTTGACAAACGTACAACTTTACCAGTACGAGCATGATTTACGGTCATGTCTTTTTCAAATTTGCCCGTACAAACGCGGATAAATGCCACGCGATCGCGATGTTTGGGGTCCATATTCGCTTGCAGTTTAAACACAAAACCAGTAAATTCTGGGTAAGTTGGTGGCATTTCTCCAACGCTGCTTTTGTGCGCTCCTGGTTTGAGGGCATAATCTAGAAAGGCATCCAAAAATAACTCAACTCCAAAGTTACTCATGGCACTTCCAAAGAATACTGGTGTCATTTTACCAGTGCGGACTAACTCTAAATCTAGTTCTGAACCGACTGCTTCTAGGAGTTCTAAATCATCTTTGAGTTGATAGTAAAGGTCTTTTTCTAAGAGGTCTTCAACACGAGGATCGCCCAAATCTATAACTGTATCGATCGCTTCCCGCGAACCGTGTCCCGCACGCTCAAATAAGTGAATTTTACCTTCGCGGCGATCGTAAACGCCTTTAAAGCGATCGCCCATTCCAATCGGCCAATTCACCGCGTAAGTTTGTAACCCCAATTCTTTCTCAATTTCATCC
>DATGYA010000207.1:0-1641 GCA_035298405.1 Kamptonema sp. | reverse complement strand
AACTCAACAAGTCCGAGTACACTTTTCCGGCAATCGAGAAGATGCCGCAAACTTGTTGCGATCGCTTGTCGCCGCAAATATTCCCCTAACAGAATTTCACTGCACCCAAGAAGACCTGGAAACCATTTTCCTCAAAATGGGACATCAGCAAGCATCCTGAAGAATTAAAAATTAAGAATTAAAAATTAAAAATGAAAGTCAACATTTTTAATTTTTAATTTAATGTTTCCACTTTTACTTAATTCTGGAGAAAATGTCAATGTTATTAACCCTTGAAAGATTAGGAAACTGGAATCCTCAGCTATTTCGAGAAATCAAAGGTAGATTCAAAACTCGAAATATCATCCTCGCAACAGGTATTTCCCTATTTGGTCAAATCCTCTTGCTGATGTATCACTTCACTCAGCTACCAGTATTAAATCCACTCGATAAATACTACCTCAATCGCTACTGCACGGGTAATAATAAGTCAAGCTACAGCGGGGCTAGCTGCTTAATACTCAATGGTAACTTTGTCATAGACTGGCAACAGTGGTGGCTGGATATATTTATCTGGCTTAGCTTCCTGGGTATGTTTGCCTTACTAACTGCCGGCACTTTCATGCTAATCGGTGATTTAGAAAGGGAAGAAAAACGGGGAACACTTAACTTTATCCGCCTTAGTCCCCAGTCTACCCAGAGCATTTTTCTGGGCAAACTCTTAGGAGTTCCGAGTTTACTTTATCTAGCAGCCGCTTTAGCCCTCCCTCTACATTTGTGGTCAGGAATAAATGCCAAAATTCCCCTTTCTTTAATCTTGACCTTTGAAGGATTAGTCATTGCCGCTAGCATTTTTATCTACAGTGCCGCCTTATTATTTGGCCTAGTAAGTTCCTGGCTGGGAGGTTTCCAGCCTTGGTTAGGAACTATGATAGTCTTCTTGTCTTCCTGGATATTGAGTTACAAAAATATTACCAAAGATGGCTGGGATTTACTGAATTTATTTTCTCCTTCCACTATCCTCCCCCATCTAATTCCTGAGACTTTTCTCAAAACTCAGCGAATTTTTGGTAACAGCGATGCCAGCTATCAACTTTCTCAGTTAAAAGATTGGCAATGGTTTTATCTACCTGTCGGTGAAACAGCTCCTAGTACAGCCTGCTTTCTCTTATTAAATTATGGTCTTTGGACAGCATTAATTTGGCAAGCTTTAAAGCGTTACTTTCGCAATCCTAATGCCACTGCTATCAGTAAAAAACAGAGTTATCTACTGATAGCTTACTTAACAATCTTGAATCTGGGCTTGATTCTGCAATCCTCTAGTAACCTATTGCAGTTATATTTTATCGGCTTCGGGATTGTGTTAGTATTCTCTGGCTTAATCGCCGCTCTCTCTCCACATCGACAAACTTTGCAAGATTGGGCGCGATATCGTCAAGAACGGTTGAAAACAGGAGTTAAGTATTCTCTAATCCGCGATTTAATGTGGGGAGAAAAGAGTCCGGCTGTAGTTGCGATCGCTCTTAACTTATTGATTGTAGCTGCTCTATTTGTTCCTGCAACTCTAATTTTTGCTGAAGCAGGCGATCGCAATCAAATTATCTTAGCCTTGCTTTATACCATCAGTTTCCTTTTAATTTGCGCTACCATCTCCCAAGTCAT
>DATGYA010000206.1:0-22547 GCA_035298405.1 Kamptonema sp. | reverse complement strand
TCCTTCTTCCTTCTTCCTTCTTCCTTCTTCCTTCTTCCTTCTTCCTTCTTCCTTCTTCCTTCTTCCTTCTTCCTTCTACTTAGATGCTAAAGATTAAGATCGGACGTGCTAAATCAAAAGAACCACAACTTCCCAAGCGAGTCAAGACAGCAACTTTGTTACAAATGGAAGCGGTGGAATGTGGAGCCGCTGCTTTAGGGATTATTCTTAGTTATCATGGTTTGATCGTACCTTTACCAGAACTTCGGACTAATTGTGGGGTTTCTCGTGATGGTAGTAAAGCGTCGAATGTGTTGAAAGCGGCCAAAAATTATGGAATGCAGGCGAAGGGGTTTAAAAAACAACTTGCCCAACTCCAAGAAATTCAACCTCCTTTTATTGTATTCTGGAATTTCAATCATTTTCTAGTAGTGGAAGGATTTGGGAAAGACCGTGTTTATTTGAACGATCCTGCCACGGGCCCTCGGAGTGTAAGTTTTGAGGAATTCGATCGTGCTTATACCGGCGTAGTTTTGCTGATGGAACCAGGCCCGGAGTTTAAACGGGGTGGTCGCAAACCAAGTATTATTGCTTCTTTACTGGAGCGCTTAAAAGGGTCAGTAGGAGCCATTATTTACTGTATTTTAGCAGGTTTTTTTCTGGTAATTCCGGGGTTAGCTGTTTCGATTTTCAGTCAAGTTTTTGTTGATAATATTCTGGTGGAAAATCGCTATGATTGGTTGCGACCATTAGTTTTATGTATAGCGATCGCAGCTTTCCTCCAAGCTGCTTTAACTTTACTGCAATTGCGCTACTTAAGACATTTACGGATTAAATTATCGGTGGGGATGTCAAGTCGTTTCCTCTGGCATATTCTCCGCTTGCCAGTGGGATTTTATGCTCAAAGGTTCGCCGGAGAAATTAGCGATCGCGTCCAGTTAAATACCAGAGTTGCCGAAGTTTTATCCGGTCAGTTAGCCCAAACTATTATTGATGTAGTAATGATCGTCTTCTATGCAGCGGTCATGTTTGCCTATGACTGGGTACTGACTTTAATCAGCATCTTTTTTGCGATCGTTAACGTAGTAACCTTGCAGTGGGTAGCACGGCAGCGCAAAGATGGTCACATGAGATTAGTACAAGATCAAGGGAAAGCTGCTGGCGTTGCCATTGCCGGCTTACAAAGCATTGAAACCATCAAATCTGCTGCCTTAGAATCAGACTTCTTTGCTCGTTGGTCAGGATATTATACTAAAGGCGTGAATGCTCAACAGGATCTAGGCATCAGCAACCAAACGATTAGTATTTTACCAAATTTTCTCACTGCTCTAAGTACCCTATTGCTCCTAATTGTTGGTGGATTGCGGGTAATGGATGGACACCTCAGCATCGGGATGTTAGTTGCCTTTCAAAGCTTAATGGGTCTGTTTCAGAAACCAGTTAGTACATTGGTAAGTTTTGCCAGTACCCTTCAGGAATTAGAGGGAGATATTAACCGACTGGATGATGTACTCGATAATGAAGTAGATTCCCAGATTAATCTAGAAAATCCCCAAAATCCGTTCCAACAAATTTACGCAGTACCCTCTAATGGCAAATTGTCGAATTCTGCATTTAAGTTGGCAGGATATCTGGAAGTCCGCAATCTCACCTTTGGCTATTCCCGAATTGACGATCCATTAGTTGATAACCTTAGTCTCAGCGTGCGGCCAGGTCAGCGAGTGGCATTAGTAGGAGGTAGTGGTTCGGGTAAATCAACTGTTGCCAAATTGGTGGCAGGGTTATATGAATCTTGGTCAGGAGAAATTTTATTTGATGGCATTCCCCGCCATCAAGTTCCCCGTTCTGTGCTTACCAACTCCGTATCAATGGTAGAACAGGACATCTTTTTGTTTGGGGGAACCGTGCGTGAAAACTTAACTCTATGGGATAGTACAATTCCCAAAGATCAGTTAGTACGTGCTTGTCAAGATGCCGCGATTTTAGATGTAGTATTAGCCATTCCTGGCGGTATTGAAGGTAATTTGCTTGAAGGTGCGGCAAACTTAAGCGGCGGACAGCGGCAACGATTAGAAATTGCTCGTGCTTTGGTAAACGATCCATCTATTTTGATTATGGATGAAGCTACCAGTGCTTTAGACGCAGAAACGGAGAAAGTTATCGATCAAAATTTACGGCGACGCGGTTGTACTTGTTTAATTGTGGCTCACCGTTTGAGTACAATTCGTGACTGTGATGAGATTATTCTCTTAGAGCGAGGTAAGGTTGTGCAGCGTGGCACTCATGAGGAAATGCGAGCCACACAAGGTTTTTACAAACGCTTGATTCAGTCTGAATGAAACACTGCTAATTGCTAATTATTAATTGAGTTATGAGAATATTAATATGCTTTATTTCCAGGTTGTTTCTAAATCAGATAAAACCTGGGTTTCCGGATTAGCTAATTCTTCTAAAGTTAAGCGAGTTAATGCCACTATAAACTTCCCTTGATTGAGAACATCTGATAACTCCTTTGCATAGTTTCTGTGAAACTTTTCTAAATTATGGGCCGCATCTTTGACTAAGGCGTGCAACACTTGAAAAGCTCCCGCAGACAAAGGCGGTTCACCGCGATAATTTTCCATCCGGCCACCTTGTCGATATTCTGGATAAGCTTCCAACCCTAAAAACCGCATAAACCAATCAGCGCGATAGTTACCGCTATTACCTGCAACAATGCCGCGATAATCTGCAATTAACTCATCCATCAAATTATTTCGCATTGAACCCAAAAGCCGCCGTGTAAAATAGTGAGTGCATTCGTGTTCTAAACGAATAGTTAAAGAAATCTGCAACCACTCTTGCTCACTCATTCCCATATCTGAGGCTGTCACTCCACTGTAACCCCCGGAACTTAAAATAATAAATCGATCTTGATATCGCTGTTTTTGGGGAATTAACTGCTTGAACTCAGCTTGCCATGCTGCCTCAGTTGGTAATTGAATTTGTTGAGATTCCCACTGCATTCGATAGGTGCGGATGCGCTCCCAATTGTTGTATCCTGCCACCATAACAGCACCCATTGAATCAGGAATAGGTACAGGTTCATTGCGCTTGAGAAGTGCTTGTACCAAGGTAACAAAATCTTCCCGACATCCCGCAATTATGACAGGAATTTTGCCAGCTAAACTTTCATATAGATTCAATTGCAACGTTTCTGGGTGTTGCAAGACTAATCCGGTTGCTTCCGGCATGGTTGATGTTAGATAACCTTTCCGAGTTGCTAAGCGATAATTTTCTGTTTCACTGAGGCCAGCGAGTATGGGAAACTGTAACTGTACCAGTTGCGATCGCAACGTAGCAAAAACTCCCTGCTGCTGTGCTTGAATCAAATAAGTTTCCCAAGTTTCCAAATGCGGTTCAGGAGAGAGGGGAAATGCAGGTAGAGAGTCAAACTCAACTGGTACAAACACATTATTATTGTAAGCGAGTAATTCCTCAACTTCTGAGGGAGTTGCGCCATAATGGGTGAGAATTTCAGTACGGACGGATTGAGACATTTTCTTAAGCAACCCTAAAATTTTGTAAAGTGGTCGTGAGATGTTCTTCTATTTGCGCGATCGCAGTAGTGCTATACAATCCTGAGTGATAAGTAATTTCTGACCAGAGACTTCCGTCAACCCGCAGCATCTTCATCCAAATTATTGAAGGCAAACCTGAAGTATTCTGTTCATTACTTGATAACTGGGAAAACACTAAAGGAAATGTGACTTGTGTTTGCCGATGGTAAGATAGACTGCTCATATACTGAAAATAAATCAAAGGCTCTGGAATTTGTTCCATAATTTCAGTCACATGAGAATCTTGACAAAGATAACGTAAAAGTCCGTAGTCAAGTCCTTGATACGGCAGATTTTGCAATTGTTCGCAGATCTGTCGCCAGTTTTCAGCTAGATCCGGTTGCCACAATAATAATAAAGGAAACCGATGGAAGAAACAACCAACTGTTCGCGCCGGATCGAGGGAATTAGAAAGACGATTCCGACCAT
The DNA here is from genome assembly GCA_035298405.1 of Kamptonema sp. Taxonomy (GTDB): domain Bacteria; phylum Cyanobacteriota; class Cyanobacteriia; order Cyanobacteriales; family Microcoleaceae; genus Kamptonema. The sequence goes on along the minus strand of DATGYA010000206.1, from coordinate 18,540 downwards.
TCCGACCATAATTAACTCGCACGCTAGATTCACCTGTTTCCTGGCAAAATGCTTGGGTTAAGGCTGTTAATATCACCCCCTCAAATAAAATACCAGTACCAAGATGAATTTGCAAATTTTGGAGTTGGTCGGGAGTTAGCAAATTTTTTCTCGTACACAACCATTGCTGTTGAGATTGCTCAGGGAGATTTTGTTCGGACTTTTCAACTTGTAGCTTCACCATTTGCGCTAAAAAATCTGACGATACTAATTTTTTCCACACTGGCAATTGTTGCTGGCATTCCTTAGATTGAGCCAATTTTTCTAGAGATTGCACCCAGGTTCGCCAACTGATTGCGGGGGCGATCGCTGTAGGGGTTTCTCCACGACTCAGTTGTTGATAAAATCGGCGAAAGTCAGATAACAAAATGCTACAAGATGCTCCATCTACAGCTAAATGATGGAATGCTAAGATCAAACCCCGCGTGTGTTCCGAACCGAAGTCAATTAAAGTTGCTCGTAGTAGCGGCCCTTGAGTGAGATCGAATTTTTGATTTAATTCTTCAATTGTGCGATTAATAAAAGGTCTCCATTGTGGCATTGGCAGACCTACCGCATCCACATATTCACAAACAACCTGAGTCTTAATTCCTCCACAATATTGTCGCCATTGTTTGCTATCATTAATAAATCGTAATTGTAAGGCATCGTGAGCGATCAACAGTTGTTGAAGTGCTTTCTCAATTAAATCTAGTTTTGCCGATCGCGGCACTCCTAAATACAAAATCAAATTTTTAAAATGCTCTGGGTGTGCTAGGTCTTGAGATAAAAATTCTCGTTGGTAGGAAAGTAAAGGTAACTCGCAGGCTTCCATCTGTAAACTTGAGTGTGAAAATTGGGAAACAGATGGCTCTTGTGCTAACAATTGTAATAAGTTTGTGGTTAACTGAGATAAGGTAAGATCGTCTGTAAACCAGCGATCGGGTAATAGTTGATTCAAACCCTGCTCAATTTCTACTCTAAACTCCAATAACAGGATGGAATCAAGACCTAAATAAGTAATAGGTTGCTCGGAATCAAATTGATAGGCAGCGGTGTTGAGAAGCCGTGCTAAACGTTGTTTTAAATAGCTTTTGACAAAGGCAGGTTGTTCTGAAGGAGGTAGGTTGAGGGCTAGCGATCGCATTGCTTCATAAGAAGTTTGTGAAGCCCCTCGATCGGGTGTTAGGGTGTGAATACTAACGGTGGTAAGGTTCCCTGCTAGAAAGTCATTTTGGCACGCCAGCCTCCGAATTTTCCCACTAGAAGTTTTGGGAATAGTGCCTGGTTTTAATAGCACAATTGTATGCAGCGGCACTTCACAAACTGTCACTACTGATTTCCGAATATTTGCTGTTACTACTTCACTATCCAAATGTTTAATTGCAGTCCGCTTAACTTCTGCCACAACGATGATTTGTGCTTCTCCATCAACGGTGACAGAAAATGCAGCCGCACTGTTAGGAGAGAGTGCTTCGTGACTTTCAATGGCTGCTTGTTCAATATCTTGGGGATAGTAATTGCGACCGCGAATCACGATCGCATCTTTAATTCGTCCCGTAATATATAACTCTCCATCTAAGATAAATCCTAGATCGCCGGTTCGCAAAAATGAGCCTTGGCTATCGAGTTTGGCGGTAAAAGCTTCTGCGGTTGCTTCCGTTTGATTCCAGTAACCTTGAGTTACACTGGGGCCGGCAATCCAAATTTCGCCGATGCGATCGCGGGGAGAGGCTGTTAGGGTTTCTGGATCTGCGATCGCAACTTGCATATCGCCTAAAACTTGACCGCTGCTAACAAACTGGCGACCGTTTTCCCCAGGTTTTACTACCACAACTTGTTTGCGTTCTAACGCATCTTTATTCAAAGTTTGACAACGATAAGGTCGTTGTCCGGTGACAATTAAAGTAGCTTCAGCGAGTCCATAACAGGGAAGAAAAGTATCTGCACGAAAACCACAATCAGCAAATGTAGCAGCAAACCTTTCTAGAGTTTGAAAACGGATCGGTTCTGCGCCATTAGAAGCGACTCGCCAGCAACTCAAATCGAGATTCTGCCTTTGTTCAGCATTCACTTTATCTACACATAAATCATAGGCAAAATTAGGGCCACCACTGGTGGTGGCGCGATAGCGAGAAATTGCTTGCAGCCAAACGTAGGGACGCTGCATAAAAGTAGCTGGTGACATCAGTATCCCCGGAAACTTTCCATAAAAAGACTGGAGAATACCGGCAATTAATCCCATGTCGTGATAGGGTGGTAGCCAAGATAAAAGAATGCTTTCAGAATTATGATTAGAAACATCATAAATTAATTGAGAGTTATGCCATAAATTACCATGAGTAACTTTAACTCCTTTGGGATTGCCAGTGGAACCAGAGGTATATTGGAGGAATGCTAATGTGTCCTCAGTAATGGAGAATTTAGAACTGCGATCGCCTGTTTCTGTTAACAAATCGGTTGCAATAATAGATAAAGTATTAAACTTTTGACGATCTAACCAATTTTCTACTTTTTCTATCAATTGATTGAGCGTCAGTGCCACCGTTGCCTCTGCATCTGCTAAGATAGCTTCAATCCGCTGCATATGACGCGGATGACGCGGTGGATAGGCAGGCACTGCAATAAAACCGCCATAAAGACAGCCAAAAAAAGCAGCAATGTAATCTAAACTAGGTGGATATAGCAGTAAAATGCGATCGCCTGGTTTAGCAGTTTCACCTAATCGAAATGCGATGATTTGAGCCTGTCGGTGAAGTTCTGTATAAGTTAAAGTTGCCGACTCTGTTTCTCCATCCTCTAGAAAAGTATAAGTTCTTTGATTGGGTTTTTCCTCAGCTTGCCAGCAAAGCAGATCGACAAAGTTTGTTATTCGTTTAGTCATTATTTGTCCCATCCTTGCTATTTCATTTTTTCTAAACCCTTTCTTGCTGGCGTTTCTCCAAAAGATTAGCAACTAAACTCTGCATATCTGCCCGATTAAAAATAGCTAGAGGTTCTGTCTTTCTCAACTGACGTTTAGAGGGAATTCCATTTTTGTGCATCATTGCCTTCTGCTTGAGATACTCAACATGGCTTGGTAGCACTTTCTCTAAATCCGCAACCCGATCCTTAATCTGACTTAAATATCCTGCCACCTTTTGAGAACTGTGAGCGTCTAAAATTGGCAGAGTATTTTGAGGATATTGACCCATGCCCGCTAAAATGCAAAGGTAAGAGTATTCGGGAAATAAAACTAGAGGATTTTGTTGCAATGGCCAGATTTGTTGCCAATGTTCGAGTTTTGCTTGCAAAGAATCAGGAATTTTTAACTCATGTCGGTTAGTGCGCCAAAAGGCAGTATCTTCTCGGTGTGTTAAACAATAGTGCATCACGATAAAGTCGCGCAATTCCTCATAACATTCTGTCATTTTCTCGTTATACCGACGAATCAAATAGTCAGAGAAAGAACGATTAGGGAAATGATTCACCAGCATTTCTAACCCATGTTCAATTAAATAAATCCCGGTAGACTCCAAAGGTTCAATAAAACCACCCGCTAGACCAATACTCACGCAATTTTTAACCCATGAATTGCGAGTTTTGCCAATCCTCATATTTAGATGCTTAGCTACTAAATTTTCAGTGTTTGCACCTAAAAATTGTTTGATTTCTTGTTCAGCGGCGGCTGGAGAAGTAAACTTACTCGAATAAACATAGCCGGTACCGCTGCGTTTGACTAACGGAATCTGCCAAACCCAACCGGAACTCAAAGCTGTAGCACTCGTATAAGGATTAATCCCTTGATGATTTTCATTATAGGGATCTCCATCGTCATAAGGAACTGATATGGCAACGGCTTTATCGCACAGTAAAGAATCAGAATATGAAATGAAGGGTTCCTGCAAGGTTTGATTAATCAAAAGCCCCTGAAATCCCGAACAGTCTATAAAAAGTTCCGCAGCTAAACTCCCATGATTTTGAGTTACTAAACGATCGATGAATCCCCGTTCATCTAAAACAACATCGACCACATTATCTATAATATGACGCACCCCGGCTTCTGTAGTTTTCTTTTTCAAAAAACCAGCAAATAAGCCAGCATCTAAATGATAAGCATAGTACAATTTTTGGTAGCTATACTCTGGATCGCTAACCAATCGAGGAGCTTTTTGAGATTCAGCTAAATCAACAGTTTCAAAACAACTGGAGGCATAACGTTCTGGATGACCTTGCAACCATTGTTTCAACCAATAATGAGCATCAGGGATTTCAGTTCCAGCAATATATTTTTGGGGACCAAAGGGATGCCAAAAAGTATCTATACCGGGCAACCCCGACCAATTCCTAAATTTAATAGCGAGTTTAAAAGTCCCATGACACTCCACCATAAATTCAGTTTCCGAAATCCCCAAAAACCGGAGAGTTCCTGCAAAATTTGGAATTGTAGCTTCACCCACTCCAATTCGACCAATATCTGAAGATTCAATTAAGGTAATGTTATACTGAGGTTCTGAGTGGCTATTTAGGGCTTTATGCAGGTAAGCTGCTGATAACCAGCCCGCGGTTCCTCCCCCCACAATGATAATATTTTTAATCGGTTGACAAGTTTGATTAGACATGATTTATTCCTGCTTTCTAAATTGCGTTCAATTGAAACATCAGCTTGTAGGGTGCGTCAGACCCAGGTTTCTAGCGAGAGAATTAGGTTTTGCTACTGACGCACCCTACTAATTGGGCCAGTTGCGTAAGTTCTGTTCAAACATCAGCGGTGACAAATTCTGGAGCTTTTCCGTTTAAATTCTCCTTTTTTTCCTGTTGGCGTTTATCTAACAAGTCAGTGACGAGAGACTGATATTCATTGCTATTAAAAATCCCTGTCTGTCGCTTCGGTACTTCTGCAATTGGCTGGGGTTTAGCAAAGCCGCTGTCTCCCCATAGTCTAAGTAGAGAAGTATGCAAAAATGAACCTAAAAAGATATTTTCATCTTTTAAAGCATCGTGTTCTCCTGCTTGACAACAATTATCTAACAGTTTTCCAGCTCTCCATAGAATAAATCGTTTATCCGCTTCTTTTACATAGGAATTACTCCAACCTACAATTGCTAATCTTTCTCCACTTATTATCGGTAATACTTGGTGATCCATGCCACTTGGATAAACAATAGCTTCACCGGGTTCTAGTTTGAATGCCTGTTGACTATCACAGCCTAAAACTAATTCTCCTCCTTCATATTCTGAAGGATCGCTGAGAAAAAGAGTCCAACTCAAATCAGCTCTACCATTCATATTTGTCATATAAATACTGTCACAATGCAGATGATAAGCATCCCCAGGTTGATACTTAGAAATCCTGCAAGTATGAATCCCTGTTGGTAGTGCATACCTCACAAAATCGTGATTTCCCATGAGGGAACTACTAACCATTTGGAGAAAGCCACTCTCTGCTTGAGAACTATTAAAAGCAAATTGCAAATTAGATTTCAGATGCCGAATCTGTTCGCCAGCAGTTTGCTGTCCTGGTTTCCATACTCCTAATTTTGGATTGCTGATTTTTTCACGAATGTGCTTTACCTGTGCTTCAGGAAAAACTCTGATTTTCATACCTAATTCTCCAAAAACTTAAGAAATATTTATGTTATTGAGGTTCTAACTGTAGGGTGGGTTATGCAATGCTAACCCACCTTTATCGATCCTCCTAAGTAGAACTGTTAAGTACCAGATTCACCAGTTTGAGGTGTGCTGGTTAAACCTAATGCGTTTCCAGCATCCTCTGTTGCTTTTCCTACCCACCTACTAGCAGAGTTTAACCAGCCGCCGCCAGCGACAGCTTCCAGTTCATCTTCACTAAGTTCTCCCTCTTCAAAGGCTGTGGAATTGAGCGCGATCGCGACTGGTAACATTTCTTTAACTTGCTCTTTGGTTAAAGTGCTATCTACTTCACTTTTCGCTAATTCCAAAACTTTTTCAATCTTGTCATCCGTGCTATCTATAGACTGAATCTCGTTGAAATGTTTCTTCATTACCCCCATTAACTGTTGTCGCGGAGCCAGATACTCATTGACTTCAGCCGTGTTGAACTCTAAGTTCATGCTGTGGGCTAATTCCACTGCACGGTTAGCGAAATCATCTTTACTGAGTCCGTTTAACTCGGAGGATAGTTGTTGACTTTGGAAGACTTTGGCTTCAAATTGTTTAATTGCTGTTACTGACATTGTTGGGCTCCTTAAATTTTACCAGCGTGGAGTTTATCACCTAATCAATCAGTTATATCAAGTCCGGTAGATGCTGATAATATCTCGGTCAGGGCGGGTTTACTGACTCTCTTGTTTGTATTGGATATCTTGGCGAACCCGCCCCTACAAAAATTATATCTATTTAACCGGACATGATATTATTCTGAAACTGTGAAAAACCCATTGACTGACTTATCGACTGTTGGGGCTAAGGTGATATATGATGTAGTCATTTCTTGACAAGTAACAGATGCTGTTCCTCAACATTCTTGTGACCACATCACACAATTTCTAGTTTCAATTAGCTGCCACTTGTGTCTATACCAGCAGATTGGGCAACTTCAAGGGTAGTACCCACAGGTTCTGTAACCAATTCTCCTACAAACCTTCCAGTATCACGCAACCACCGAGGAGAACTCCATCCACCAGTCACAGATTCCAGTTCATCTTCACTGAGTTCGCCTTCTTCAAAAGCTGTGGAATTGAGCGCGATCGCGACTGGTAACATTTCTTTAACTTGCTCTTTGGTTAAAGTGCTATCTACTTCACTTTTTGCCAATTCCAAGACTTTTTCAATCTTGTCATCCATGCTCACGATCGACTCAAGCTCGTTGATATGTTTCTTCATTAACTGCATCAACTGTTGTCGCGGAGCCAGATACTCATTAACTTCAGCCGTGTTGAATTCTAAGTTCATGCCGTGGGCTAATTCTACTGCACGGTTAGCGAAATCTTCTTTCTTGAGTCCGTTCAACTCAGAAGCCAAGTTTTGACTTTGGAAGACTTTGGCTTCAAATTCTTTAATTGCTGTGAGTGACATGATTACCTCTTAACAACTAGAAGGTGGATATAGTTTGATTAAACAATCCCAAGATTACAACTTGACCTAAACTTTGATTACAGTTTTGTAATTTTCAGGTTCGATTAGCTTAATCAGGCTATTATCGATCGTATTTACTACAGAGTCGAGTACCGTAGGAGCAACTAAGACGCATCTAGATCGCAGATTTCCAGGTTTCTGGAGGCTCCCGATGACCTAGCTGCTTCCTTCAATCTCGTGGGTCTTCAACGCTTCACAGCCTAACTTACATAATCGACGTTGAATAAAAATTTTCTTAAACTTTTATTTAGACAAATAATTAACTTATACTAAAAACAAAGATTTGTTAAACTTTTCCTCTAAACTTGACTCTACTCAGGGTAGGATGATAGCAAATCGAGTAACCTTGAGATCGCATTCCTAATTTAAGGATACAGATAAGAACATGGGAATCAATAACGATCTAATAACGGCTCAAACCCCACAAAAAGTTATCAAAGGGAATGAACCGCTGGTTTTAGATAATGCCAATATCATCTGGCTCATCCAGTCTGGGACGCTAGCCGTATTTGCAGTAACGGTTGTTAATAGCATTCCCACAGGAGCGCGTCGTTACTTATTTAGTGTCAATGCTGGTCAGGCTCTATTTGGAATCTTAACAGGTAATGAAACGCCCTATCAAATCTTAGCGGTTGCCGTTGAAGAAACTACTTTAATCCATTTAACCACCACCGATTTGATGCAGCTTGCAGAGTCTCAGGTTGAGGATGAACGAGAAACTAGCCGACTTCTCCTAGAAACTTGGAATAATCACCTCGCCTCCGTGTTTGTCGGCAGCGATATTTCTTTTAAGCCAGTTAGCGATCGCAAAGACAAAGCACAGTTAGATTCTTTTCTCCCTCAACTCCACAATGATTTTCTGCACCACCTAGAGCAACTCGAAAACCAAGAACTTAACGCTAAATTTACCCTTTTCCAAGAGCGTCAACGCCTCAACAAACAAACCACCCAAGGTGCAATTAGAGAGTTAGTCTCAATTCTCAAACCCAAAGTTGTAGAATTTTTGCAGGAAGGCACTCCCTTACTAATTGCAGCCGGGGCAGTTGGTCGCGCCATAGGTATTGAGATCCGTCCTCCCGCCCGCTCAGAAAATCTAGAAAGGCTAAAAAATCCCTTAGAAGCAATTGCTCGTGCTTCCCGAATTCGCTATCGGCGAGTGCTACTTGAAGATAGATGGTGGCATCAGGACTGCGGTGCTCTTTTAGCCTATATTGAAGCAGATAAACGACCAGTTGCCTTGTTGCCATTACGGGGAGGCGCTTATGAAGTTTTCGATCCTACCCAACAGCAACGCCTACCTTTAACCTCAGAAATCCTCCAACAACTCGATCCAGTTGCTTATACCTTCTACCGACCTTTTCCAGATATAACTCTCAACTCTTTAGAAATTCTCAAATTTTCCACTCGCGGTTTGCAACGAGATATCGTGCTTTTGATCCTCGCAGGATTCATTGCTACTTTGCTCGGAATGGTAACACCCCAAGCCACTGCGATCTTAGTTGATAGCGCAATTCCCGATGCCGATCGCGGCCTACTATGGCAAATTGGACTCGCTTTGCTAGCCACCAGTTTTGGCAAAACTTTGTTTGAGTTAGCTCAAGGATTTACTACTTTAAGAACCCAAAGCCTTTCTAACTCAGCATTGCAATCAGCTCTTTGGGATCGGTTGCTGAAACTGCGAGTTTCTTTCTTCCGCGAATATTCAACTGGTGACTTACAATCACGAGTATCAGCGGTTAGCCAAATTCGCCAAATTCTCACCGGCACTGTCTTGACAACCCTGTTTAGCAGTTTCTTCTCTTTGCTAAATTTGGGATTACTATTTGTTTACAGTAGCAGTTTAGCTTGGATAGCTATAGGAGTGGCTCTTGTTACCATGATAGTGACGGCGCTCTCAGGATTTCTTACTCGGCGAAAAATGCGTCCTTTGCAAGAGCTTGAAGGGGAAATTTTTGGCTTAACGGTACAGTTAATCGGCGGGGTTTCTAAACTCCGAGTAGCAGGAGCTGAGAACCGCGCCTTTGCTTACTGGACGAAAAAATACAGCCAGCAACTCCAGTTAATGTTAACGACAGAAGTGCTTGAAGATATAGTGAAGATATTCAATACAGTTTTACCAACTGTAAGTTCAATGCTGCTTTATTTCTTAGCAGTTACTCTCATCTCCCAAGGCAAAGGTGAACTGTCCACCGGCACCTTCCTCGCATTTAATAGTGCTTTTGGTATTTTTATCAGTGGGGCAACCAGTCTTAGTAATACGCTCATTCATGTATTAGAAGTGACGGTGCTGTGGGAACGAGCAAAACCGATTTTAGAAGCACCACCGGAAGTTGAACTCAATAAAGCAGACCCTGGTAGGTTGCAGGGTGCAGTGAAATTAGATCGAATAACATTTCGCTATCGTTCAGATGGTTTGTTAACACTCGATCAGGTGACAGTAGAAGCTAAAGCGGGAGAATTTATTGCACTTGTTGGGCCGTCAGGGAGTGGGAAATCAACTATTGTGCGCTTACTTTTGGGGTTTGAAATACCGGAAGACGGCACAATTTATTATGACGGTCAAGATTTAGCGGGTATTGATATTTCTGCGATTCGTCGTCAGTTAGGAGTGGTGCTACAAAATGGCCGGATTAGCAGTGCATCTATGTTTGATAATATTTCTGGAGGTGCATTAATCACGATGGATGAAGCATGGGAGGCTGCTCGAATGGCTGGGTTAGCAGAGGATGTGGAGAGTATGCCGATGGGAATGCACACGGTGATTGCAGAAGGCGGTACTAATTTATCAGGAGGACAGCGACAACGTTTGTTAATTGCTCGTTCATTGGTGCTGAAACCAAAAATTTTAATTTTTGATGAGGCGACTAGCGCTTTGGATAATAGAACACAAGCAATTGTTAGCGCTAGTTTAGAAAAGTTAGATGTAACGCGAATTGTGGTAGCTCATAGGTTGACAACTATTCGTAATGCAGATTGTATTTATGTGATTGAGGCTGGTCAAGTGGTACAACATGGTAAGTTTGAAGAGTTGATAGAACAACCTGGATTATTTGCTCAATTGATGGCGCGGCAGATGGCTTAATAAGGATTTCGAGGGTGTAAAGTTCTGACACACCCTACCAAACGTACCAGTTGGCTTAGTCTTGATGCTGTGCTGTAAGGAGCGATAATAACTACTCGCTAACAGCTAACAACTATCTAAAACTCGGCAATTCGATTTCGGCTAGCGATCGCCGCTTTTTAACTGGACTTGGTGCATAGGTAATCGATGCTACCCAGTCAGATTTCCCAACAAAAATAGGCTCCGCTATCCTTTGAGGAGCTTCTGGAACTGGCGTTTTAGTTGTATCTAAAAATGACAATTCTCTAACTGCTTCCACCTCGTTTACATTCAAATTATCTGCGTCGTCGTTGTCTTCCTCTAGCTCAGCGCTCAGAAATGGGTTTTCAGTTCCCTCTATATGCCAATAAGTTTCAACGTCCTGTAATTGATTGTTAGTTAGTTCTGCACAAATTTTTCTATCGGAATTTTCCTGAGACAAAGCTGGTGTTACTTCTTCTGAAACTTGCCCGCCTGAAATCGGGTTTTGTTGTTCAGACCAGGGTTTGACAGGAGAAGCTTGAGAATTCAATTGTACTTCTGCACTCTGAATTTGGGGGGGGGTAATAATTGCTTCAGATTGAAAACTGATGCTCTCATCTCTACTTTCAGATATGTAAGTTTTAACTTCTGACTTGAGATGAGGCATCTCTAAATACCTTTCTAAAGCTGCTTTGAATTGTAGAGTGTGACGTTGTTGGCGATGCAGGCGCGATCGCAACTCCCGGCAAGCATTTTCAGTTTGCGCTAGCAGGTGTTGCTGTTCGCTGTAACGCTGCTGAGTTAAGGCACATTCGCGCTCAATTACAGCGACGCGCGTTTGATTTGTTTGCAACTGTGCTGTTAAGGTTTCGATTAAAACTTCTTGGCGCTGAATGATTTGGTTAACTTGTTCTTGCTTTCCAAACAAGCGAGTAACTTGCTGCTGAGCATCGCTGAGTTCGGCATTCTTCGCCTCTAATAATGTTTCTTTAGCTACCAATGCGTTTTGGGAGTCAACCAGTGCTGCTTCCAGTTCCTTTATGCGTTGCACTAGATCGCGATTGCACTCATGCAAAGCTTGAATTAGAGTTGCCGGAGCTCCTGTTTTGTTTTTAGGCTGTTCTGAAAATTGAATGGTGTAGGCGCGATCGCGGACTGAAACTGGAGATATGGACGGATTAGGATTAGCGGTTGGTATAACTCTGGTAGATAACTCTTCTATTTCCGCTTCAATTCCGCCATCTTCAACAGACTTTGTGGGAATTGCATCTACGCTAATGGCATTGGGGAAATTGACGGTTTCCCAATCGTCTTCCGTCTCTGAGAGAAATGCCGATAAGGTTGCGGCTGGTATCCCTTTTTGGCTATCTTCCGACTCGCCGGAATTATCTGCAACACCCTCCGGTATGGAAGCCTCGGCTGGCTGTACAAGCCTAGCGTCGGATTTAATAGCAAAAGAGCGCGGGTGCTGATTTGCAGAAAGATCAGCTTCAGGCATAAGTTTAGTCCCAATAGTCACAGATTCTCATGTACAGTGTATCGTTCTACAGCCAAAGCGGGGAGAGGGGAGAGAGAACGGGAAAGGGAAACACAGTTATAGCAAAAGGAAGAAGGAAGAAGGAAGAAGGAAGAAGGAAGAAGGATGAGGTAATAATAGCAAGGGTTTCGGCAATCAAGATAGTCCTAACCGTCTTGGCGGTTGCTATAAATCAGTAATCAGCTTGTAAGGTTCGTTAGATGAAGTTATGGATTGAGATCGTAAGGTTTGGGTCTCTCATGCACCTCACTAATTTTTCTAAAAGTAGCAGTTAGCTTTACTCCTAGTCAAAATAATCGGCAAGGTTGTTAATATTTGCCAATAAACTTTCTAAGGTGTCAACTTTCAAAAAAAAGATTAGATTTTTCCCATTTTGGGATTTGTCTACAAAGAGTTTAACATATTTTGAAGGCAAAATTTTGCTAAAGCTGTGAAGTTGTTGTTTTCCGCCTTCCTGAGCTGCTTCTATTTTGAATTGTATCTGGCCGAGTAAAGCGATCGCGTAAATGCTAGAGCTGCTTTCTGATAGCAATTGCTTTACCGTCCCTTCCCGATAACTCGGTATCATATAAGTAATGCCCCGCTCCACAACTGTACTAATCACTCCCATGATTCCGTTGAAGAAAATATTACCTATCTCAGTCAAGCTTTCCTTTCTCAGGGCATCTTGGTCAAGGATTCGCCGATCTTCACTGGCAATTACATTCACCAACAAAGCGGCGCTATCTCTAGGGAAAACTAACTGAGCGCTTCCCTGAAATTCCCCACTGAATACCAGTTCCATTGCTACAATCTTCTCTGTACCGAGGTTTGAATCTAGTTCGCTCTGCAACTGCTGGGGCGACAATATTTCTAGGGGGTAAAGTTGCCAAGAAATCGGCGCTTCTGTTATATAATTCAGCATATCAACAGCTCTGTCTACGCCAATTTTAAACATTTTATGCAATGCTTCTTTCTCGTCTCTGTTGGGCTTCATAATATTTGCTGTTTTGTCAGTAAAGTTATTAAAAACAGAGAAATGTTAACAGTTAACAGTTAACAGTTAACAGTTAACAACTATTCAAAAGTCAAAACTTAAAATTCCAGCATCTTAAGGTTGGCGGCAAATCCCAAAGACGGAGGTGTAACCGTGCAGGAATGTACCGCCACCGACGGGGCCAATTTCACCATTACAGAAAAAGCCGCTGAGGGGAATATTGTTGAGGTAACGGCTGAATAGACGGGAATCAAAATTTGGTTCACCGTAAAGGCCTTCACCGCGCCCCATGCAAGAAAACATCAAAGCACCAGCTCTGGCGGCGGCTGAGTTAAAGGGGTTTTGTCGCTGATAGCGGGCTAGTAGCATTTCCAGGTCTTCTGCGGAGGTGTGAGCGTCGCGGAGGTGGAATTGGATACGTTGGCCTGGGCGGACGCGATCGCCGATCGCGATCGCTCCCACTTTCGGATCTACCCCCAGTAGGTTGCGGATTAAAAAATCTCCCTGATCTAATTTGAGCTTAAATTCATCTCGAACTACCCCCACGAACAGAGAGTGCTGCGCTAATTGCCGATCTTCTTCACTGAGAGTAGAAATTAAATCCCGCAAAGCTTCTAGAGGCGACTGTTTCCTACTGCTACTTATTGGCTGCTCTAAGTTGTCTTGCTCTTCGAGCCCCAGCACAATATTGCGCTCTCCTTCTGTGACACGATAAGGCTGACCAATCGGGCGACAGCCTTGAGCCACAATCGTTTCCAAAATTATATTGCCGCTGAGGGCTACGCCAACAGTCCCTTCTCGATACAGCCGATAATTACAAAATAGCGCCGCACTTCTACCCATGGCGTTGCTGCTGGCAAGTCCCCCGACTTTAGCTGAACCGGGATAGGCATAATCTAGACCTTGGAGTAAGTCATTAATTTTTGCACTAAAGGGATCGGCAAATAATATGAACTGAGGTTGTTCCGAAGGGGATACACCAATCTGTTGCACCCACATATCTGGGGGACTGTCCATGTCGGGGAGTTCTTCTGCGGCAATGTGAAAAGTCTTTACTTTCACTCCCGGTAAACGTGCCAGACTGAGACTAAGAGCTGGCGAGCCTTCTACTTCTTCAGCTTGTCCTGCTCTATTCATACCAATAACACCGCCGCCGCCGCAACCTGCGATCGCTACTCCTGGCAGATGTTCTTGCAACAAAGGCATCAGACGAGAATACTCGCTGGCAAAGGCAGAGGATATAAATACTAGCCCCAAATCTGCTTGTCCCTGTAATCCTTGCAGGGCTTGTTCCACAACTTCTTTGAGAGCAGCTTCTAAAGAAGGGCGGGTTGATAAGGCATTAACCCATTGCATCTCGCTTGGTGCGTACATCTGGATACTCCTATAGTTGATTTGCTTACAATTACTGTTAAATCTAGAGTAATGCTCCATTACGTTAAAAGCCTAGCAGTTCCGCTAGGCTTTTCGTTTTAGTGACAGAAATCCGGGTAAAGTTCTCTAAACAGCAATCGCACAGCGTTGTAGAAGGGCACTGCCTTTACCCTTGTCCTCTTCATAGCTAGCACGCAGTGACTTCCCGATATCATTTTTCAATGCCCTGCTGCTGTTCCACTGTACAATGCTGACATTTGACCAACGCCACAGAATCAGTCGGCACAGGGCAGGGCTGTTAACAGTTTGTCCTCTCTGCTTACCAGATAAGCGTTCAGTTTGTGCTTTACCAACAGCCGCGCAGAAAAGCTTCCAGCTTTTGAGCTTGCTAGGCAGGCAACCTTTAGGCAATCGCTTAGCCCGTTTCTTCTCAATGTTTTCACTCTACCATTCTCTTCCCTACGCTCGCTGACTTCCAAATGGTGAGCGCGATAGATTGGAGGGGGTAGTTACAGGGATAGTCACATGAAATTTGAGAATATCTATCAATTTTTTCAAGACCCCCCCCCTGTGTATTTGAACAAGGAACTAGCAGTGTGCTATATTCTCTCCGTTTTATTGCGTGGAGATTCCTACGGAACTGAGCTGATCGGGCAGCTAGAAAGGGAATTCCCAATCTACCGACTTTCTGACACAGTTCTCTACAGCGCTCTTAAATTCCTTGAGGATGAAGGGGTAATCACAGGTTACTGGAAAAAAGTAGAAGGGCGCGGCCGCCCCCGGCGGATGTATCAAATCTTCCCGGAATGGCGGCATCAATCTCAAGATCTCGCTCGGCTTTGGCACGAGTACACTGGTCAAGCGAATAGTTTGTCTCAACATCGACACCGCGAGTTGGAAGCTGGTCAGACAGGTTAGCGCCCTTTTTCGCTTGATGCAGAAATCTTCTAGGTCTTGATTTGACCTGCTTGCGCGAACAGCCCCTTGGCGATCGCGCAAGACTAACCGCACAGCCGATCGCGCAGCTCGTTAACGTAAGTCATGTAAACTTATGTAAAGTAGGAGTAGACAATTTCCATTACACGCGCTCCTCCTTTGATGAATACTGCTGTTCTTTCATCGACATTTCTGCTGACGCTGCTGTTGGCTGTGGGTTTGTTTTTTTTCATCAAGGCTTCAGTCAAAGACCGCACAGAGCAAGTTAAACTTGTTTCTGAGCAAGCTGTTGATTCTCTCTCAACTCAGTTACAAGAGTATTTTGCCCAAAGAGCCTACCGAGTCGCAGCCGTAGATCGCGATCGCACTCAAGTTACTTTTGAAGGCTTTGTCCGCCCTAGTTGGTTTCTAGCAATTTTTTTAACGTTGCTGAGTGCAGTTGGGATGCTCTGTCTTGCCCTGGTTTTGTCAATGTTGGTTCCTACCAGTGGCAAAATTTTCTTAGGCTTAGTGCTGCTATCACCCTTGGCCGGAATATTTTACTGGAAAAAAGCTGGACGATCTGAGCAAGTCTCCCTCAAACTCGAAGGATTCGCTCTAGAAGGAAGCCAAACTCAGAGTTTGATTACCGTCAGAGCTCACCGCGACGAATTAGCTGCCCTGGAAAAAGCTTTGAGCTTAAAGGCTGCTGATTAAAAAGTTTGGCGCGGGAACATTTCCTTTTGCAGGTAGAGAATCAGAGTATGCAAGCTGATAGCTACTTCAGCTAAAAGTAAGGTTTTCCTCTCAGTGAGCAAACGATTTGCGAGCATCTGAGTGCCAACCGCTAAAACACACGAACATTCCTAAATAAATATTCCCTAAAGGATTATTCGTTTAAAAATTAGTCGGCACTCTCAAAAGCAACAAGAACTCCCGCGCCCCTATAGAAAAGGGTTGCAGCTAAAGCTTTCAGCTAAGCTAAGTGCGACTTGTCACCCCCACAGCAGTCTTTTCTGGGGCAGATTCCATCATCATTTTTAAGCTGGGGAATAGGAAATGGTTCTCCTCGACGTATTGCGCTCCGAAAAGACCCTTTTCAGCCCAGAAGTATCGATCTGTGGTATGCTCGTTTCTCTTGACCAACAGCAATGCAGGGGGAACAATGCCCTCAGCATGGATGAACTTACGGGCAGCCGTAACTGGTTTATCTTCGCCGCTTTCAATGCTATATTGAGGCACACACTCAAGAATACGGCGTCCTTCTTGTCTGCGGCGGCTTTTGCGCTTGCGTCTCCTGGCCAATTTCTTTACCTCCTCTGTGAACAGACGGGTGTAGTTATAGCTACCAAATCCGAGGGAATTATATCGTTTCTAGCTCAAAACTTCAACTTATTTTAATATATCGATACAATCTTAACATTTGTACAAAGCAGCAAGAGAAGAAATGTATAGCTGGTGGCGAGTAGAAGCGAGGCAACACAAGCTTTTCAATCTTTCAAAGCTACGCATAGCTTGCTTTCTCAGTCAGGGAAGGCTATCAAAATCCTCTCAGAAAATCTCTACTATATTACTTATGACCTCTAAGCTGTTACATACTTATAATTTTTGTTAGATATCTTAATCCTGTGCTCATGTTAATGCCTGCTAGCTCTGAATTTGTAGCGCTTTGCCGATCGCAGGTGGGGCTAATAGCCAGTTTGGGAGCAACCTTCAGTGTCGTCTACCTGACGGAAGAACTGGCCGATGGGGAAACGGCGAAATTAATTCCCATTGTGGCTTACCCAGAAACATCTGTGGAGTGGGAAGAAAATCAGGGGTTGACGCTGTGGCCGCCAGAAAGAGAGGCGGTGAACCCTACGCCGTTGTTGCTTTCTCCAGAAACACCAGTCAAGGCAGTGGATGCTATTGGCACGCTCGCCTTAGAGTCTCTTGAGAGTTTTGAGAGCGAATCGGATCGAGAGGAAGATCGGGAGAATGCTTGGCAGCAGCCTCAATTTGTGCTGCCTTTGCTGCACGAAGGGACTGTGATGGGGTTATTGGTAAGCGGACGGAAAGACAGACCTTGGAACGAGCTAGAGGAAGCTCAGATGCAGCGAATTGCTCATAGTTTAGCGATCGCGTGCGTTTTAGATCGGCGATCGCAGTGGGTGCAGCAGCAAGTAGGCAAACAGCAGCAATTACAGGCGCAACAGCACGATGCGATGCACAATTTGCTGCATCAGTTTAAAAGTCCGCTCACGGCTTTGCGGACATTTGGCAAACTGTTAATGAAGCGGTTGTTGATAGAAGATAAAAATCGCGAAGTTGCTGTCAGTATTGTTCGCGAGAGCGATCGCCTTTCGGAATTGTTACAACAGATCGATCGCACTGTAGACATTGGCGAGGCAAATTTAATACTGCCGGGTCAGTTAAAACCTAAAGGGAAAAGGGAAGAACCCGTTGAGATTTCACAATCTCCCGCGATTCAGCTATTACCAGCAGCTAATTTTTTAGAGACTTGTTCAATTGCAGAAGTTTTAGAACCGCTGTTAGTTTCGGCTCGCGCGATCGCTGAGGAACGACAGTTAAAATTACAAGCAGAAATTCCTGCTAACTTACCACCTGTAAAAGCTAACGCCAAAGCATTGTGCGAAGTTTTAAGCAACTTAATTGACAATGCTTTAAAATATACTCCTGCTGGCAAAAAGATTTACATTAAAGTAAGAGTAGAAGACAGAATCCATCAAAACCCAAAATCACCTCCGATTCATGCTGCTTTTATTGGAATAGGAATTAGCGATACTGGCTCAGGCATTCCGCCCCAAGATTTAGAGCATTTATTCGAGCGGCACTATCGGGGAGAAAAAGCGCATACAGAGATTCCTGGTACAGGCTTAGGTTTAGCGATCGCACAGGACTTAGTAAAGCAAATGCAAGGGGAAATTCAAGTTTTTTCCCCAGTAAAACCTGAGTGGTTGCCAGCCAGTAACAGAAAGAACGAACTTAAAAAAGGAACTACCTTTATAGTTTGGCTCCAACAAATAGAAGCTAAGACCATAGAAATCCTCAATAATCAAGCATAAACAATATCTCTTATCTTCCTCTCTGCCTCTGCATCCTCTGAGATTAATTAAAAAAATCTCACAAAAAATTGTGCAATAATTGCCATATTATGCTATATTTATAGACAAGACTTAGGAGGCATTAAGAAAAATGACTCAAGAATTAATAGACTTAAGGAAAAGCATAGTCGAAGGTCGTTACGATGACGCTCTAGAGATTGTAGACGAGCTAGAGGCGATGAGCAAAGAAGATAAAATTAATAAAATTCAATCCTATTTAGTCAGGATGATGGTTCACCTGATTAAAAATCAAATAGAGTTGCGGCTAACTAACTCTTGGGTAGCTTCAATATCCGACTCTTTGCTTCAGATTAAAAGAACAAATCTCAAAGATAATAAAACTTCTTATTACATCAAACTAGGTGAATGGACAACCTGGGTTGTTAAGGCATTAGCAGGCGCTATTCGTCCAGCAAGCGTGGAAGTGCAACGTGGAAGC
>DATGYA010000205.1:0-4008 GCA_035298405.1 Kamptonema sp. | reverse complement strand
TATGAGCGAAGCTCAAAATCAACTCAACCAAAAAATTAGAAAGTTTTCTGTCACAGCGCGAAAGTACGACAATTTACAACAGGAATTGCAAGTCGTTAGCAAGAGCTTGTCGGACTTTTTGGGGAAGCGAGAAGCCTTACGAATAGATGCGGCGCAGCAGCAAATACCTTGGCAGCTAATCAATCCTCCAGAGATCCCTCTTGACAAACGTGGGAATTTGATCCCTGCTACGGTTAAACAAACTCGCAAGCAGTTAGCGCTGGCAGTGATTTTGAGCAGCCTTCTGGGAATAGCAATCGGTCTGCTAGTCGAAGTTCTGAATACTGTTTTCCACACTCCTGAAGAGGTGAGAAATGCCGCAAAACTGCCAGTGTTGGGAGTGATTCCTCTAGCTAAAAAACTGAAGCAAAAGCGACCCCCTAGAGCAAGTAGATCCTCCAAGAAACTGTCTAATAAGAATGGTGCTGTTTCAGGGCAACCTGTTGACAAAAGTGTTCCGACTGTGCTTCCTAGTAGTAAAGTTCAGGATGAATTGGACTATCCCTTTTTAGAAGCTTTCCGCTCGCTCTATACTAATATTTATTTGATGAGTTCTGGTCGGACGCTTCGCTCTTTGCTGATCTGTTCCCCTGTCGCTGGAGATGGGAAATCAACTGTTGCTCTCCATTTAGCTCAGACAGCAGCCGCAGTCGGTCAGCGAGTATTGTTGGTAGATGCCGATCTGCGTTACCCTCTGTTGCACGTGAAGCTAGGTGTGCCGAATGTACGAGGACTGAGTGATGCGATTTCTTCAGACCTTAGCCTTAATGATGCTATTCAGCGATCGCCTTTAGAAGATAATCTGTTTGTGTTGACCGCTGGCCATATCCCCACTGACCCAATCAAGCTGCTGTCTTCTAAAAAGATGCAGTATCTAATGGAGCAGTTTCAAGCCTTTTTTGACTTGGTGATTTACGATACGCCTCCCCTCGTGGGTTTGGCAGACGGTCACTTGCTGGCGGCTCACGCCGATGGTACTGTGATGGTCGTGCAAATTGGGCAGACTGACCGTTCCCAGGTACGTAAAGCCTTAGATGAGTTAAAAATTTCTGGAGCTTCACTGTTAGGGATTGTTGCTAATGGCTTTAAAGGATCGGGTCGTTCTTCGTCGCTGCGACCAATTGGTTTCGAGAGTGTCTACAACAATCAGCTCCCAGTTTTAGGCAATAAAACACCAGATAATAGTAGTATCTGAGGATACGGATTTTGTCGCGATCGCGACCGAGCCTGATATAGGAACTTATTCAGGATGGCTAAAGGCTGGGGGATTTTTAAAATTTTCCCCAACTAGCCTCAATCGCCTCCGCCCAGGTTTAGCTCTCCTGCTGGTAGGGAACGCGATAGTGACAATATCCTACTTTGACGCAGAAATGCTATTTTTGAAATAAAAGTGATAAAGTAGCAAATAGAGCTAACTCTGTCAACCGAGATTTCTCGGTACTTTTAATGACAAGTAAGATAATCAGCAAACATGGGTAAGTTATATTTAGCCAAGGGCAATTTAAATCGCGGTACAGTACCCGAACTTTGTAAAAGTTTCAACGCAGAAACTAGGTAGAAATATATGAGCACAGTTATGGTAGTTGACGACAGCGTCACCCTACGGGAGATGATCGCCGACCTGCTCAAAGGCAGAGGATTGAATGTTACTGTAGCCAGTGACGGTGTAGAAGCTTTAGAGCAAATCAAAGCTAATTGCCCCGATCTAGTCGTTCTGGACATCGTTATGCCCCGGATGAACGGCTATGAAGTTTGCCGACGGCTCAAGAGCGATCCCAAAACCCAAAATTTACCAGTAGTGATGTGTTCTAGCAAAAGCGAAGAATTTGACCGCTACTGGGGAATGAAGCAAGGAGCGGATGCTTATATTGCTAAGCCGTTCCACCCACAGGAATTAGTTGGAACTATTAAACAACTCTTGCGTGGGTAAGGGTATATCTTCTTGTGTATAGGCAATTTTAGAGTGTAGGGGCTGTTTACTTTGTCCCTACGAAAATTTTACTATTTTGCGAACTAAAGCAGATAAGAATCCCCGCGTCTTTAGACCGGGGAGTCTCAAACACCCTAGAGGAACAGGGGAAATAGATAATATTAAAGCGGTGTTAGCATGGTGCGATCGCCTTGGCTTACTTGGCTTAAGTGTTAAACAACTCGGTTAACAATAGTCCAAACATCACCATCAGAGCGGACGTAGGGAACGGAGATACTTTTAAATCCGGTGATAAAAGGTTTGTAGTATATCTGCCAATAACTAGGGCTAATTTCATCAGCGATGGCTTTGAGTCCTTTAACTTCTTGTGCCAGTTCCGCCGCTAGTTCATTAATCCGTTCCGCATGGACATGAGCCTGCATTCTACCCTCCTCAACTTGCTGTTCCATCGGGTTTTTTTGCGAGTGTTCCCACTGTCCCTGTTTTTGATGCAGTTGAGCTTCAAGAGCTGCGATCGCATCATCTATACCCTTGACTTCTGCTGACAAATGTGCATTTTCACGGGCGCTGCGGCGAACAGCATCCGAGATCGCGACTGGCGAATCGTCCTGGGGCATTACTTTTTTAATGCTAAACTGTTTACGTTCCTTTCGTAGTGCTGCAATTTGCGATCGGATCGCCTCAATTTCTATCTGAATCTTCTGCATAATTCCTAATTATAATCGATCCCACTACTTAAACTACTTAAACTTAATAGGCAATTCTACTACAACCTCCGCCCCCCCGGATGGTAGCGTGCGGGCACTAATTTTACCGCCGTGAACTTCAGTAATAATTTGATAGCTGATAGCTAACCCCATTCCAGTACCTTTGCCAACAGGTTTAGTAGTAAAAAATGGGTCAAATATTTTAGGTTGAATCTCATCGGGAATGCCAGGGCCGGTGTCCGCGATCGCCACATTCACAAATCTGCCTTCGACCGTATCTAATACTTGTGTTTTTATGTAAATAACTTTATTTGTACTTTCAAATCCACTCAAAGCATCAATCGCATTAGCCAACAAATTCATAAACACCTGATTTAATTGACCGGGGTAGCACTCAACACGGGGCAAATTGCCGTACTCCTTGACAACATAAATTTTATCTTCAAGCCGATTTTGCAAAAGTAGCAGAGTATTGTCAATTCCTTCGTGAATATCCGCTTCTTTTCGATCTCCTTCATCTAGTCGAGAGAAATTTCTTAGAGATAGAACTATTAAGCGAATGCGATCGGCACCCTGTTTCATAGAATCTAGAATTCGCGGTAAATCTGTACTGAGAAACTCCAACTCAACGCTCTCTATTTCCTCTTCAATTTCTGGGACAGGTTCAGGATAGTATTTGCTATATAACTTAATAATATTTAGGAGTTGATTACTATAGTCGTCAACGTGGCTAAGATTGCCATAAATAAAGCTAACGGGGTTATTGATTTCGTGAGCAATTCCGGCTACCAGTTGACCCAAAGAAGACATTTTTTCACTCTGTACTAACTGAGATTGAGTTCTTTTTAACTCCGTTAAAGCTTCGTCTAAAAGTTTAACTTGTTCCTGAGTTTGGCTGTAGAGGTGGGATTGGGTAATGGCGATCGCCAATTGGTCTGTTACTGCTTGCAATAGTTGTATTTCTTCCTCACGACCGAACCGGCGTGCTGCACTGGCAAGAAGATATCCTTGGCGATCGCTATTAGTTCGGATCGGAATTGCTAGATAGCGGCAGTCTTTTAGTTCCAAAGATACCAATTCTCTAGACTCACTACTGTTAGGAACTACTGGTAACAGCCGTACCGATTCGCCGCGTTGCAGTCTAGCTGCCATATCTCCCGCCGGATCTACATAAAACAACCCCAATTGCTCTGGTGTACCTTCTGAACAGTATTCCCAGCAAATTTCTAAAGTTTCATTGCGGCGATCGTACCAGCCGAAACTTGCTCGTTCTAAATTCAGCAAAGTTACCAATTCTTCAACTGTTGTGTCCAAAATTTCATCAAGGTTAAG
>DATGYA010000204.1:0-4118 GCA_035298405.1 Kamptonema sp. | reverse complement strand
GACCAGCAAGGCAAATGGTTAACTTTAATATCAAATCTTTTCAAGTTTATTAATCAGCAAAAATCTTGGCAATCGCTCGATATCTTCATGGCTCATTCTCAAAATTTAGCACAGCTAAATTTTGAGAATGAAACCGCCCTGCCTTGGTAAGGGGGGAGTAAGAAAAGAGGAATAAGAAAATCCGTTTGTTAGGCGATCGCGCTACAATTCGTTCAGCAAAACCGATTACCCTTCCTAATAATTCGGAACCAGAACCAGATATTGCGATCGCACAGCCATTAGGCCGCACATACCTAGAACATCATCCTTATCCTGAAAACATTTTCTGGCTGATTGAATACTCTGACTCTACTCTCATCAAAGATTTAGAGACGAAAACAAAAATCTATGCTGAAGTCTGTATCTCTGAATACTGGGTAGTTAATCTCAAAAAGTTACAATTGAATGTATTTCGAGCTCCTGAAGATGGGGACTACACCTCGAAGTTTACGTTAACAGGCGGAACGGTTAACCCGCTAGCATTTCCAGATGTGGCTGTATCCGTAAGTGCGATCGTCAGCAATTAAGGCAATTCTCCTAATTTCGGCAATTCGCGATCGCCCTGATAATACTAATTTCATCCTTACAAAAATCCCCTCTAAAAACCTACAATTTATCAACATTCATTTCTATTACTCCCTATCTAGCTATAGGTCGCGATCGCACACTAACTGAAATCTTCTCAATCAATCGCGATCGTAATAATAGAAAGGCGATCGTACTCTGTCCCATTATCCTAAAGCGAATATGCTTTCCTCGCACTCAATCTTCCCTTAGACAGGAGACATCGCCGCTACAAATAGGTTATCTTATTCCCAAATTTTAAAGAGGAAAAACCTGTGGTTCCCTTACGCGACGAAAATCCTACCAGTATTACGCCTTATGTCACCTATGGGCTGATTGCTGCTAATATCCTCGTGTTTCTCTACGAACTAACTTTGCCAAGTCAGCAACTAACCCAATTTTTCTACTCTTGGGCGGTTGTTCCTTGCCAGCTAACTGATATCTGCCGAGTGTCGCTACCAGCATCTCCCTTTCCAGAGTGGACGACTTTAATTACTTCCCAATTTTTGCACGCAGGTTTTCTTCATGTCGCCGGAAATATGCTGTTTCTGTGGATATTTGGGAATAACGTAGAAGACAGATTAGGTCATGTTAAGTTTATCATATTTTACCTAACTTGTGGTGTATTGGCTTCATTAACTCAGTGGTTTTTCACCTCTGGATCGGCGATTCCTTCTTTGGGTGCTAGCGGTGCGATCGCAGGTGTTATGGGAGCCTACATTCTCAGATATCCGAAAGTCCAAGTGCTGACATTAATTCCCTTGGGCATATTCTTTACTACAGTGCGAATACCTGCTTTTTGGTTTTTGGGATTTTGGTTTTTGCAGCAAGCACTTTACGGCGTTGCTTCTCTCAATGCTCCGGCTAATGTGGGGATGGAAGGAGGAGGAGTTGCTTATTGGGCACACGCTGGAGGCTTTGTTTTCGGAGCTATACTCGGCACTTTTTTGGGATTATTTTCTGAAGAGTGAGCTAACAGTTAACAGTTAACAGTTAACAGTTAACAGTTAACTGTTAGCAATTAGAGTTAATGCCGAACCTTACTTTTGGGCTTTGGTACTTGCTTAGATTTCGGTTCTGTAGGTGAATCTGCAATCGGTACAAAGGGGATATCTATTTCCTCAATTTCATCGGGGAACTCAACTGGAATGTCTGCGCCATTGACGATCGCGCCTAAAAATCGTGGTGCTGCTTTGTTAAATTCTTCATCAGATTCAGTTAACTGATCGGTAGCTTCAGCTAACATCTCGGAGTTAGTGTAGCCAGTTCTAGCAACCAAAATTATACCGTCCGTGTAAGGTTCCAAAGTCAGGGCATCGCTGCACTGGGTCAGAGGGGGGGAGTCTAGGACGATAAAATCAAAGCGGTGGCGAACTTCTGCAAGCAGGCGGCGGATTTCGCTGGATTCGAGTACAGCAGCGGCGTGGCGTATGGGCCCTGGACTAGGGATGACAAATAGGTTTTCAACTGCTGGGACAAGGCGAATGCAGTCGCAGAGATCGCCGTAGTAGCGTAGGGGTTCGATCGCGCTGGCGGGATCGGGGGCGATTTTCAAGAATTGAACGCAGGAGGGCGATCGCAAATCTGCTTCAATTAACAAGGTTCGTTTACCAGCACGAGCTGAGGCGATCGCTAAATTATAAGCGCTGAAAGTCTTACCCTCAAGAGCAGCAGCAGAAGTCAACAGCACCACCTTTGCGGGTTTTTCTCCAACGCGGCGCAAATTGCTGCGAAGCTTTTCGTAAAAATCCAGATAAGGAGAATTTGGTTCTATGGCGATCGGCATATCTTCTCTACTAGAATCAAGCGCGATCGCACCTGGCAAAACTCCCAGCACTTGCACATCCCTTTCCTGCAAAGCCGAGCGAATTTCCTCCCAACTGTAGAACTTCCCACCCAACATTCCTAGCAAAAAGATCGCTCCGCCGCCTAGCAATATCCCCATCAATCCCCCCACCGCCAAAATGACAGGCTTCCTTTTAGGAGTCGATTCGATATTTTCAGTTTTTGCTGACTGAGAAATCGTTAAAGATCCCGTCGTCTCAACTACAGCAGCCTGAGCATCTAGTAAAGCAATCTGCATCTTATCGTAGATAGCTTTTTTCAGGCCTACTTCCTGAGCTACGCGAGTTTGTTCTAATTGCTTATTAGGGAGTGTAGCGTGTTCCAGCCGCAGTTGTCGTTCCGTTTTAGCAAGGCCGATGAGTTGCTGTTGTAACTTTTCCCGCTCAGTTTGCAAACCAATCAAAGCTTTGGCTAATTCTTGCCTTGCCGGGTCAAGAGCAGCATCTACCCGAATTTTAGCCGGCGTTAAAGGTGCAGCTACACCGTTACCTCCGAGCACTTCTGCGGCTCGATCCTGTAACTGTTGTTCTAGAGCTTGTTTGTTGTGGTTCAACTCTACTACTTTTGGGTGTTCTTCGCGGAAATCTTGGCGGAGCACTTCTAACTGAGATTCGATAGTGAAAAGTTGCGTTCGCAGTTGAGCAATAATCGGGTCAGCCGCCAAAGCTTGAGCGACATAAGCCTGATCTGCATTTAATCCTAACCTCTTTTCTAGACTCTTAATTTGAGCATTAACGCCGTCTAACTGCGATTGAATCACTCGCTGTTGCTGTTGTGCGGAGGCGATCGCTTGAGGCAGAGCATTCGTCTGAATTGCCAAAATAGAGGCTCCCTCTCGTCTCTCGTAGGCTTGTAGTTTTTCTTCGGCAGTTCTGAGATCCTGAATCACTTGGGGTAAACGGTTGTTAATCTGAACAATAGTTTCTCGCAGCACAGATGTGTTAATCAACTGGCTCTGCTTAACCATTTGCCCCATCACAGCATTTACGATTTGTTCCGCTCTCTTGCGGTCGTTGTGTTTGTAAGAAACTTGAATTCCAGCACTTTGGTCGCTAGGTTTTGGCATCTTTACCAACACATTTTTTTGCATTTTTTGTGAGGATGCCTGTACTTGTTTTGCTGCTGCTTCAATTACTTTGGTATCCAGCAACATTTCCTTTGTAACTTCCTGCCCTTTCTTTTGAATTTCTGTCCCCGTATTGGAAAAGATCACAGGAGGGCGATGATAGCTAAGGATACCCGTAGCAGTGTAAGACGGAGCTGTTTCTGGCTGCACAGCTACTACCCCTGATACGCCTACAGTAGCCGCAAAGGTGATAAATCCCACCCATTTATATTGCTCAAATGCAATCAGAAAACGCTTAACGATTGGCAGAGTCATAGGAATTAAGGAAGAAGGAAGAAGGAAGAAGGAAGAAGGAAGAAGGAAGAAGGAAGAGGGAAGGAATAAGGAATAGGGAAGGAATAAGGAATAGGGAAGAGGGAGGGAATAAGGAATAGGGGAAACGGTTAACCGTTAACCGTTAACCGTTAACAATTAATTTATCGTCCAGAACTTGGGTTAGGGCCAAAGAGATTTGATGCTCCTTGCCTCAACTGCTCGAAAAAAAGAATAAATCCCAAGACATCGCGAAATGGTTGAGTAGCAGTATTAATAACATAGCTAATTC
>DATGYA010000203.1:0-1560 GCA_035298405.1 Kamptonema sp. | reverse complement strand
GACCAGCAAGGCAAATGGTTAACTTTAATATCAAATCTTTTCAAGTTTATTAATCAGCAAAAATCTTGGCAATCGCTCGATATCTTCATGGCTCATTCTCAAAATTTAGCACAGCTAAATTTTGAGAATGAAACCGCCCTGGGGTGGCTTGGGCATGGATTTTCAACGATCAATACGGCGTAATTAATGACATTTTAATGCGTTTAGGATTGATTAAAAATGGCATTAGTTGGCTGGGAGATCCGACTCTAGCAATGATGGCAATTGTAGTAGCAGATGTTTGGAAAACTACACCGTTTATTGCTTTGCTTTTGCTCGCAGGTTTGCAATCAATTTCACCGGATTTGTACGAAGCTCATGCAATTGATGGGGCGAGTCGCTGGCAGAGTTTCCGCCAGATTACTTTGCCGCTGTTGATGCCGCAAATTGTGATATCATTGCTGTTCCGAGTTGCCCAAGCTTTTGGTATTTTTGACTTAATTCAGGTGATGACTGGGGGTGGGCCAGCAGGGGCGACGGAGACGGTTTCTATCTATATTTATAGTACGGTAATGCGCTACTTAGATTTTGGCTATGGGGCGGCATTAGTGGTTTCTACTTTTTTGTTGCTGGTAGCAGCAGTTGCTATTGCTACTTATTTCTTATCTAGAGCGCGAGCTAATGCAGATGGAGTCAATTAAATTATGGCGATCGCACGGCACAAACCCAATCAAATCAATTTTGACATCCGGCAAATCATTTTGCCAATTGCTATTATTTTAGTAGTAGCTTATTTCCTGGGGCCAATTGTGTGGCAGGTATTGACTTCTGTTAAACTTAATGCTGATATTTCGGCTGTTCCTAATGTCTATATCCCCAAGCAAATTACTTTTGAGCACTACCTTTCTCTATTCAGCCGCCGCCCTTTTACTTTATACATTTTAAATAGCGCCTTTGTTTCTATCAGTTCGACATTGCTGTGTTTGGCTTTAGGCGCTCCCGCAGCTTATGCTTTGGCGCGATCGCGACTTTGGGGCGAGAAACTTATCCTAGCTGGCGTTACCATCGTGACGCTTTTTCCCGCTGTGTTGCTGTTTTTGGGAATCTTAGAAATTGTCAAAGCTTTGAATTTAGGCAACAACTATTTGGCGCTGATTATCCCTTATACTGCTATCAATTTGCCTCTGACTATTTTGGTGATGCGGAGTTTCTTTCAACAGTTGCCAAAAGATTTAGAAGATGCTGCTAAAATTGATGGGTACAATACTTTTCAAATGCTATGGGAAATTATTTTACCGATGACATTGCCAGCCTTAGTAACAACGGGAATTCTGACTTTTATTTCGGCTTGGAATGAGTTCATTTTTGCTCTCACTTTTATGACTCGTGAATCTATGAAAACTATTCCTGTAGCAACGGCTCAACTCAGTGGGGCCTCCGTATTTGAAATTCCTTATGGCCCGATTGCTGCGGCTACAGTATTGGGAACTTTACCTCTGGTATTGCTAGTTTTAGCATTTCAGCGACGCATTGTTCAGGGTTTAACTGCTGGTGCAGTTAAAGGTTAGTGGTTAGTTGTTG
>DATGYA010000202.1:0-2568 GCA_035298405.1 Kamptonema sp. | reverse complement strand
GAGGATTGCCAACAGAAAATAGTAGTAAAATGATCGCTACTAGATGTAGTAATATTGTAATCCAAAAAAACATATTTGCGGCACGCTTGTTATCCTTCGTCTTTTTATTATACCACTTCGCTTGGTTTGTTATTCTTTGATCCCTGTATAATAAAAAACGGTCTCTTAGGGGAATTTCTCTAGCCTGACTCATTTTTGTTGTTATTGGTTCTTCCATACTAGTATTCGCCCCAATCGCCTTTATTAAACTTTCGTTCTGTTTTAAGATAGTTTTTAAGTCTTCTATAAATACTTTTCTCACCTGTGCATCGTCTATATCGTTTTGATATGGATGGGCACACATCATATACCTCCATGATCTTGTTTTAACTGATTCTGCTACGGCGCGTCCATTATACCAGACGTTTTCAGGTTTATTGAACTTTCTCCAAATCGTAATCGCCAATGTAAATAGAAATAACAATGTTGCTACTACCTTGTAAGTAGAATTGCTCTCTAGAGAATCTGCGAAGTCAATCGATGCCGCAAGGACAAGCAAAAAAAGGTACAATGCCAATGTAAAAAAATGCCTCTTTTGCTCGTAAGCTGAAGTTCGATCAGCTGATTGAAATAGACCGGGTAGATCTTTGTCGTTGATTTCAAAGCTGCTCATGGTCTAACTTTCGTTTGATTAGCAATTGGATTGGCGCGCTTGTTAAACGCCTGATCAATGTAATAGTTTGGATTTGCAATAAAATCGTCCCACTTAACCAAAATACAATAACGATCATCTTCGCCCCAATAACATTTGTTGTTCGGAATATAGTAATTATATCCAAACTCCTTAATTACAGTAGAATCATTTATATAGACAAAATTATGTACTTGGCCGCAAGTCGCGCAAACGCCAGATCCGCCGTAAATACTATTGTACATATGAGGCAAAACGACCCCCAAAATTCCATTTTGCGTATTTCCGACCCCGTGATACAACGACGCTTGTAGTTCTCGCTTAATAAATCTTTGTTCATATTCTCCTAAATTCTCATTACTTACGGCTCCTATTAGAAAAATTGTCACAGTTGAATCCGATAAATAATCCTCCCTAATTCTTCGCATAATGTACTCAAGGTCCGTCGAGTTAATAGCCTCATCCAAAGAATGATCTATCATATCTACTTTGGTATGAACCTGAATAAAATTCTTGTAATTAGAATCTTCAGTTTTGAAAGAAATAAAGCATCGATGCGCCATTGGGTCAAGTTGTTTAATTGTAATATCGTTGTACTCTGTAGTTTGAATCGCCAATAATGGATATTGTTGACCCCCTCCTTTTTTGGGAATTGAACTGCTGCGGGTCGCCAAATCCGTATAAACTAACGCCGCCCAATATACGCTTCTCCCTCCCATCCCCCACCACTTTATCGAAAAACCGCACATATATTCGACTAACGGTACGCTGTAGTGAGGTATTCCGTAAAAACAACCGTTTCCCTCCCAAAAACACCATCCCATTCCTAAAAATCAACTTTCCACTGCTACAGTACGACATTTTCTTCTCAAAATGCCATGCCTACTTCCCAACTACGACTTGCCATTCGCAAGGTAGGAGGACCCGCTTGTAAGGTATCGTTACCCCTTCTCACAACGACAGGCCCGCTCTTTATGTAGGCTTTTCCGCTCGCATGGTGACACTATCGTTACGACATCGTAACAGCCTGCGAACCGAGTGCTATAGTTGTGTTAAGAACAAAGGGAATGTGCAGGCGGGTTTGCTATTTTCGACCCCGTGGGACCCAAACCCTCATGTATCGTATTTGTATAACCTTTAATACTATTGAACATGAGAAAATTGAGAATCGAAGACCACGTGCCGATGGCTGAGACCGTCATCCGCAACTACCGCCGCCACCAGGCGGAGATTATGGCGCGTTTTCCGAACTGCAACGATGCCCTGCTGGCCGAATTCGAAGCGGCGCTCGAACAGGTGCGGAAAACCGAAAGCGGGTATGCCAAGCTGGAGGAACAAAAAGAGGTGACGCGGCGGTTGTATGCCGATGCCGAAAAGCTGAACCGCGAAATTGATTTCACAATCGGCTACCTGAAGCGGGTCCAACTCGACACCGACGGTACACGCGCCCTGCGCAACGACCTGCAACGCTCGAACATCGAGGGGGCTATTGAGAAGATTGCGCAACTGCTGCCCTATTACGAGAAACACGCAGCCGCGCTGACGGCCGAGGGCATGCCTAAAGATTTTCTAACTGAACTGCGCAATTGGGCCGCGTCGTTCTCGGCCTCGAACCTGCTGCAGTCGGAACTTATGGACGAGCGCAAGCACCTGACGGCGCACCGGCGTGCGTTATATGCCCAACTGCACGACTATGTCGATCAGTTCCTGGATTGCGGAAAGCGGGTCTTCAAGGGGTCACCAACAGCTGATGAGTTTATGACGGTGAAGATTTTGGGGCGGATGCACCGGTAAAAAGTAGCGAATGGAGTAACTGAGTAACTGAGGATTTGAGAAGCTGGGGAATTGAAGCACTCAGGAGCTTAGGAACTCAGGCGCTTAGGGACTCCAAAACAAAC
>DATGYA010000201.1:0-3986 GCA_035298405.1 Kamptonema sp. | reverse complement strand
TTTAACGGAACCAACTGCACAGAAACTTTTTTGTGTAGTCCGACTTTCAAAAACTTGCGTTAGCGCGGCAATTTCGATCGGATCTCCTAAAGGTGTTCCGCTGCCGTGAGCTTCAATATAATTTATTGTTTCAGGTTCAATTCCCGCGATCGCTTGAGCTTCGGAAATCACTGCTGATTGACCATCTGGACTGGGAGCAGTATAACCAGCTTTCAACGCGCCGTCATTATTAATTGCTGAACCTTTGATAATTGCATGAATGGAATCTCCATCTGCGATCGCATCATCCAAGCGCTTGAGAACCACAACCCCTACACCGCTACCAAAAATACTTCCCTGCGCTTTAGCATCAAAACTTCGGCAGTGTCCATCAGGAGAAGCAATTCCTTCTTCTTGATATAAATATCCCGTCTTTTGTGGAACCCGAACTGTAACGCCACCCGCCAAAGATATATCGCATTCGCCATTTAATAAACTTTGGCAAGCGATATGAATAGCCACCAATGAAGTAGAACAAGCGGTTTGAACGCTGACACTCGGCCCTTTGAGATTCAACTTATAAGAAACTCTGGAAGATAGATAATCTTTATCATTTCCTAGCAGCGTTTGTAAATCTGACAGACCAAAATTAGGATAGATATTGTTGAGCAAATAAGTGTTAGTTTCTGAACCTGCATAAACACCGATCGAACCTTGGTAAGTTTCCGAATTATAACCTGCATTTTCGAGTGCTTCCCAAGCAGATTCGATAAATAATCGATGCTGGGGATCTAAAATTTCAGCTTCTTTCGGACTGAAGCCAAAGAACTCAGCGTCAAATCCTTCAACCTCTGGTAGGACAGCATTAGCTTTAACATAATTAGGGTTGTTCACCAAAGTTGAGTCTACACCTGAAGAGAGTAGTTCTTCATCTGAATAAAATTCAACTGACTCTATACCTTCTCGCAGATTCTGCCAGAAAACCTCGATATTTTTTGCGCCAGGGAAACGACCTGCCATTCCGATAATAGCTATTTCCGACCCATTTATATCATTCTGTAAATCCACTGCGCTCATCTAATTCTCACTCCTTTGATTATTGACTATTAGCAATCTAAAATCTAAACTACAAAATCTAAACTTTCTGCCCCCGATGCTTCTGTCTGGATTGTTGTTTTTGACTTCGTAATGTTTGGCGATCGCTCCTTATCGATCCTCGCTCTTGACCTTGTTCGGTCGAGGTTTTTGTAGTTTCGTTTTTATTTAAGTATTTGAGCAAAGAAGAAATAGTTGGGGCTTTAAACATATCAACGATCGGTATTTTTTTACCCAATATTTCTTGCAATTTGAGTTGAGTCTTGACCATGAGTAACGAATTACCCCCCAACTCAAAGAAATTGTCATTAATTCCTATTTTTTCCAGTTGAAGTACCTGTTGCCAAACCCCTGCAATGAGTTGTTCGGAATCTGTTACTGGCTCAACGTAAGGCGCACTCTGTTGGGGAAGCAGACTTTCTAGCGCAGACAAGGCGAGGCGATCGACTTTACCATTCCGTGTTAATGGTAATGCGTCTAGTAGCACATAAGCAGAAGGTATCATATATTCGGGAAGTTTCTGCTGCAAGAAATCGCGTAATTCATCATTTAATGATTCTGAGTGATGATTGTCAAATGTTGCAGGCTTTTCCTCCAACCACTGCTTAGTCCAACTTGGATCTATTCCTCCACCTACCATATTGTGAAGTAAAATTTGACTCGATTCCAGTGCCAATAAATCTCGCAATTGTTCAAATTCTATAGAGCCAATAGGACACTAACCGATCTCATATTTTGGCGCAGTTTCCATTAGTAATTGACTGATATAACCCGCCTCCAGCATACAAAAATCTCGCGTCACTTCTCCATACATCGGCGCGATCGCACTCAGTTGTCCGATCAAAAATAGGGAAAAAGCCGCTTCCTCAAAAATTAGCTGATTTTTTTGATATATCCTGCTGTTGATATCACTACCAGCACTTAGAAATACCAAACGGTGGTAAGTAGGATTGTAATAGTAAAATCCACTTTCTAACCCTTCCACTCGATTGGGTTTAACATACAAATATACCTGCACTGGGTAGAGACCACCAGCGGAAGCATAGCGATATTTAGGTAACGGGGAACTATCCAGCGTTATTGGTAGTAGGCAGCTTAAAAACTCACCTAACTGTTTCAAAGAAATGGCTTTATCTAAAAATTGCCGATAACTCTGACGCTGCAAATAAGCCTGTTTGATAATTTCATCAAACTCAGGTTTTGGCAACTCAATACTGTGTTGAGTGGGTGGAATCTGTCTCAATCCTAGTTGTTTTAACTTAAATTCAATGCGTTCTACCGGATCGATCAATACTCCTTCAAGTTGACCTGGCTCATAAGCTTCAGCCAGCTTATTTTCTGTAGAAATTTTCTGTTTGGGAACGATGTAAGCCACCAAGCGCTGTTGGTTATACTCATTACCTACAACTGTAACTACAGAAGCTTTTACATTGGGATGTTGGGTTAATGCCGCCTCGATTTCTCCGGTTTCAATGCGCTGTCCTCTAATCTTAATTTGAAAGTCTACTCGTCCTAAAAACTCGATATTGCTATCTGGTAAATAGCGACCTAAATCTCCCGTGCTGTAAATCCGTTCTCCCGTGCGTGGATGAGTGATGAAATTAGTTTTAGTCTTTTCTTCATCCTGCCAGTAACCTTTTGCTAATTGTACACCAGCGCAGTACATTTGACCGGGAACCCACACCGGACAATCTTCTAAAGATTCGTTCAAAATGTAATATTTGGCATTAGCCATCGGTTGACCGTAAGGGATACTCTTCCAGTTTGGATCGGTGTTTTCGATGAGATAACCGATGTTCCAAATTGTAGTTTCAGTCGGCCCGCCAATGCTGAGAATTTGGATATTTGGCAGTAAAGATTTTAGTCGATCTGGCAAAGAAATAGGGAGCCAATCTCCACCTAAAATTGCCAAACGCAAACTTAAAGGTATAGTTGAAGATTGCTGTTCGACATAACTAACTAGCATCTCCATCATCGCCGGGACTGAATTCCATAAAGTCACTCTTTCTCGCAACATTAAATCTACCCAATGAGAGGGATCTTTCACCGCTTCAGCATCTGGCATGACAATACTACCGCCAGCACTTAAAAGCCCAAATATGTCATAAACAGATAAGTCGTGATTGAGTGCGGTTACAGCTAGGATAGAGTCTTGGTAATTGACATTAAAGCGTCTATTAGTGTGGATAACCACATTCACCACGTTGCGATGAGTAATCATCACTCCTTTGGGTTTGCCAGTCGAACCAGAGGTGTAAATTACATAAGCTAAATCGTCTGGTGTTTGAACTGGTTCTAACGGTTGCTTGCTTTCTTTGGCTAACTCTTCATTATCTAAACATAGTAGTTGTATTCCTTCACGCCAAGCAAGTTTTTCTTTTAACCAAGATTGAGTTAAAACAATTTCAACTTGGCTGTTTTCGAGGAGATAAAATAAGCGCTCTTTAGGCAATCCTGGGTCAATGGGAACGTAAGCAGCACCTGCAGCTAAAATGCCCATAACTGCGACAATTTGTTCCCACCCTTTCTCCATTACTATGGCGACTAGCTTATTAGGAAGAACTCCTAATTGGCGCAGTCGATGACCAACTTGATTGGATCGATCGAATAATTCTTGATAGGTTAAGCTGCTACTGGATGTCACCACAGCCGTTTTTTCCGGTTGCTGTTTAACTTGAGTTGCAAACAAACTGTGGAGTAAGCTATCTGATACTTCAGCCGCAGTATTATTGATGGCTGCACGTTGCTCTAATTGTGCAGATGGTATTAATTGCGGCGCTGTTTCTTGCCAAGTATTCTCTTCATTAGCTAAACGTTGCAGGAGACTACAAGCTGCGTCGAACATATCATGTATCATCCCTGCGGGGAATAGTTCGTCTACGACTTGCCAAGTGTAGATTAGAGAGCCAT
This sequence comes from Kamptonema sp., assembly GCA_035298405.1. Classification (GTDB taxonomy): domain Bacteria; phylum Cyanobacteriota; class Cyanobacteriia; order Cyanobacteriales; family Microcoleaceae; genus Kamptonema. The sequence goes on along the minus strand of DATGYA010000201.1, from coordinate 2 downwards.
CC
>DATGYA010000200.1:0-1646 GCA_035298405.1 Kamptonema sp. | reverse complement strand
GCTAAACCCAGTTTAGCGAACAGCAAAAAAGCGCTTTGATAACCTTCAGTGAATGTCGTTACAGAAGATTATGAATTGCAGCGAGGCTAGGCTATGACTAAATTGTCGGAGACACAATCCTGGCACTATTTAGACAGGTTAAAGGTCGTAAAGGTTCTAGGCACTAACATAGAAAGTGGCTTAGATCCGGCAGAAGTTGCCAGTCGGCAACAAAAATTTGGGGCAAACGAACTAACAGTAAAAGCCGGGAAACCCCCCTGGTTAAAATTCATCTTACAATTCAACCAACCTTTGCTGATTATCTTGCTGAGTGCAGGTTTAATCAAAGCAGTGATTGGAGAATGGCTGAATGCTAGTGTAATTTGGGGTGTAACCACCACCAACGCCACAATTAGCTTTATCCAAGAAGCAGGGGCAGAGAAAAAAATCGAAGCCTTAGCCCAAGCTGTCACCACTGAAGCTACAGTTATTCGAGGTGGAAAAAAATTAAAAATTCCTTCCAAAGAACTTGTAGTTGGTGACTTAGTAACCCTAACTTCCGGCGATAAAGTACCCGCAGACTTGCGCTTAGTAAAAGTGCGAGACTTGCAAATCGACGAATCGGGACTAACAGGCGAATCCGTTGCCGTCGAAAAAGAATTAGGACAATCTGGAGACTTGGTTCTGCCTGTAGAAACGCCGCTAGCAGAACGGGATAATATGGCTTATGCGGGTAGTTTTGTCACTTTTGGTCAAGGTAGCGGTATTGTGGTGGCGATCGCCAACGACACCGAAACCGGCAAAATCTCTCAACTTTTAGATCGGCACATCGATCTAACTACCCCCTTAACCCGTAAATTTAACCAATTCAGTCAAAACTGGTTGTTTTTCGTCCTAGCAATGGCCAGCTTAACCTTCGCCGTCAGGTTAGGGCAACCAGTCGCACCAGGGCTTTCCGCCTTTAAAGAAGCAGTTGAACCCGCCGTCGCCTTGATTGTGGGTGCGATTCCCGAAGGCTTACCCGCCGTCATCACGGTTACTCTCGCCGTCGGCGTTTCCCGAATGGCAACTCGGAACGCGATCGTGCGTAAGTTACCAGCAGTAGAAACCCTGGGCGGCGCTACCGTTATTTGTTCCGACAAAACCGGTACCCTGACTGAAAACCAGATGACGGTGCAGGAAATTTACTCTGGCGGCGTATCCTACTCAGTTACCGGCACGGGATACAGCGCCGAAGGTGAAATTCAAATTAACCAACTGCCAATTAATATCAGTCAAGCTCCCACATTGCAAGAATGTTTGCAAGCGGGATTAGTTTGTAATGACTCTTACCTGGAATGTAAAGATGATGATTGGATTGTGGTCGGCGATCCTACAGAAGGAGCCTTAATTGCTGCGGCTAAAAAAGCAGGATTAAGTCAACAAAATTTGGCAAAATCAATGCCAAGGCTGGATTCAATTCCCTTTGAGTCGCAGTTTCAATACATGGCAACCTTGCATCAAACTCCCAGCGGCAAAATTTTGTATGCCAAGGGTTCCGTCGAATCAATATTAGATCGTTGCGGTTCTAGTCTTGACAAACAGGGAAATCTAACAGCAGTTGAAGCCGCAGAAATTCACCATCAAGTCGGTGAAATGGCGCATCAAGGTTTGCGCGTCTTAGCTTT
>DATGYA010000199.1:0-4919 GCA_035298405.1 Kamptonema sp. | reverse complement strand
ATCGGCGGTGCTAATGCTGCCGAAGATCCAAGCTGTGCCTGGATCGAAGCCGACTTGACCGATCGCATCAAGTACAGTTTGGGCTTTTCGCAGCACGATCGCATCGTTGCCGTTGAAGGAAAGTTGAGTATTAGTTTGATTGCCTTTGTCTAAAACGATCGCGTCGGCGCTTTTGTCTGCTACGACAAAGGTTTTGCCTGCTGCTACTGTGCCACTGAGGTTGATTGTGGTTGTCACAGAGGTGCTACCGTCTGAGTAGATTTCTATGGCGTAGCCAGCAGCTAAGAGGTCAACTGTACTACCGGTGCTGTTGTAGATTTCCAGCGCTCGGTTGCTGGTGCCGCTTTGGATATACTCGGAAAAGAATAAATCTGTCATTGATGTCCCCTGTGGTGTTTTTGTGTTGATTTAGATTGGCAAAACCCGGATTGTTATCTTAATAAGCCTTTCAGCGGCGGGCTAGAAGCCCACTCCACAAGAATATTTGCTGTTTATGGAACAGGCATCTTGCCTGTTAAAGAAAATAGAGGATTTATACATAAATTTAATAAGTAATAAAAGTGGCAATTTGTCAAATGGATGGAATTTTGCAGAATTTGCTTTAAAGACATAATACCCAGAGATTTAGCTTTTACTGACAGGCACAAAGATAATTTGTGGCATAATTAAAATCTGTACTCTCAGCCGATCGATAAATATTCAATATTGAGCTTGACAATTTTTAATAAATATGTTGTGACTAATAGTATTAACAGACCCCAGACAACAGTTGTTTTAGCAATGAGTGCGGATGGTAAGATTGCAGACAAGGCGCGATCGCCTGCACGCTTCGCTTCAGCTCAGGATAAAGCTCACTTAGAAACACAAATTGCGATCGCGGATGGGGTAATATTTGGCAGCAACACTCTGACCGCCTACGGAACAACGATGAGAGTGTCTTCACCGCAGTTGTTGAAAATGAGGGAATCACAAGGAAAACTGCCGCAACCGATACAGATCGTTTGTTCGCGATCGCACTACTTTGACCTTGACTTGCGATTCTTTCAGCAACCTGTACCTCGATGGTTGCTAACTGCGTCCGTGGCTGAGGAAAAGCAGGAATTAATCTCTAAATTCGATCGCATTTTAATTGCCTCAATGCCCAATGGAGACATTGACTGGCATCAAGCTTTTCAACAGTTAGCGAATTTGGGTTTACAACGCTTGGCAATCTTGGGAGGAGGAAAACTGGTAGCCTCTCTACTTGCTGCTGATTTGATTGATGAACTTTGGCTGACTGTTTGCCCCTTGATTTTGGGGGGAACTGATGCACCAACGCCAGTAGCAGGAGAAGGGTTTTTAGGGAATTTAGCACCGCAATTAGAACTTTTGGAAGTTCAGCAGGTTGACCAAGAGGTGTTTTTGCACTATCGGCTAATTCGTAAAAATTGAGGTTAGGATTTACATCAAACTACCTCAAGAATAGGCAAGATCCCTGTTCCACAAATATCGCCTGCAAGAATTTAAGGATTAGATTACCCTAGATAGCGGATATCCGCTTCAATTAAAAATATGGTGGAACAATTAAAGCCTCAATATTCGGTTGCCTGGATTAGCAAAATTGCGGAAGTACCCAAATCTGAATGGGATGCTTTGGCTATGCCGCTGAGAACCCCATTTCTGGAATGGGAGTGGCTGAATAATTTGGAAATTTCTGGTAGTGTTACGGCAAAAACAGGTTGGCTACCTCATCATTTAACGGTGTGGCGCGAACGCCAATTGATTGCAGCAGCGCCGCTGTATGTGAAAAGTCATAGTTATGGAGAGTTTGTTTTTGACCACCAATGGGCGGAGTTAGCTGCGAGGATAGGCGTTGAATATTATCCGAAGTTGATGGGGATGACACCGTTTACACCTGCTGAGGGGTATCGGTTTTTGATTGCGCCTGGGGAAGATGAGGATTTGTTAACGGGGTTAATGGTGAGTGCGATCGACCATTTTTGCGATCGCAATAAAATTTCTGGTTGCAATTTTCTCTATGTCGATCCCCAATGGCAGCAAGTGATGGAAAGGCATGGTTTTAACAGTTGGCTGCACCACAGTTATATCTGGGAAAATCAAGGTTATCAAACTTTTGATGATTATTTAGCTGCTTTCAATGCTAACCAACGCCGTAATATTAAGCGGGAACGTAAGGCTGTAGAAAAAGCGGGTTTGCGAATTGAAACTTTGACAGGTGATGCAATTGGGCAGGCTTTATTTCCCCGAATGTATTCTTTTTATGAAAGTACCTGTGATAAGTTTGGCTGGTGGGGAAGTAAATATTTAAGTAAGCGGTTTTTTGAGTTATTGCACCACAATTATCGCGATCGCGTACTATTTGTGGCGGCTTACGATCGACAGGAAGCTAGCTTACCTGTGGGAATGTCTTTTTGCATTTTTAAAGGCGATCGGCTTTACGGGCGTTATTGGGGAAGTTTGGAAGATATAGAATGCTTGCATTTTGACGCTTGTTACTATACACCAATTGAATGGGCGATCGCCAATGGCATTTCAACTTTTGATCCCGGTGCCGGTGGCCGCCATAAAAAACGGCGCGGCTTTCCAGCTACGCCTAATTATAGTCTGCATCGATTTTACAATCCTCGCCTCTCTCAAATTCTTCAGGCTTACATCGGTCAGATTAATGAAAGAGAACAGGAGGAAATCGATCTGGTAAACCAAGATTTACCTTTTAGTCAAGGTAATGATTCAAAGTTATGACTTTGGTATTCTTCGGGTAGTAAAAAAGTAATTCAAAGCGCAAAACTCAATTCAAAAACACCCCACCATCTGCTTGCACATTCATCGATTTTGTATCGCTACCTAAATCAGTTGTTGCGGCAAAACTTACTTGTAAAAATCCCGGTGTAGCTGTGGCTTGGGGACGCACGATCAACAAACCCCCGTCTTGGCGCTGGTAAGTGATGGTGACTGGGGTTTTTAGGTTTTTGAGTTGAATTTCTGACTGTTCCCCTAGCGTGCGAGGTTGCGTATCTCCAACTACTTGATAACCGATCAAAGCATTAGTGGTGTTCACCAGTTTGATCGTGACGACACCCTCTGAGGGCTCAACTCTGGCGCTGGGTAAGGGAAATCGTGCCGGGGCAGTTGTCTGGGGCGCTACTGGAGTTGTAGCAGGTTGAGCCGTAGCAGGTTGAGCCGTAGCAGGCCCAGTAGAATCAGGTTGGGCTGTAGGTTTCCCTTGAGGAGGAGGGCCACCTGCGAGGGAAATTGTACTTAGGCTAACAAGTAGGCTGGCGCTGAGTCCAGCTACCCAAGTGAGATTTATTTTGAAGGGCTGATTGTTTGGAATCATCAATATATCTCCTATAAGCTTGGATTTTAGAATCAATTAGGAAGTCAACTCAAACCAATTAGAGCATGAAAATATCAAAATGATCTCCTTTCTCTGGTAAGAGCTTTTTCGGGGGTTGGGTAAGATTAAATAACTGCTAATCCTTTTCAACGGGCTGCTTCAGGTTTGTGTGGGGGCAGGGCAACTGTAACTGTTGTACCTTGGTCGATTTGGCTTTCAATGCGGATGTCACCGTGATGATTTTCTACAATTGCCTGGGCGATCGCAAGTCCCAATCCCGATCCAGCAGCGCTACGGTGGGTGCGAGCAGGATCTGCGCGATAGAAGCGGTCGAACAAATGAGGTATGGCTGCTGGTGGAATGCCTATCCCAGTGTCTTTGATTTTAACTTGTAGAACGCTGTTAAGAGCTGAGGGAGGTTTTTTGCCTTTGGCGATCGGTTGTAATTCAATGTCCACTTTACCGCCAGCAGGAGTGTATTGTAGTGCATTGCTGATGAGATTGGTGAACAAGCGAGCTAATTGATCCCAGTCGCCGCAGAGGGTAAAACTGTCAACAGAGGTGGCTGGATCGACTATTTCTAGTGAGAGATTGATACCTGTTGCGATCGCGATCGCCTTTTGTTCTTCCACTACATCCATTAACAAAGCATCCAAGGGAATATCAAGCAGTTGCGGCTGCACAATACCACTATCTTGTCTTGCTAAGAATAGCAAATCATCTACTAATTTTCCTAACCTGCGGGTTAACCGTTCTATAACTTGTAGCTGTTGTTGTTGTTGCGGTTCAATGTCTGGTTCTGCCAAAGCTACTTGGACATTAGTTTGAATAGTCGCGATCGGACTTCTGAGTTCGTGGGAAGCATCAGCAGTGAATTGTTTGAGGTGTTGATAAGATGCTCGTACTGGTTCCATCGCTAACCCGGACAATAACCAACCAATAGCGCCGACGGCGATTGCTGTTAAACCACTACCCAAACTTAATTCTAGCATCAATTGGCGAATGGGTTTTGTAACTTCAAACCAGGGATGGCTAACTCGCAAATATCCTAGCACTTGGCGACCGATTTCTACGCGATCTGTCACTTGTCGCAAAATATAAGATGAATCGTTTATTTTTTTAGATACTGTTTCGCCAGTATGGTTGGGATTAAGGCGAATGTTAAGAGGTTCGGACAAAGTAGACCACAGTAATTCACCTGTAGGACTAAACCATTCTATGTCGATATGATCGTCTTCTACTGTGGCAGCATTATCTCGAAAGCTAGCAAATATATTAACTTGAAATTGACCGTTGAGGACGGCAGGAGACATAGCGGGGGGAGTTTCTACTGGTTCGATGACTAGCGATCGCTCTACTACTTCTACTACATGATTGAGGGTGTCATCGATGCGTTCAATTAATGTGCTACGGACGTAGACATAGAAACCTGTGGCAAATAATATCAACAGGACGGCAGTGACAGCAGTGTACCAAATAGCGAGGCGACGACGAGTAGCTTGAAACATAACACTTGTTAATTGTTAATTGTTAATTGTTAATTGTTAATTGTTAATTGTTAATTGTTAATTGTTAATTGTTA
>DATGYA010000198.1:0-9217 GCA_035298405.1 Kamptonema sp. | reverse complement strand
GTTAACGTCCCAGAATTAAATGGAACCACCGGATTTGTCATCGCCGGTCTCAGTGCCGAAGAACGTTCTGGAATCGCTCTCACCGCCACAGGAGATATCAACGGTGACGGCAATAAAGACCTCGTAATTGGTGCTCCCGGTGCGACAGTTGGCGACCAAATTAACGCAGGCAAAACCTATGTAATTTTGGGCAAAAAAGAAGCCTTCCCTGTCATTGTCAATCCGGCTGAATTGAAAGGCAATAACGGCTTTACAATTTCCGGTTTCGATGCCGAAGGTTCAGCCGGGAATGCCGTTAGCTATGCCGGAGATGTCAATAAAGATGGCTTTGACGACTTGTTAATAGGAGCATCCAGCGCCAACTCTAACGATAAAAACAATGCAGGTAAAGCCTTTATTGTGTTTGGCAAAAAGCAATTTCCAGCTAACTTCAGTTTAGCAGAAGCTAACGGTAATAATGCCTTAGTTTTAAATGGAGTAGAAACCGATGGTTTAGTTGGCACTGCTGTCAGCGGTGGGGGAGATATTAACGGCGATGGCATTGACGATCTAATTGTTGGCGCACCCGGCAGCTTATTTCAAGATTCTCCAGGCAAAAGTTATGCCGTTTTTGGTAGCCGAGGTTTCGGTTTTGCTAACCCGAATAATGGCTTGCAAGGCACGGTTCAAGATGATATTATCAATGGAACTCAAGCCGATGACACCATTTCCGGCCGCCAAGGAAATGATACAATCTTTGGCAATGTAGGTCAAGATGTGCTATCAGGAAATCTCAATGATGACTACTTAGATGGTGAAAAAGGTCAAGATATTATCATCGGTGGAGATGGAAATGATAGCCTTTTTGGTGGGCTTGGTAACGACGTACTTAAAGGCGACAATGGTAATGATATTCTCACCGGAGTTGATATCAATGCCATTAACCCCGGAATTGAGGAAATTGACACTTTAACTGGCGGAAGTGGGAGCGATATTTTCGTCTTGGGAGATGTCAATAATACTTACTACGATAACCTCGATAGTGACTACGCGCTGATTACTGACTTTAATGCTAGTGAAGATAGTATTCAATTGCAAGGTAAAGCCGATGATTATCTGCTAGTTCCTTTCTCGCAAGCTAACCAAACTGGTACGGCAATTTACCGCAAAAATGCGACTCAAAATGAATTAATTAGCATTCTCCAAGGAGGTGCAAATTTGAGTTTAAGCGGTAGCTATTTCAGGTTTAGCTGAGAATTATGAGGCTGTGGGAGCCATGTTACATCATCAACAGTAAAAAATAGCGATCGCCTTTTGGATGGGAAGGGCGATCGTTAGTCTTAAATAAACTCTACACGCCCTGTTAGATCGTCCAACTCAAGATACTCCCAAATCAATACCAAACTTCTCAAACTTTCCCCAATTGATCGACTATTTTTCTGACAGCAAATAATTCCATTATGAGGTAATCCAGCTTGATGTATCAAGCGGGAGAAAATGTGGCATTTTCTCGACTATGCTGAACTCCGGGGAGTCTACTGGCGCGATCGCAATCTTTTAAAATTGACAAGTCGCAATCTTTTAAAATTGACAAACTTGGCATCTGGCAAATTACCTAAGTTTCACCCGATCGCCTCAAACTCACCTTAAACCAGCTTAAAACGCCTCAACCCTTGACCCAGCACACTCCCAGAACCATTGTCACCCCCTCAAAATCCCACCATCTAGAAAACACGCCCCGCTTTTTCGCAGATATGCGATCGCGGACTCATATTCTGTAATAATCTTTAATAGTTATTTTAAGATTGGCTTACACAGTCTTTTTAAGCTATGAGCGATCCAGCCACCGAGGTTAAAACGCTAGACCGACACGAGTGCCGTGCCTGCGGTTACGTTTATGAACCCAAAAAAGGCAGTTCTCAAGGTGACATTGCTCCGGGGACAGCTTTTGAAGAGTTGCCCCAACGTTGGAAGTGTCCGGTTTGCGGTGCACCGAAGTCCCAATTTCAAAATATTGGGGAGATCGAGGGAGCCTCTGGATTCAAAGAAAATCTGCGTTACGGTATCGGCGTTAATACGATGACAGCAGCGCAGAAAAATTTGCTGATTTTTGGTGGATTAGCTCTAGGGTTCCTGTTTTTGCTAAGTATGTATGGTTTGCAGTAGGACGATTGTGAGATTTTGGAAACGAATTGTAATCTTATTGGTTGCTGTGCTAATCTGTGCGGGTTGCAGCACCATTCCTTCTGTAAGTTACAACCCCTGGCAGGTGATTCCTCTGCCGACGAAGGCTAATTTGCAGGATGTGACTTTTACTGGCAATCCTCAGCACGGCTGGATTGTGGGTTCTGACACGACACTGCTGGAATCTAAGGATGGTGGAGAAACTTGGCAGGCGATCGCGCTTGATTTAGACGAGCCAAAGTCCCGCTTTTCGTCGGTGAGCTTTTCTGGTTCGGAAGGTTGGATCGTCGGACAACCTTCGGTTTTACTGCACACTGAGGATGAGGGGAAATCTTGGAATCGCATTGCTCTAAGCAGTCAGTTACCTGGTTCTCCAAGTACCATTGTAGCTTTGGGGCCGAAGTCTGCCGAGATGACAACTGATGTAGGCGCGATCTATCAGACGGCTGATGGTGGTAAGACTTGGAAAGCTCTTGTAAAGGATGCTTTTGGAGTAGTTCGCAATATCAACCGCTCTCCTGACGGGCAGTATGTGGCAGTATCGTCAAAGGGTAATTTTTACTCGCTTTGGCAACCGGGTCAGAGTGCTTGGCAACCATACAACCGCAACAGTTCTCGCCGTCTCCAGAATATGGGGTTTGGCAAGGATGGTCGTTTGTGGATGCTAGCTAGAGGCGGTCAAATTCAATTTAGCGATCCCGAAAATCGGGACGAGTGGGGAGAACCTTTTAGTCCCGATCGCAAGGCGAGTTGGGGTTTGCTAGATTTAGCTTACCGGACTCCTAATGAACTTTGGCTTGCTGGCGGCGGCGGTAATTTACTTTGCAGTTTTGATGGTGGGAAGACTTGGCAAAAAGACCGCGAGGTTGAGGATGTACCCGCCAATTTTTACAAAATTGTCTTTATGACACCTGAGAAAGGATTTATTATCGGTGCGAGTGGAACTCTTCTGAAATATCAGGGATCGGCGCAAGCTGCTTGATAGTAGAATTGTCATAAAGATTATGTGTTGGATCTGTTGTTCTAGGAGGTATCGAAATGGCTGGTGGTTCAACTGGTGAGCGTCCGTTTGGGGACATTATTACAAGTGTGCGTTATTGGGTGATTCACAGTATCACCATTCCGGCGCTATTTATTGCTGGCTGGCTGTTTGTGCAGACAGGTTTGGCTTATGATGTGTTCGGAACTCCTCGGCCGAATGAGTATTTTACTCAGACTCGCCAAGAAGTGCCGATTGTTTCAGACCGTTTTGAAGCTAAAAAACAAGTCGATCAGTTCATTGCTAAGTAGTTTGAAAAGGAGTTTGAAAGCATGACTAGCAGAGTTCCTAACAACGAGCCTGTTTCTTATCCGATTTTTACGGTGCGGTGGCTGGCGGTTCATACGCTTGCTGTCCCAACTATTTTCTTTTTGGGCGCGATCGCATCTATGCAGTTTATTCAACGATAGGAGTTAATAATGCCTGAGCGTAGTCCAAATCCCAATCAGCAGCCTGTTGAATTAAACCGGACTTCTCTGTATTTGGGTCTGTTGCTGATTTTTGTGTTAGGTATCCTGTTTTCAAGTTATTTCTTTAACTAACTCGAATTTGAACAGGATTTCGTGGGTCTGACTTTGATAGTTTAGTTTTGATTTAAGAGGTAAATGCTGTGTCTCAACCTGGCCGTATTCCTTTGTGGCTTGTAGCAACTGTTGCTGGTATTGGCGTACTCACAATTTTGGGTATTTTCTTCTACGGTGCTTACGCTGGTTTAGGTTCTTCGATTTAAGGGAGAATCTGGAAAGAGGAATTAAAAATTAAAAATTAAAGATTAAAAATGGCCAAAATGTTAGCAATTTTCAATTTTTAGTTTTAGATTTTTAATTCAGAGATATCTCCCCAAGCTCCCTTAAAATGGGAGTAAAAGTAATTAAAAGTCTTGACTTTTTTGTGTGTTTATGACATAATCCTGCTCTTTTACGAGCGGGATTTTTTGTAGTTGTGTTGGTACTGGCTAGTTCGTGAGGTTGTTATAGTTGATGTAAGTACCGCATACAAGTAAAAAGATGACTACTGTTACTGTAAAACGCTTTACTTTAAGTGAATATCACCGTCTCGGAGAATTGGGTTTTTTTGGGCCGGATGAGCGGGTTGAGTTGATTCGTGGAGAGATTATTCTAATGCCGACTAAAAAAACACCTCACTCTGTTTGTAACTCACTTCTAGTTGAGGAGTTAATTCTGCTGTTGGGGAAACGCGCCCGCGTGCGGGGACAGGAACCGATTATTTTACCTGCTGACAGTGAACCTCAGCCGGATGTAGTTATTGCTCGAAATCGTGTTGATAATTATTTGTCTTCTCACCCGGAACCTGCTGATATTTTGTTGGTGATTGAGGTTTCTGATTCGACTTTAAGTTACGATCAAAAAACGAAGTTATCTATCTATGCTGAGGATGGGATTTCTAATTACTGGATATTTAATTTAGTAGATAATTGGTTGGAAGTTTATAGTGAGCCTTATCAGGAAAGTAAAAATAAGTTTGGTTATCGCTTGAAACGAATTGTTTTGCCTAATGAGTCGGTGGTGATTCCTGGTTTTCCTGATTTGTCTCTAGATTTGTCTGGGGTGTTTCCGGTGCAGAATGAAAGTGATAGATAAGTATGTTATTGCGAGGAACAAAACACGAAATGGAAAGTTTAACACCAAGTCTTTAGCTGTTACGCAACACCTTAATGGGAGCAATTTGTTACGATCAAGGCAACTATCAAGAGGGTGATGTTTGGTTTTCTAAAGCTGATGAACGGGGAGCTGAATCTGAAGGGATTGATGATGAACTCCAGCGAGTTGTCAAAAATACCAAGGATGAAAACAAGCGTCGGGAAGTTGTTGAATATCTGCTGAAAAAAGATTCCATACGTTATGCTTGGGCTAACTCTTATCTAAAGCAGTCCAAAAATAAAGGTAAGTGAGTATAATCTTAGGGAATGGGTGAGTGCGATCGCACTCATTCTTTCTATCACTTAACCTTACGCTTAAACATTCTAATGGATTTAATCACAATCTTAGGACTAACAGCCGCTACCTTGACAACCAGCGCATTTCTGCCTCAAGTGATTAAAACCTGGCAAACAAAATCTGCAAAAGATGTCTCTGTCACCATGCTAATTACTTTCTGTATAGGGATTTTCCTATGGTTGATATATGGGTTTTTTCGTCAAGATTTAGCGATTATTCTTGCCAATGCAGTCACACTAATTCTTAATTTAGCGATTTTATGGCTTAAAATTAGATATAAATGAGATCCTATCCAGCTAAAGCTGAATCTGCCAGTGACTCCTGACCTATTTTCTTCTGAACGCCTTCTCTTTACGCCAGTAAACCCTAACGCTGACGCTATCTCCACGATTTTTGCTTTTCCCAATGAGTACACTGTTGGTATCACTAGCCTGGGCTATCAAGTGGTGTGGGCAAATTTGGCAAGCCGGAGTGATATCGAAGTCAGCCGCTTGTTTACGGATACCCACGAACAATTACCAAGACAGCCAGAATTAGTCGGTTTTTCCTTATCTTGGGAACTTGATTATGTTAATATCCTCAATTTATTGGAATTATTAGAAATTCCCATTTGGGCATCAAAACGTACAGATAATCATCCTCTTATATTTGGCGGCGGCCCAGTGTTTACGGCCAACCCTGAACCATTTGCCGATTTTTTTGATGTTATATTATTAGGGGATGGTGAAAATCTATTAGGTAATTTTATTGAGGCTTATAAACAAGTTAGGAAAGCACATAGACAAACTAAACTCCGACAGTTGGCACAAGTACCGGGTGTTTACGTTCCAAGTTTATATGAAGTAACTTATCACGATCCGGCTGGTGGTATCAAGTCAATTTTACCAATAGATGCAGCAATTCCTATACAAGTTGAAAAGCAGACTTATCGCGGCAATGTTTTATCTGCTTCAACGGTGGTGACAGAAAAAGCTGCTTGGGAAAATATTTATATGGTGGAAGTGGTTCGTAGTTGTCCAGAAATGTGTCGCTTTTGTTTGGCAAGTTATCTGACATTACCATTTAGAACTGCAAGTGTGGAAGAGTCATTAATTCCAGCAATTGAGCGCGGTTTAGCGGTGACAAATCGCTTAGGTTTGTTGGGTGCTTCTGTAACTCAGCACCCAGAATTTGAGGAATTATTGGATTATTTAAGTCAACCAAAATATGATGAGGTAAGGTTAAGTATTTCTTCTGTGCGAACTAATACTGTTACTGTGAAGCTGGCGGAAACATTGACGAAAAGAGATACGCGATCGCTTACTATTGCGGTGGAAAGCGGCAGCGAAAAAGTCCGAAGAATTGTCAATAAAAAACTCAGCAATGATGAAATTATTCAGGCTGCTGTCAATGCCAAAGCTGGCGGTTTAAAGGGAATTAAACTGTATGGCATGGTAGGAATTCCAGGCGAAGAACCAGAGGATTTAAACGAAACAGTAGCGATGATGCGGGATATTAAAAAAGCCGCTCCCGGTTTACGCTTGACTTTGGGATGCAGCACTTTTGTTCCGAAATCTCACACACCTTTTCAATGGTTGGGAGTAAATAAAGAGTCTGAGAAGCGGTTGAAGTTATTAGATAAAGATTTAGGAAAATTAGGGTTAGAATTTCGACCGGAAAGCTATAATTGGTCTGTGATTCAGGCGTTGCTATCGCGGGGAGATAGGAGGTTATCGAAGTTATTAGAACTTGTGCGACATTATGGGGATTCTTTAGGTAGTTATCGCCGTGCTTTTAAGGAGTTACGGGGAGAGTTGCCGGAGATAGATTTTTATGTTTATGCTGATTGGGAGTTGGAACAAATTTTACCTTGGTATCATTTAAAAGGGCCGTTACCTGTGGAGACTTTGAAGAAGCATTTAGGAGAGGCAAAAAGTTATTTTTGAAAAGAATAATGGACAAATTATAGGAGATAAAAAATGTATAAAAGCCTGCCAAAATCAACCATTTTCTAAAGTCATCAAAATGCTTAGTTTCAAACATTCATCAGTAATTAATTCTACCGTAGAAGTGGTCTGGCACTTCCACGAAAGACCAGATATTCTTCAACTTCTGACTCCACCTTGGCAACCAGTTCAAATCATTCGCCGCCAAGGTGGTTTAGAGATTGGTGCAATCTCTGAATTTCGCCTTTTCTTAGGGCCAATTCCAGTGAGATGGGTTGCTACTCATACAGAATATGAAAAATACCATTTTTTTACCGATGAACAAACTGATGGGCCAATGGTAAGTTGGACTCACAGACATCAATTTAAAGAAGAGAATGGTAAAACTAAGCTAACAGATGCGATCGCATTTTCTATACCTGGCGGTTTACTTGCGGAAATTCTACTAGGTTGGTGGGTACAAAGGCGGCTAGAGGATATGTTTCGCTATCGCCATGAAGTCACTAAAAGAGAGTGCGAGAAAATTTAAAGACTGAATATTAGAGTCTAGCCTTAATATCAATTCTAAAATCCTATGCTGCATTTATTATCTGCTGGTGGTGTTGTCATGTTTCCCTTGCTAGGATTTTCACTCCTAGCAGTAGCGCTAATATTAGAAAGGCTCTATTTTTGGTTTCGCATTCTCAAACGTCAAGACAAAGTAGTGCGGCAATTTCTTACCTCTTATCGGCGCAACCCTAAATCAGAAGTTCTAGACAAAAAACTGATTCCTTCTCTTCAAAAAAATGCCGATCTCCCCGTGCCGCGAATTTTCCTAGCCGCGCTAGAATTAGAACATCCCAACCCAGAGGATTTTCGGTTGGCTTTAGAATGTGCTTCTCAAGCTGAATTGCCGTTGCTAAAACGATTTAATACTGTATTTGAAACAATTATCAGCGTTGCACCTTTGCTAGGTTTGTTAGGCACTGTTTTAGGCTTGATTAACTCGTTTGCTTCCCTCAAAATTGGAGATGTTGGTAGCAGCAATACCACTGGTGTTACTGGCGGTATCAGCGAAGCTTTAATTTCTACAGCTACAGGGTTAGTAGTCGCGATGTTTACCCTTTTATTTGCAAATACATTTCGTGGATTATACCAACGGCAGCGAGCTTTAATTCTAGAATATGGAGGTCACTTAGAATTGCTCTACCGCCACCGCTACGAACAAAAGGATAATAGATAGTAGTTAACTATTAGCAATTATAGCTTTTCTCTGCCTAGTAATGCTATAGCAATTAACAATTAGCAATTAACAATTAGCAATATGCGTTTACCAGAAGAATCAGATGATATCCCACCGCAAATTAATATCGTACCGATGATTGATGTCATCTTTGCGATTTTAACATTTTTTATCATGTCTACTCTTTTCCTTACTCGTTCTGAAGGATTGCCAGTCAATTTACCCACAGCAACTACTGGTGAAACTCAGCAACAATCGAATCAAATTACAGTAACAATTGACAAACAGGGAAACTTAGCGCTTAACCAGCAACCAATTCAATTAGAGCAAATAGAATCTCAGCTTAACACTTTAATTCCTTCTAATCAAAAGCAAGTATTAGTTGTCATTAATAGCGACGAATCAGTAGCTCATGGCCGAGTCATTGCGGTGATGGATAAGTTGCGATCGCACCCTGGAGTCAGAATCGCGATCGCCACCAAACGATAATCCTCTCGTAACCAATCAGAGTTGATTTTAAGCTGTAGTATCTAAGCTCAATTTTACCGATAAAACTATATACCAGCACCAATAAGTACCAATACCAAATAACCCACCCTCAGTCAAATTAGTCATGAGCATAAATGTTAATAGATACAACGGTAAAGCCGACTCTGGAAAACTTCCTTGAGTCATGTACTTTACACCTCTCAAAAGATTATTAAAAAATGACAAAATAAACAAGAACAAGCCGCCCCAACCAAGTTCGCAGACCAGATCGATAAAGCCATTGTGAGAGTGGGGTGGCACAAAACCAGATTTAACTTCGATAATTCCGTAAGCTGGGTTTTCTAAGCCCCGCCAAGGCTGCCAAAATCCTACCATTCCATAACCAAATAGAGGATTATTTTGATTAATTCGGTCAATAATT
>DATGYA010000197.1:0-3448 GCA_035298405.1 Kamptonema sp. | reverse complement strand
AATTACATAACTCGTTGCCTAATTCTAAATTTTTAATTTATCAACGGCTTGCAAGTCTTGCCATGCTTGAAATAGATTACCTTGCATCAGTGCTGCTACACCATTTAGAACTTGAAGTTCCGGTTGATTTGGGTTAAGAATTAAAGCAGTTTTTAAAGCAGATTGAGCGTCTTTCGGATGCCAATTGTACAAGTGAACAAAAGCGAGATAAGCATAAGCATTGGAGTTTTGAGAGTCTAATTTGGTGACTCGTTCCAACGCTGCGATCGCCCCTTCTACTTTTCGCTGCAATACCCTAGAAAATGCCACTGCATAAGCCCATTCTAAATTATTTGGTTCCTGCCTCAGCCTATATTCTAGTGCTTCTTCTGCCTGAACAGTGTAATCCTGAATCGGATCGTACTGATTAATCCGCCCAATCTGCTCAAAAACAGGTTCTAAGCCTTTTATGCCTAAAGGCAAATTAACCGCCATCATCCGCAACTGAGTCACTAAATCTAACTCAGGTGTGGCAGGATTAGCAACCGTATCCTGAATTTTTTCAGAATTTATTTTTGTCAAAAACTCAGCTTTAAAATCTGTTGCTAAAGTCGAACTTTCAATTTTTATATTAACAGGCGGCACCTTAATCTCGTAACTTTCTCCTGTTTCCCGATTCAGATAAGTAGCCTCTAAATAATAAGTTCCAGGCTCAGTTTTAGCGGGAGGAAGCATTGCCATCCGTTCAATTACTTTAAACCCAACGTTGAATTCTTCTGGCTTTAAGAAGCCAGAATGCAAATTCCCAACCCCGATAGCATGATCGTGTATAAATTTGGAGGCTGGACTTGAAGAAAGTGTGGTATTATATTGTTGGTTTTGCCAGGTTAATAGCACTAAACCAGACTTCAACTCTTGCCAAGGGCCTGACCATTCGTAGGTAACAGGAATCGCAACTCCAGGTGGCGATTTAGCGGGTACAATTATGCGCTCTAACTTAACTTGCGATCGCGCCTCTGCTAAGGGCCGTACTTCTACAGGCAACAACCGTTTATGATAAAGATTTAAGTTATTATTGTCCGGCAATACCCAGCTTTTTTGCAACTGGAAATCAGAGCTTTGTTCAACAGCATTAACAATAGCAGATTGTGCTTTTTTAATCCGCTTGCGAACGGAACCTTGTTCGCCAGTTTTAGTTAAGAACCAAGAAAGCGATCGCACATCTTGAGAAACTTGTTCTAGCCGCGTACCCACCTGGCGGCCGTAAACCTGGAAATTCTCCACAGCACCAAAGTAGTTCAAATTGTGCTGATTAATCTCCGGAGTTGAAGGCAAAACTCCCAAGTTTGAGCGCAAATAAGGTTCTGTATTAATAATTTCTGCAATGACCTGTGAGTGCGGCCATTCTTTGCCTAACTTCGCTTGATATTGAGCAGCAGGACTGAGAAAATGCGTCAAACTATCTCCTAAATTACCTCCTATAGGCCATAGATTAAAAAACATCAGCAGAATTGCTAAACTTAGCGTAGATAATCGAATTTGTTTACCCCAACGTTGGGGCCATAGCGTTAAGCAATATGCCAAAAAAATTGACAGCACTGGCAAGTAAGGTAAGACATAACGGGCATCTTTATTAATATTGAGCGAATTAATTAAATACGAGCCTATCCAAAAAACGGCTAGCCAGCTTAGGGCATTAAAATTTAATAACTTCAAATTAATAATAGAGGGATTTTCTAGAAAAATTTTTCTGTTAAAATTTTTAATTATATATAAAACTAATCCTACTAAAGGAATCAGTAACAGTGGCCAGGAAATTTGCGATGGCAATTGATGCCAATAGTAAGTCCAAGCATCTAAAGTATTGAGTGCTGGATCTCCTTCTGCGATCGCAGAATCTATTGTTGCTCGCTTCCCGGCAGTTAGCATTAACAACCAATTTGTTTTCGCCCAAAAACCAAAAATGGCTGTGGAAAGTAACAAGCTACCCGCTAGCTGAACTAATTTTCCCCAGGCTTTTTGTCTGAGAGAGTCTACCGCAACCCAGAGTAGGGGAGTAAACAAAAATAATAGGGCGGTGTGCTTTACTAAAATAGCTAAACCAAAAGATAGCCCAAATGCGATCGCCCACAATAAAGAGAGCGTCCATTGAGGAGTTTGGGGGTAAAATTTTGAATTAGATATGGCGATTTTCTCTGGTTTTGCCGCGACTGTTTTCCACATTGTTAGACAATAGAAACTCAACGTTACAGCAGCAGTTAGCGGATAGTCGAGTAAAAATTGTAAGCGAAATCTATAAAGTGAGGGGAAAAGCAAGCACAGCACAGCCGCCCATAAACCTACTTGGCGATTAAATAATTGACGACCCAAACCGTAAACTGAAGCGATCAGAATCGCGCTGAAAAGCAAGTGAACAAGCGTGGCGCGATCGCTACCCAGACCGAAGAGATTGAGAAACGGGACAGTTAAGATGTATGTTAAGGGGGGAATTTTGGACGAGAGCAGCCAAAAATTTGTCCACCACTCGCCAGAAAACCACTGCGGATGTTGTAATACCCGCCAGTAGTTCAAGGTACCAGTCAGGTATTCTGCTTGATCCCAAGCAGGTACAGAGTGGTCTAGGGCAAACCAGAGGCGATCGCTCACCGCACCCATCAGCCATATAATTGCTAGGACAAGCAGACTCCTGTACCTATTCCCCTCGTGTTGCTTAGCCATTGCAAATATTAGATGTTAGACTCTTGATTGTAGATTACAGGTTGGTCGGTTCGTCCCCTCAAAAAAATTTTGGAAAAATGCTTGCTAAACCTGATTAAGTTTGTTAGTATCATAAAGCGCTAAAAAAGCCGGGATAGCTCAGTTGGTAGAGCAGAGGACTGAAAATCCTCGTGTCCCGGGTTCAAGTCCCGGTCCTGGCATCATAAACCTCTTACGCTGTAAGGGGTTTTCGCTTTTTATGGCTATACGTTGGCTACTCTGATATCAACCGTTTTGAGGTGCAGTGAGGTGCAGTTGTGGTGCAGTTGTGGTGCAAGCGCCATTCCAAGCACAAAAAAGGTCTTCATTTATTCTGGCACTGCCTGGGTACTCACCAGCCCCGCGTAATGTTTCCAAATTGTCTGTGGGCTGTTGCCCACCCACCGGGCAACTTGTGCTACCTGCACTCCGGAATCCAGGCATAAACTAATGAAACTATGGCGGGTGTTATACACAGTCCGATATGTAATAGCTAATTCTTCCAATACAGCTTTCCAAGCCCCATTTAAAAAATTGTGTCCATCAATTGCTGCACCTCTTGGGCCCAAAAATACCGAAGTATTGGGATTAACTATCATTGGCTTAATTTCTAAAAGTAAACTTTGCAACTTGTCATTAACTGGGAACTTGCGAATAGTGTGAGTTTTTGTGTCTTTGCGATTGCCCTCTACAAGTGCTTCGGAAAAGGTAATCTCGGTTAAATCAAGGCTAA
>DATGYA010000196.1:0-4880 GCA_035298405.1 Kamptonema sp. | reverse complement strand
GCACTTTCCGCGATCGCCAGAATCAGTTGGCGTGCCATCATTGATGCCCTCTAAACAGTATCCTTATTCTATGCAACTTCATGTAAAATTGGTATTAGGCTTCTGACGCACCCTAATCTTAGTAATGTAGGAGATTTTTTCTCCTAAATTTAAGTTTTAGGCTACCATAATAACTTAGAGTAATGTAAATACGGGAGAAGTTATTATTATGTTCCCAGTTCAAAGTGAGTAATAAAATATGCTAAGTTTCAAAATAGAACTCGATGAATTAGAAGAAGAAATCGATATTTACAGCAGAGGTCATATTACTGTTCAAGGAAATTCGGGAATCATCTCCTCAAAACTCTCAAAGAGAAATCAGTCTATGATGATTTTTATATCTTTATGCGAGCTTCTTAATAGTGTTCGTGTACTTCTAACAAGTCCCATTAAAAAAACATATAACTTTGTGGGAGTTGGCTGCTCTTTTCAGTTTTTTATAGTTAAAAAAGCATCTAATAAGTTAATATTAACTAGCGTAAAAAATGAGGTAATTGATGAATTTATATACGGGGAACTTGTTGAAGAGATTTGGAGAGAAGTAAAAATATTTATGTTAAAATATGGGAATTTACTTGCTCAAAAAGGAATAGTTTACAATGATTTGACATATTCCCTAAAAGAATTTAAGAAGCAATTTAATTTACAATAATAATGGTTTCATAAATCAATGGTGCTTCTAATCTTTATCATAGTTATCAAGATATTCGACGTAATCCCTAGAATCTATCAGTCCGTCACTCGCTCAAATTTAGTAATCCCTCTTCTGTCACTCTGGGAAAATAAAAATAACAGCCAAATTTTTAACTGTAGATAGAGCTAGAGCATTTGAGCGTTTATTTTCTAACAGAATGGCTGAAATCAATATTTTGGGTAAAAGTCTTATGCTATAAGCCTTCCAGATTATTTTTTGCCGAAAGTGACAGAAGAGGGATATATAGCGTCATTGCGTAAGTCCTGACCAATTACCAATTACCATCATTTAGGATCGCTCCCTGGTTTAAGCTGATCGATCTGAAATTGTGCATCCCTATAACCCCCAGGCCTCCCTTGATCTAAATACAATTTCCCAGCTTTTTCAAAATCACTAATTGCCCCTGGTTTATCTCCCAAAACACGGCGCACAGTCCCTCTACCAGAATAAGCAGCCGCAAAATTAGGATTCAGGCGAATTGCCTGTACATAATCCGCGATCGCACCGTCATAATTTTTCATATCATACTGAATTTTAGCTCGATTAGCATAAGCTTCAGCATCGTTAGGATTAAGCCCAATCGCCGCAGTATAATCTGCAACTGCGCCCTCCTTATCCCCCGCCGCAGAGTGAGCCAAACCCCTATTGCTGTAAGCATTATCATTTTTTGGATTTACCTTAATCGCCTGAGAACAATCCTCAATTGCTTTCTGATAGTCTTTCAAATTCATATAAGCAATACAGCGATTATTATAAGGAACAGAATCTTCAGAGTTGAGCGCGATCGCCTGAGTGCAATCATCAATCGCTGCCTGATTTGCTCCTAAATTCAACTGGGTACTGCACCTATTAGCATAAGCATCTACGCTCTTAGAATCAATCCGAATTACCTGAGAGTAATCCGCCAAAGCACCTTTATAATCCCCTAAATGAAAGCGAGCTCTCCCCCGACTGTAATAAGCATCAATATTGCTAGGTTCCAGACGAATTGCTTCAGTATAATCTCCCATAGCCCCCTGCAAATCTCCGCCAGCAGCCCGTGCCATTCCCCGCGAATGGTGAGCTTTAGCGAGATTAGGCTGCAACCGAATTACTTCAGTAAAATCCTTAATAGCCACCGGATAATCTTGCAAGTCCAAATAAGTAAGCCCACGTTCATAATAAGCATCAGAATCGTTAGGCTGGAGTTTCAATACCTGAGTAAAATCTTCGATCGCACCTTGCCGATCCTTAATCTCAAAACGGGTTAAACCTCTGTTAAAATAAGCTTTGACATAGTTAGGATCTAGAGCGATCGCTTGACTGTAATCTGCGATCGCAACTTCATAATTTTTTAAGTCATAATGAGCATTCGCCCGCTTGTAAAAAACTTCTGCACTCTTTGGATTTAGCTGGATTGACTTGTTAAAAGCCGCGATCGCCCCCGCCGCATCTCCTAGCTGTGACTTTTCCACGCCGCGATCGAAATATTCCCTAGCTTTGACTGGATTAGGGCGATTAAAAAAAACGATCAGCCACACCAGCGCGATCGCCGCCCCAATTCCTAATAACACCAACCACAGCCGAGAATCCAGACGCGGGAGCGATCGCGCACCCGAAATCGCCATCTTAGTAGTAAAATTAGCCTGTTGCTCCCCATCTCTAGCATCTTGTCGATTGTTGAGTTTTCTCAACGCCGCCAACACTTCTCCCGCCGATCGATAGCGCTTTGCGAAATGGTGATGAACCATTTTATCCAGAATATTTGCCAACGCTGTAGAACATTGAGCGCGATTTCGCCAAATCATTCCCCCCGTATGGGAAGGATGAGGATCTTGCAATTTCGGTAAATCTGTTCCGGGTAAACCCGTAATCGCTTGAATACCCATCATCCCCACCGCATAAATATCGCTATTAAATTGCGGGTTTCCTTGGAATTGTTCAATTGGCATATAAGAAGGAGTGCCAGTAGCAATTGTCCGCGGAATTTCCCCCGGAAAATTAGAAATTTGAGTGCTGACTTCCTTAACAGAGCCAAAGTCAATTAAAACTAACTTACCATCAGGTTTGCGCCGAATTAAATTTGACGGATTAACATCTCGGTGAATCACACCTTGATCGTGAACAAAAGCCAATATTTCCAATATCTCTTCCAATAAAGATAGCACTTGCTCTTCAGGCCAAGGCCGACCAGGTAAAATTTCCTTTGTTAACGGATGACCGGGAATAAATTCTTCAACTAAGTAAAACTGATTTCCCTCTTCAAAGTAAGCTAATAAAAAAGGGATTTGATTATGTTTTCCCAACTTTTCTAAGATTTCTGCTTCTTGCTTGAATAAGCGCTGAGCAGTTTTAAGAATAGTAGAAGTATTGCTAGGAGGTCGTAGTTGCTTGACCACACATTGAGGATGGCCTGGTCGGCGAGTGTCTGCTGCCAGATAAGTTTGTCCAAAAGCTCCTGAACTGAGGATTTGAACAACGCGATAACGTCCATCCAAAAGCTGACCAATCATATTCATAGTAATTGTTAGTTGTTAGTTGTTAGTGGTTAGTTGTTAGTTGTTAGTTGTTCGTTGTTAGTTGTTCGTTGTTAGTAGAAAAATACAACTAACAATTAACAATTAACAACTAACAATTAACAATTTATGGGCTAATTTGTGCCTGTGCATTTTTGTACGCTTCTGCCCTCCCCTGCTCTAGAAATAGTGTTGCAGCCTTCTGAAAATCTTCATTTGCTCCTGGCTTATCTTTCAGTTCCCGGCGGATTAGACCTCTACTGTAATAAGCAGTTGCATTACTAGGATTTAGGCGGATTGACTGAGCAAAATCTTCAATTGCAGAACCGTAATTTTTCAATTCTGAGTAGATAATTCCCCGATTGCTATAAGCGACTGCATCGCTTGGATTTAGCTTAATTGCTTGAGTGAAATCTTCAATAGCTCCCTGCTTATCTCCGGTAGCGGAACGAGCTAATCCTCTGTTGCCATAAGCTTTAGGATTATTACTACTAATCCCAATAGTTACACTGCAATCCTCCGCTGCTTTCTGATAATCTCCTGAATTCAAGCGAGCGACGCACCGATTATTGTAAGCCTCAGAATTCTTAGGATCGAGGCTAATTGCCTGAGTGCAATCTTCAATTGCTTTATCGTAAGTTGCCAGATTCAAATAAGCACTGCAACGGTTGGTATAAGCATCAGCTTGATTTGGGTCTAATGCAATAGCTTGGCTGAAATCTTCCATTGCTCCTTTGTAGTCTGCCAGATTAAATCTAGCTCTACCTCGGCTGTAGAAAACGCTGGCTTGTTTTGGGTTAAGTTCAATTGCTTGAGTAAAATCTGACATTGCTCCTTGTTTGTCGCCAGCGGCAGAAAGAGCTAACCCTCGGTTGCTGTAAGATTTAGCATCGTTAGGATTGAGGCGAATTGCTTGAGTGTAGTCCTCAATAGCAGTTTTGTAATCTCCCAATTCATAATAACCTAAAGCTCGTTGGTAATAAGCATCGGGCTCGTTGGGATTGAGCCGAATTACTTGGGTAAAATCCTGAACTGCACTGCGTCTATCTCCTATATCACTGTAAGCTAGACCTCTGTTGTAGTAAGCTTTGACATTGCTAGGATCGATTTCAATTGCTTGAGTGTAATCCTGAATTGCTTGCTGGTAGGCTCCTAAATCGTAGTGAGTATTAGCGCGTTTGTAATAAGCTTCTGTATCACTGGAATTGAGTTTGATGGCTTGGGTGTAATCTGCGATCGCGCCTGCTTTATCTCCTTGCTTTGCCTTTTGAACAGCACGTTCATAAAACTCTTTTGCCCTCGCTGGAGCTTGGCGGTGCCAGAGGTAAATTATTGCTGCTGCTAGGATGAAAGCGCCTGCGATCGCGGCGACAATGAAATAAATATTTTTGCGCGGTTGCTGCTCTGGGGACTCACTCATAGCAGGATTAGCAATTGTTTGCGGGGGAGGAGACACTTGAGGTGCGGAAATAATTTCTTTGATAGCGGCTAAAACTTCGGTTACAGACTGATAGCGCTCTTCAAAAGGCAAGATCATTTTATCTATGACTTCTGCTAGCGCCGCAGAACAAGAAGCACGCTCTGACCAGAGGATTTTACCCCCATCGGCATCAATTTTTAGCTGTTTTAATTCTTCAATCGATAATCCCGTT
>DATGYA010000195.1:0-22605 GCA_035298405.1 Kamptonema sp. | reverse complement strand
GGGCAAATCCAACTCTTACCTCTGGTTCATAATCCCTTACTGAGTAAGCTTTTCTCTCTTCCCTAGCACATAATTTAATTCCGGAAGAACAGTATCAGGGGCCTTTAGGACAAGGCGAACCGCCAAGCTGGGAAAAAGCGTTTATGTATTGTGTAATGTTGATTGCGATCGCGGTTTTAGGGCCAGGTGCGTATTCGCTGGATGCTCTGATTTTTGGACGGTGAAGCCAGGCTGGGTTTTCTATTTAAGAAGTTCCAGCGAGGATGCGATCGCAGAGTTTAAGAACGCTTCGACTTGCACTTGTTGTTCCTCCCCTTGGCTGAGTTGAGAAGCAGTTAAGATCGCACCAATCCAACCTTCTGTATGCCAAGTTCCACCGCTAGCCAGTTGGGTAAGGCTAGTAGGATCTGGATAGGGCCAAGGAGTCACATACCAGTAGGGTCGATCGTAACTACCATCCCCAGGTGACATCCCGACACCAATAGAAACAGCTTCGTCCTTCTTGGTATAAGGGAGAGAAATGAGAATGGCAATATCAAAGTGATGAGGCCAAATATGCACGGGAGATGCACCTTCTGTTCTGGCTGATATGGCTTGTAAAATCGAGTTCGTATTGGCGAAGTAAGCCGTTAATTCCTGACGTTTTGCTTCATCGCTGCTGTTAAAAGTTGCACCTCTAGCAAGAGGGCTATCAGGAAAGTCATCCGCAGGATAGGTAACAAAATTCAGTTTAGCTAGATCTGCTCCCAAAGGCTCGATGGTTTGTTTAAGCCAATTCATCCCGTCATTAAGGGTTTTTTGTGGGAGGGAAAATTCTGCCAACTGATTTCCTTGGGCATCCAAAACCAAGGAAGTTAGGCTAATAGGTTCAAGAGCAACGTAGAATGGTTGTTCGGCAGTCACAAGACCGCTAACAAATACTTTTAATTCTGAATTCCAGGTCAAACTGGCATGGCTGTAATCGGGTTGAGGTTCGGTTAAAAAATTACCGACTGCTGCCATAAACTGAATGGCATAGTGTAACTGTATTCGAGTTTCGGTTAAAGATTGAGGATCGATATTCCTTACTTTTTGCCAACTATTCATATTTTTTCTTCCTAAGCGAGTGAGTGCTAAATTAAAGCTGTAAGTAAATCCACCTAATTAAACATAAGATAAGGATGGCTAAAAAGCTGACTGTATAAACATTCTTCCTTCTTCCTTCTTCCTTCTTCCTTATGACAAAGCTAAGAAGATTCTAGACGATCTCTAAACTTTGTGTTCTGGATTATTAAAATCGCTCTTGCAACCAGCATCCCAAACTGCGGGTTGATTTCCGTGTGCGGGAATTCCACCATTATCTTTCAACATCCTTGCCAGGTGCATACAATTCCAAGCTAAGAACGTGGTATTTCTATTAGTGAAATCGTTTTGCGGGCCGCCAGAACCCGGATCTAAATAAGAAGGGCCGGGACCAACTTCTCCGAGCCATCCTGCATCCGCTTGGGGAGGAATGGTATAGCCAATATGGGAAAGAGAAAACAAAATATTCATGGCGCAATGTTTAATCCCATCTTCGTTTCCCGTGATTAAGGTTGCGCCGACTTTACCATAATCTCGGTATTGACCTTTTTCGTTCAGAAGATGGGTATAGCCATACATTCGCTCTAGTACCCGATTGCAAACTGAGCTTTTTTCTCCCAGCCAAACAGAAGTGCATAAGACCAAAATATCAGTTTCATCAATCTCTTTTTGAATCATGGGCCAATCGTCTTTGTCCCATTCATCTGTTTGAGACATATCTAGTCCTAGTCCCGCTGGAATTTCGTAATCAACTGGTCGAATGACTTTGGTTTGAACGCCATTAGCTTCAAAAATGGCTTTAGCAATATCAATCACGCCTCTTGTATGAGATAAAACAGGAGTTCTATTCAGCGTGCAGTTCAAAAAAAGAGCTTTCAGATCGTCGTATTTAGCTGGCGTGTTTTTGCACTGAGCCTCTGTTATTTGGTTTAGCTGATTTGACATAGTTACTTAAATTTTATATTTGTAAACACAATTATTCAGTAAATATCATATTTCAAACCACAAGTCTTGAACTTTATCAAATTTTGATACAAAATTTTACATTTACAATGGATTTAAAGTCAGTATGGGTTAAGAAAAAGGTTTAATTACTGACCGAGATGGTTTCTAAATGGAACTTACCGCGTCGGCTCTTTGATGTTAAATGTAGTAAACAATACTAAATCACTTCATAATTAAAGCTGAAACCATTGATATAGAGAAGCAAACTATTTGGAAATAAAATGATTAAAAACTTCTTGTGAGATTGGGTAATCCCTGGCATTTATTGTAAGATGGATTCGATAAGATTTATAAGACAATCTGAAGAGCTTGTTTTTTAGCTTAACCTAAAAGAGTACCTTTTTTCTGTTTATTTTGGGTTCAGATTGCACTCAATTTCACTTCTGTGCTGCGTTAGCGAAGCTTGCCGTAGGCATCGCATCCCTATTTGAAAACAGTCCGGAGTATTGCAAATTAAATACATAACCTATTAATGCCATCTGTTCATCAAAAATCTCTAAATTGGCTGTTGCAACAGTTTCAGCTCAAGCCAGGTAAGCCTGACATTCTCTATGGCTTGCGTACCCTTTTGGCAGTGAGCGGGCCCATTGCAGTTGGATTCATTACAGGTCATCCTGCTGCAAGTGCGATCGCGGTGATGGGAGCTATGTTTGTGGGCATGGTCGATACGGGTGGAGCCTATCGCCAAAAAGCAACTATCATGCTCGCAGCAACCGTTGGCGTTACTGTCGCCTTGCTAATCGCGAATCTGGTTAGTAGTAACCTGTGGCTAACTATTCTAACCACGTTTTTGGTGATGTTCATCGCTGGCTTAGCTGGTGTGTTTGGTACGACCGTTGCGACGGTTAGCCTGGTTACATCAACTATGTTTATTGTCTCGCTAGCAAAATTCGCTTCGTTCCCAGATTTGTCTACTGTTCTTCTACAATGTGCGCTGTGCCTAGCTGGAGGTGTCTGGGCGATGGTGTTATCTCTAGGATTGTGGGTGCTACGTCCTTATACACCCGTCATCAAGGCAGCCAGCAGTTGTTATGCCACATTGAGCAAATTTTTGCGAATGGCAAGCGAGATACCCTTAACTGTGGAGGAGCGTCGGAAGTGGAGAGAGCAATTCTTACAAGCTCAAGACAGCGTAATACAGGATTTAACCTCTGCCCGGAGTGTTTGGGGTGCTGTGTGGACTGGCCGAGAAAGTGCTGATTTGCGGGGCAATCAGTTACTCGTCTTAATTGAGGATGTCAACCAAATTACCAATTCGGTTGTAGCATTGGTGGAACTGTTAGCGATCGCCTCTTCTCGTCCCTTAATTCAGCAGTTGCACAGAGAAATTCAGCAAGTGCTAGAAGCATCGGCAACGGCTCTGCAATTCTTGTCAGAATCCCTCGCCAAAGAAAAGAACTTTGTTCGCTTGGGAGATATAGATCGCGCGATCGAAGCACTAGAATACCAATGGCAAGTCATACACTCTCAAGTCCTGAATCAGGCGAGTTTGGCTCACGCAGATGACTATGCTGACTTAGTGAGTATTGGCAAGATTGTAGCTAGTCTCAAAGCGCTAGCAGAACAAATTCATATCGATGCGGAAATTACCACAGATTTACAACGGGGAGAAAGACGCAGCATCGCCCAACTAAACATTTATCCCCCGATGCAGCCAAAGCGTTCTTCAATTATTGACACGCTGCGGAACAATCTCACGTTTAATTCTGTTATTTTTCGTCATGCTTTGCGGCTGGCGCTAATAGTAACGACTGCTGAAGTAGCAGCCTTACTATTGCAAGTACCTACAGGCTATTGGGTAACACTCACTGCTGTAGTTGCCCTAAAGCCGAACTTTGGCGGTACTTCTCAGACAACTGTGCAACGGGTGATTGGAACTACATTAGGGGGCATCTTTGGCATTGTCCTGGTCATACTCATCCACAATCCAGTGGCAATCTTAGTCTGTCTGCTGATACTCTTAGTCACTGCTATGTCAGTGCGATCGCTGAGCTACGGCATCTTTATCACCCTCCTCACTCCCGTAGTCATATTGCTACTGAATGTGACGAGTAAAGGCGGGTGGGAGATTGGAGTATTACGCATTGTCGATAGCTTAATTGGAGGGATTTTAGCATTACTCGGCAGCTATTTGTTATTTCCCAGTTGGGAGCGATCGCAACTTCCGGCACAACTAACAACAACTATTCGATCTAATCTCGCCTACTTTCAACAGGTTGCCGCTAGTTATATCAACCCAGAACAAAAGTGCTCTACTGAAACTATCAGAAACCTGCGTCATCAAGCCGCATTAGAGAATGCAAATGCTGCTGCTGCGGCTCAAAGGTTATTCAGCGAACCCCGTCACGTTCGAGGAGAAGTAGAACCGATCGCGATGTTGATACTCTACATTCGCGCCTTTTTCAGCTCAGTTACAACCCTAGCAGAACATCAGCAGAAATTTAGCGGAGAGTACCAATTTGCAGATTTTCAACGATTTACCGATGCCATTGTCCAAATTTTAGAGAACTTAGCAAATGCCTTGGAACAGGGACACCCACCTCTAGCTTTACCGAGGCTAGATATTTATATCGAAGCAATTCACAACGATATTGAACAGTTACATCTAACTAGGATATCAGAGTTGGCTACAAATCCAAGTTCTGTAACCTCAACGAGGCAAGCTGTTAGAGAACAAACTCCTGTTTCCACACAACTAGATCGAATTGCCCATGAAATGAAATGTCTGCATTGTGCGATCGATCGTTTGCAAGCATCTCTGGATGAGAGTAAAATCAGTATCTAGTTCTAGCATTGGTTAATTTAACAAGGGTTTGAATAGCCAATAGAGCGCGATCGCAACAAAATTTATGATTAAGTTATGATAACATAGATCCATCGCAACAGCTAGGGATTGACCTATGGTTCTCCAAATTTCTCCCACAATTCCCACAAAAAAAGAACCTGTTGTTACTTGGGAAAAACTGCCAGAAGACTTTATATTACCAGACGATCCAGTGGAAAATATTCAACAGCCATCGCTGGCGGCGGCGCTGACTGATGCTCTCGGTACGTGCGATCGCATTCAACCACAAATGTTAATTGCCTCGAATTTTGGAATCCTTGCTACTGTCAATCAAAAGCTGGTAGTTAAAGCGCCCGATTGGTTGTACGTGCCACGAGTATTACCAGTAGCCGAAGGAGTAATTCGCCGTAGCTATACGCCATCTCTAGAAGGCGATGGAGTTGCGATCGCGATGGAATTTCTCTCAGAAACCGATGCTGGCGAATATTCAGTTCGGGCTAAATTTCCTTACGGGAAACTATATTGCTACGAGCAAATTTTGCAGATTCCTACATATATTATTTTTGACCCTTACGAAGTCGATTTAGAAGTGCGACGATTGCAAGCAGGTCAATATGTTTTGGAGTCTGCGACGGCAGAGGGACGTTACTGGATACCAGAAATTAATTTATTTTTGGGAATTTGGTATGGAACTCGGTTAGGTTCAACTATGCACTGGTTACGGTGGTGGGATGAAGCAGGAAATTTGCTGCTTTGGAGTTCGGAACAAGCGGAATTGGAAAGGCAACGGGCCGAACAGGAAAGGCAACGAGCCGAACAGGAACGACAACGAGCTGAAGAGGAAAGGCAACGCGCTGAAGAGGCGATCGCTTCTTTAGAAGCCGAACGACAGCGCAGCGAAGCACTAGCTGCCAAGCTTAAGGAGTTGGGGATTGAACCCGATGTTTGAAAGAAAGTGCGATCGCTCTTTTCTCAAATTTATTAAATTTGTGAGTTGGAAGCAATCGCTAACATCAAATTTATTGTGATTTGAAATCAACAAAAGGTAGTTAGTAGAGGTATTTAGTATGTCAGATTTAACTGAAGCCTTAGACAGCATTTTTAACTGGCTGCAACAAAACTACTGGAGTCAATTCCCAGGGATAGAAAATGAACCTTCTTTGCTACAGCCAGGGTTAACTCACGCTGAAATTGAGGAGATTGTTAAAGACTTACCAATCCGATTACCTGACGAAATCTACGAGTTATATCAGTGGAGAAACGGCTCTCAAACAGGCTCTAGATGGGAATATGTGGGACTATTCGACATCGATGGCAATTTTTCAGGATTCGGCCCTTGGGGATTTTTAAATTTGCAGTTTGCCGTTGATGAATATCTAAAAAGCAAAAAATATGCAGTTACAGATCCGGAAATATTAAATCAGCTTTCCGATTTTGAGCGCCTTTCTGGTTTTCAAAACCCTACAAACTTAGAAATATTTTGTGGTATTGAGTCCTGCGATACGGGCTATGTTGCTTTTCATGAAGGTTGTAAATCTATCCAGGTAGTTTGTTACAATTTCAAAGCAGGTGGTTACACGGTTATAGCGGAATACGCCAGCCTCACTGATATGATGGTGACTCTGGCGGAGTGTTATGAAACTGCTTATTACCGAGAAGCAGATGGCTATTTAGCAAAAGATACAAATAAAGTTTGGGAGATTTGGCGGAAATATAATTCAGAGCCATTAGTGAAAGCAGCACTCAAAAAAATAGAGCAAGCAGAACCTATTCTCCCCCAATTAGATGGGAATACTGGATTGGATTTACTCCAGGAAGTTGGAGATATCTTGAATTTTTCTCAGGATGAGCGGTTAATAGCACCTTTAATTCGGGTGCTGAGAAGACCTCCTACCAATATGAGTGCTGATGAAAATGAAAATTTAGATTACTTGCGCCAGATAGCATCGATGTTCCTGGGATGGTTAGGCGGTACTAATGCGGTAGAACCAGTTATAGAAGCTCTTAAAGATGAATATTGGTTGACTCGATATTGGGCAGTAATAACTCTTGGTGAACTCAAAGATACTAGAGCCATATCTCATATGACTGAACTCTTGCAAGACAGTCAAGAAATGATTCGGCAAGCGGCAGGAAAAGCGCTAATAAAAATCTCTCAAAAAGATGCAACAATTAATCCTTTACATCAACATCCAGCAATAGCGGCGAATTTGGAAGCGGCTAGAGCTTTAAGAGGGATAAATTTGGAAGATGTATGGCCAACTATGACAATTATCAAAGAGCTAGAGAATAGCGGAAACGTGGGAGATGAAGGCTCAAGTTCAGGTTCAATCGATGACGATCTGGATGACATACCCTTTTGAAAAAAGACTAGCCTAAGCTCAATGTACTTATGGCACTAGCTTGCAGAATTTTATGCCAATTGTAGCTGTACATTCTGCAAATTACAAATAGCTTTCAAAACTTGTACTAACTGAATCGATCGCTCCGTATCCGTCAAACTCAATTCTGGTAAAATCTGATAAGTACAAGGATTTCCCCGTGTCAAATATACAAACTGATAATTACGTCCATTCGTCGTCAATCCCCAAACAGAGGTTTGCTGCTGCAAACTCTTAAACGCATAAATCAACAATTGCGGTAAACCGGCCCAAGGATCGATCGCACTATTTTTCGCCTCTACTACCAAAATCCAAAACCGCGTTGCTGTCACTGCTGCATCAGGCTGATTTACTGCTAAAATATCTAACTGCCCCTTAATCAGGGTATCC
The DNA here is from genome assembly GCA_035298405.1 of Kamptonema sp. Classification (GTDB taxonomy): domain Bacteria; phylum Cyanobacteriota; class Cyanobacteriia; order Cyanobacteriales; family Microcoleaceae; genus Kamptonema. The sequence continues at coordinate 14,982 of DATGYA010000195.1, read as the reverse complement.
TCATCTTCAACTTGAATGGGGATACTATCTTCCATTGTCAAAACTATGGGAATATCGAAAAATCCTGTCAACCGCATCAAAGGCGAAAGTACCAAAAATTTAATTAGCTCTTCAGAAATCTTACCTGCTGCTAAATAACGGCGAAAATCATGCCGAATTTTCAATAATTCCTGCTGTTCTGATTCCGTCAGCGGTTCCAGAGAGAAAAAATCGGTGAATGTAGCTGCTTCTCTCTCTTCCAGTTTCAGAAGATGCAATACGTAATCAAGAGAAATTTTGCTAGCTTCTAAGTTTTCAGTCATGGATTTTCTGAGACTAAGTTTTAGCAACAATCTCATTATATCTTATAGGGCAATCTTTTTAAGGTTAGCAAATATTTTTTATCGAACCGCAGAGGACGCAGAGGCGCAGAGGAATAAAAGAGAATAAATCTCATCTTGCTCTACATCTATCTACAATCAAAACAACCTAAGTCTCCGCGATTTACAGGAGATTCTCAAGTCTTAAGGAAAATAAACATATTTTTGTCCCAACTTGTGCAAACAATAGTTAAAAAGACTAATTGAAGTTACAGTTAAGAACGATGTCACAAGATACTATCGAATCAATACTGCAAGAAAAACGCCTATTTCAGCCATCGGCTGAATTTTCCGAAAAAGCGCATATCAAAAGCTTGGAAGAGTACAAACAACTTTACGATCGCGCTAAAGCCGATCCCCAAGCATTCTGGGGCGAACTGGCAGAAAAAGAACTTGACTGGTTCCAAAAATGGGATACCGTACTCGACTGGCAACCGCCTTTTGCTAAGTGGTTTGTCAACGGTAAAATTAATATTTCCTACAACTGTCTAGACAGGCATTTGACGACTTGGAGAAAGAATAAAGCGGCGCTGATTTGGGAAGGGGAACCGGGAGACTCTCGGACTCTCACTTACGCGCAACTCCACCGCGAAGTCTGCCAAATGGCGAACGTAATTAAACAATTGGGAGTGCAAAAAGGCGATCGCGTCGGTATTTATATGCCGATGATTCCCGAAGCCGCGATCGCGATGTTAGCCTGTGCGAGAATTGGCGCAATCCATAGCGTAGTGTTTGGCGGATTCAGCGCTGAAGCCTTGCGCGATCGCCTCAACGACGGCCAAGCTAAATTGGTAATTACGGCAGATGGTGGCTTCCGCAAAGATGCGATCGTTGGCCTCAAGGAACAAGTAGACAAAGCCCTCGCTAACGGCGCAACACCAAGCGTTACAGACGTTTTGGTGGTTCAACGGACAAAACAACAAATTCACATGGAAGCCGGCCGCGATCACTGGTGGCACGACTTAAAACAAGGCATATCCGCCGACTGTCCCGCCGAACCAATGGACAGCGAAGATATGCTGTTCATTCTATACACCAGCGGCAGTACAGGCAAACCGAAGGGCGTTGTCCACACCACAGGCGGATACAATCTATACGCGCACATGACCACGAAGTGGATCTTCGACCTGCAAGATACCGATGTTTACTGGTGTACGGCCGATGTGGGTTGGATTACAGGTCACAGCTACATTGTATATGGCCCTCTATCCAACGGCGCTACAACCCTGATGTACGAAGGTGCGCCGCGTAATTCCAACCCCGGTTGTTTTTGGGATGTAATCGAGAAATACGGTGTCAATATTTTCTACACCGCGCCGACTGCGATCAGATCCTTTATGAAAATGGGCGAACATCACCCCAAATCCCGGAATTTATCATCTTTAAGGCTATTGGGAACCGTTGGCGAACCGATTAACCCGGAAGCGTGGATGTGGTATCACCGGATCATCGGTAACTCCAAATGTCCAATTGTCGATACTTGGTGGCAAACTGAGACGGGCGGGATTATGATTACCGCATTACCAGGTGCGATCGCGACTAAACCGGGTTCTGCCACCCTACCCTTCCCTGGAATTGTCGCCGATGTCATCGATCAAGACGGCGAACCCGTTACCAATGAAAGCGGCGGCTATCTAGTCGTCAAGCATCCCTGGCCGGGAATGATGCGAACGCTTTACGGCGATCCCGATCGCTTCCGTCGCACTTACTGGGAATATTTGCGCCCGAAAAATGGCGATTATTTATACTTTGCCGGCGATGGCGCACACAAGGATAAAGATGGCTATTTCTGGGTGATGGGTCGCGTGGACGATGTGATTAGTGTTGCCGGCCACCGACTCGGTACAATGGAGATTGAATCAGCCTTAGTCTCTCACCCTGCGGTCGCTGAAGCGGCGGTTGTGGGTAAGCCAGATGAGATTAAGGGAGAGGAGATTGTAGCTTTTGTTACCTTGGATAGTGCTTATACTTCGAGTCCGCAGTTGGAGAAGGAGTTGAAACAGCACGTTGTCAGTGAGATTGGCGCGATCGCGCGTCCCGGAGAAATTCGGTTTACTGATGCCTTACCGAAGACGCGATCGGGTAAGATTATGCGGCGGTTGTTGCGTTCTTTAGCCGCCGGTCAAGAGGTGACAGGAGATACTTCTACCTTAGAAGATCGCACAGTTTTGGATAAATTACGCGGTGGTGCATAAGGGGATTTCTTAACCGCAGATGTAAGCAGATAAACGCAGATAATTATTGAAATTATCTGCGTTTATTTGCAGTTTTTCTCTCTTGATTGTGATTTTTGCAAAGTGTGTTTAGGAAACAATTTCATGCTGCAAAAGCCGCCTTATAGTCTTCTACAAATTGGGCGAAGCTGATGAGTTTTTGTCCTATTACTTCCTCAAATTTAGGCGATACTTCTGATGCAGAGCCTGTTTTGTAGCTGGCATAAAGTCCGAGAATCGCATCAGCGCTAATTTCCGGCATCCCAACACCAAGCATTCCTGCTCTAGCTGTTTCTTCAGAAATATCATAATAGGTAATCGCCCTACCAATACCTGCTGAAAGTAGGGTAGCAGATTCTTCTACGCTCAGCGCTTCTGGCCCTGTCAGCGTGTAAGTTTTGCCAATATGTCCAGCAGATTCTATAAAGCACTGAGTGGTAAAAGTGGCAATATCGCGGACATCAATCCAGCTTACTTTACTATCACCCAACGGCAGATAAATCGAGTTTTGAGTTTTAATTTCGTAGCCGTTAAAGGTGATAAAATTCTGCATGAAAGAATTGGGGCGAATCAGCGTATGTGGAATGCCACTTTCCTTAAGATAATCGTCTATTTGAGCGTGCCAATTTAGTAAAATAGTAGCGTCTGGCGCGGCTCCCATCGCCGAACAACGGACGATATATTCAATATTTGCTCGTTTTGCGGCATCGATTGTTTGACAACCTAGTTCGAGCATATTGGGATGTACGGGAACCAAAACGAAAGCTTTTTTAACTCCGCTAAAGGCGGCATCAAGGCTAGCTGTATCAGAAATATCTAATTGGACAGTTTCAGCGACACCGAGTTTTTCAAGTTTCTCTTTTCCTTTAGAGCTGTTGTAAGCTGCACGCACAGCAGCACCAGCTTTTACTAGGTTTTCGCAAACGCTCGTGCCGACGGTTCCAGTCGCTCCCGTGACAAGAATTAGATCGTTAATTTGAGTCATTTGTTTTCTGCGGTGTACTATGTTTATTAATGATAGACAAGCTATAATGATTTGTCAAATGGATTATTTATGTCCTTCCTAAAACCCAAGAGATAAACAATGTCAGCATCTTTACCCAAAGGATTTCCTCAACCCACCGAAGTTGGTGCAATTGAAGTTAAGCAATATCCCTCCTATCGCGCTGTCACCTATACCCACGATGGGGATTTACAAGCAGCGAATAGAGTTGCTTTTAATCCTTTATTTGAGCATATTAGTAACAACCAAATTGCGATGACGACACCCGTTGAAGCGCGTTATATTGTTACTTCAGATACACCAAATGGAAATGATAATCGAGCTGAAGTTTCGTTTTTATATGGCGATCCAACTATCGCTCCTTCTAGCGTGAAACCAGGAGTTAAGGTGATAGATAATCAGCCGATGACTGTTGTTAGTATCGGCGTGCAAGGTGCTTATACTTGGGAAAGCTACGAAACTAATTTGCAAAAGTTAAAAGATTGGTTAGAACAACATCCTGAATATGAAGTTGTGGGGCCACCACGCCGATTGTTTTATAATTCGCCGATGACTCCAGAATCTATTAAAATGAGTGAGGTACAGATGGCGATCGCGCTTATCAAAAAATGAATATTTGACTCAAAATAACCAAGTGGTAACATCTGATTAATGTTTACCACAACTTTATGAAAGTTGTACTATAATAAAGGGTGTAGCTAAATTTCAACATTTTAAGTGTAACAATTTGCTGCGATGAAACAAGAAAAAACCTTATTAAATGACTGCCTAAAACATCTTAATGCCTTGCCTAATATTCAGGCTAGTATTGAGACAAAATCCCTAACTATTGCCGGATTAAGTGCTGATGGAATTCTCACCATTCATAGCCATCAACAATCTGTGCAATATACTTACAAAACTCAGCCATTTGTTACTACCACAATTGCAGAATTGGCAATTTCTTACTGCAAATATCTTGAAGAAAAAACCGGGCAAAAAGTTATTCTATTTGCCCGCTACTTATCAAATGCAGTCATCGATCGTTTTCTCAAACATAATATCGAATTTATAGATACAGTAGGTAACATCTATCTCAATAGTCCAGCAACTTATATTCTAATTCGCGGTCAACGTCCTCCCACTACCAAAATTTTATCTTCTAATATTACAGCTACAACCCTTAAAATTATCTATAGCTTTTTGCAATCTCCCCATATTTTACAATCCAACTATCAGGAAATTGCTAAGGTTTCAGGGGTTGCACCTTCAACTGTCAGCCGCACGATTCAAGACTTATATGAATTAGGATATCTGCAACGGCAGCGAGATGGCAATTATCGGATTATCAACTATATTAAGCTATTAGAAAGATGGGAAATGGGCTATGCTGAAAGCCTTCGGGCTAAACTAATTCTAGGAAGTTTTACCCCCGGAGGAGGTCGCAGCTTTGCAGAAACTACAGAGAACATTATTCAGATAGCAAAAGAAGGTAGCTTTTTGATTGGGGGAGAACTTGGGGCCGCCATTGCTACCTCTTACCTTCGTCCTCAAAGTGCCACTTTACATTTGCCAAATGATGATTCAAAAACTTCGGTAAAACTAAAACTAAAAGTCATAGGAATTGCGGCAAAAATGAAGCTTAAGCCTTCGCCTGAAGGAGAAATTGTTCTAATTCAGCAGTTTGGAATAAATAACGGCTGGACTAATTATTTAGAAAATCCCGATAGAAATACTAATATTGATTTTTATAGCGAAATACTTGCAGATCCATTGCTAATTCATGGAGAATTACTCTTAACTGCTGATGAACGATTGCGGGAAACTGCCGATCGTATTTATCATCAGTATATTGAACCCAGAGGCAACATATTTGGGGAAAAGAAAATATTAAAAGATCGGAGGTATTAATTTTAATGCTTGAACCTAGAGACAAGCAAGTTCTAACAGATATTAAGGAAGTAGTAGATGCTCTGGAATTGCCTATGCTAATAACTGGTGCAGGAGCGAGATTATTAATATTTGATATACCATATAAAAAGTCAGGTCGCACTACGACTGACTGGGATTGTGCTGTGTATTTGGAGAGTTGGGAAAAATTTGAAATTCTGCGCGATCGCATGACTAAAGGAATATCTTCCCGTTTTCAAGCCACTTCAATCGTTCACAAATTTATTCATATTAATACAAATATAGAAGTTGATATCGTACCCTTTGGAAAAATCGGTCAACCCAAGGAACAAATTGAATGGCCAGATGGGAATGAGATGAATTTATTGGGATTAGAAGAAGCTTTAAGTCATGCCATTAGCCAAACAATAGATAACCTTGAATTCTTGGTAGTTCCCTTATTTGCTTTTATCGCCCTCAAACTTATCGCCTGGAAAGATCGACACTTAGCCAAAGATATTGAAGATATTAATTTTATCCTAGAAAATTACAGTGAGGACGATCGCATTTATGATGAACTTATTGACGAACTATCTGAAGGAAAAATTGAATTTGAAGATGCGGCTGCTTTTTTATTGGGAAAAGATATTCGCCATAAATTTAGCGATCGCACAATAACTCAACTCGATCGAATCTTATCTCAAATCTTAGAGGATTGCGATCGCTATTTTCCTCCACTAATTCCCCGCAACATAGAAGGTAATCAATGGGATAGTAAGTTCGATCAGATTTTGCAACTTTGGAATGTTCTTTATGAAGGAATGAAAGCAACTTGAGGAGAAAAATATCCCCAGTTAGAGCGCTCCAATCTTGACAAATTCCTCCCTAAATTTCTGTCCAAATATGTATCCTACCTTTCCCTCAATCACCGCTAATGTGAACGACAACTTCCCGCATATTTCCTCACTGTCGATGTTCCCATAAATAAATACCTTGCCAAGTTCCTAATACCAATCTCCCTTGTGAAATCGGAATTTGTTCCGAAGTATGAGTTAAAGCAGTACGAATATGTGCCGGCATATCGTCTGGCCCTTCGGCATCGTGAATGTAATAAGGCCCTTCTGGCACAATCTTAGCTAAGAAGTTAGCTAAATCTCGCAACACATCAGGATCGGCATTTTCTTGGATTACCAAGCTAGCAGAAGTATGGCGTAAAAATAGAGTACACAGTCCTATTTTAACACCTGATTTAACTACTGCATCTTCTACCTTAGAAGTGATGTTACATAGAGATTTACCAGCGGTTTGAATTCTGATTAACTGTTGATAGTGAGTCATGGTTTAGTGTTGAAAATAATTAACTACAGATTGTGCAATTGTTTCAGTCCCGTATTTATCTAATTTATCCGATAAGCGTGGCGGTTGCAAAACTTCTCGCAGAAATTCCCAGTTACCCTCAAAAAAATCAGCATTTGATATAATTTGATGATGAGCATAATTCTGAATGCCTTCTAGTAGCACTGGAGATTCTGCAAACCCTTCCCGCGTCAGGGAAATTATCGGCACTTCCAGGCGCAAAGCTTCTGAAAAAGTGCTGTATCCTGGCTTAGAAATTAAGCAGCGACATAACGGCATGAAATCAACTGGGCGCAAGCGGAGAAAGGTAGGGCTTAGTGAGTCCTTGTTCTTGATATTTATTAAGTTGGATAAAATAGGTGCTTGAGAGTCAAAAGAGATGAATTGCCAATCAGGAAAATGTTGCAGATTTTGGTAGGGAATTTGCTCTAAGCCCAAGCCGCCAAAGGTGAGTAATACAGTTTTTTCTATAGGCGCTTTGATCCCAAAATTGTCTCTTAGTTGATCTAGATTATACCGAGGATCGCCGCCAGTTAAGCCAACATCAGAGATGTGGGGAAAGGCGCTCATCTGTTCGTGTAACGGTAAGCGGAACAGGCGATCGCACTTTCCGAAACACTCACTAATCCAATTTCCTATTTCGACAAATTCATCACCCCAATCCCGATAAATAAAGTCCCAGCCAAAGTTACTCAGCATCCAGCAAGGAATGCCTGCCGCCTTAGCAATTGGTGCAGCTAAAGGAGGGATATCAGCAAGTATTAAACTCACGCGATTTTGCCGGATAAAATTAACTTCACTGGCAATAATTGACCGCTGTTGGGTGCGAATTTCCTGCAATTTTTCCAGAGTAGCACTTTTGTTCATGTTCAAGCTATCCGATTGTACTACTCCCACATCAAAGGCGCGGGGACGGTGGATAAAATCGCCTGTGATGTAAGATTCTAGGAGCCACCTGGGTGCTGTTGTTACTAGAATTAATAAAATATCTGGACACAATTGTTGAATAGCTGCTGCAACCGATGCTGCACGAACAGCATGACCAAATCCGTGATTGGTGATGGCGATATATATGGTCGGTCTAGGCATAAGATTAATTATTTTTTATGTTATAGACTATGATATAATAGTATGGTGTTTGTGTAAATAGATAGATTGTGAAGATGTTAACAATGAGGATAACCACTATTTAAAGTTACTAATAAACAGCGATTATCCCGATATAAACTATACAGCCTGACTAGCGATCGCATCCACCAATTTATCAAGTTCTGACTCGGCAGTGAAATAGTGAACGCAAACCCGCACACAGTTAGGCGAGAGAATTGTCCGCACCAAACAACCCTGTTTCTCCAAAAAATCAACTAGCTGATTATGGGGTTTCCCATTAGTTAATTCAAAAGCTACTAAACCAGATTCCGGCCGAGACTTACGTAAGCAATTAACATGAGAAATTTCATATAAACGCTCCCAGAGATATTGACTCAAGCGACAGATTTCTTGATAACGTTCTTCAATAGTTCCCCACTGGTGGTGAAGCGCGATCGCCTCCCGTAAACCTGCATATAAAGGATAAGCAGAAGTGGCAATTTCATACCTCTGTCCACCAGGTTTCCAACCAGTTTGTTTAGCATTTTCATCAGTCACAATACTGCGCCAACCTATAAAAGTAGGATGCAAATCAGGCAAAGCCTCAGCACTTACATAAAGCCCCCCCAAACCCTCCGGGCCACACCACCATTTATGACCCGTGAAAGCATAGAAATCTACTCCTAAATCTATCAAGTTTAACGGCAATACTCCCACAGATTGAGCCGCATCTACTAACACTCTGACAATTTGACCACCTTGCCTAAAAGATGGGTTGTGGCAGACTTTAACAATTTCACCTAGAGGCAAAACTTGACCCGTATTCCACAAAATATGGCTAATTGCCAACAAGCGAGTATTTGGTCGCAAGTGTTGAGCAATAACTCCCACCGGATCTCCCTCATTCAAAGTCGCCATCAGCGGACAAGTGGAAATTTCAATATTAAATCTGCGCTGAAGTTCCATCGCAGTTGCTACAATACCAGGGTGCTCGCAATCCGACATTAATAGGTGATCTCCAGGCTTCCAGTCAATGCCCCAAAAAGCAATATTGCAGCCAACGGTGACATCTTCCGTCAGCGCGATCGCATTTGCCGGGACATTCAACTCAGATGCGATCGCAGCTCTTGTTGCGATCGCCTCCCCAATCACCCAAGCATTCACCTCCCTAGAAAAAGGCCCCATTTCCTGCACGCATTCATAAGATCGATTGATGGCCTCTAAAGACACTTGGGGCAGCGGCCCCTGTCCGCCATAATTAAAATAAGCTTTATTAGTTAAAGCTGGAAAATGTCGCCGATGAATTGCTAATTTGATATTTGTCATTTGTGAAATCCTTACTATTTATATCCAACGGTCAGTTAACTAAGAATCAGCCACCTTTCCCTTCTAAGCTTCAAAATCTAAAATCCCTATCCCCCTTAAATGTTGATAACTGACAAAGAACTTCTTAACTACCAGCGCTGCAATCGCCGAGCATTTTTAGATGTTTACGGAGACAGCAACCACTTAGATCCTGCTAGCGATTTCTTGCTGAAATTGATCCGCGATAGTATAACTTATCGCCAGCGAATTTTAGAACAACAAGCATATCACCAACCATACTATCCTAATGGAGATTGGGTCGCTGGTACAGAGGCTACTTTAGCTTTAATGCGGCAAGGTGTCGATCGCATTTACCGAGGAGTGCTTTTGCATTCTGAGAACTCGGCAATAAATTATTCTACACCCATCGACAATCAGGTATTTTTCAACAAAGTAAATCACTCATTACTTCCTGCAAATGTAGACCTACTCAGTCGTCCCCACCTATTAATAAAACAGCCAGGAAGCTCTAATTTTGGTGATTGGATGTACGCTCCCGCCGACATTTGGCTCGCCAAAAGACCAAAACTTGACTATCAAATTGTCGGTGCTTTTCACGCACAAGTGTTAGAGTTGGTACAAGGGGTAATGCCTGAAACTGCATGGCTAATTCTCCGGGAAAAAGAACCTTATCCAGTCAATTTGTGGCAGCGGTTGCCTCAAATGCAGGCAATTTTAGAGTATTGCCTTCAGATGTTTGAAGAAAAAAACGAGCCCGAAGTATTCATTGCTCGTCAAAAATGCAATCTTTGCCGCTGGTATAGTAGTTGTCACGCGATCGCCCAATCTCAAAATCACCTTTCTCTATTACCAGGAGTAACACCGGCTCGCTACGCTCAATTGCAAAATCTTAATTTGACAACACTTGAAGCTGTAGCTAATGCTAGCCCAGAATTGCTAATTCCTTACCGAGAATTTGAGGGAGAAATAGCAGCACAATTGGTAAATCAAGCTCAATCACAACTGCAAAATAAAGCAATGCTAAGAAATGCGAGCAGCGGCAATAGGAAATTAGAAAATTTAATCAACTACCCCTTCCCAATTTCTAATTCTCAATCCTTAATCTCTACTTCCAATTTTTTCTATACAACCCCAGTTGAAATATACTTCGATCTAGAAGCAGAGCCAGAGTTGAATTTAGATTATCTGCAAGGTGTCTTAGTAGTTGACAGGCGGAAAAATACAAAAAAATACTATGCTTTTTTAGCGGAAAACCCCGCAGATGAAGGTTTGATTTGGCAGCAATTTTTAGATTTAGTTTGGAGTTACCCTATTGCTCCTATTTTTCATTTTTGCGACTATGAAATCCAGACTGTAAAACGGTTAGCAAGGTGCTACAAAACACCAGCTTACCAGTGGCAACCTGTACTGAAGCGATTTGTAGATATTCACAAACAGGTGACACAAACTGTCACACTGCCAGTGGAAAGTTACGCCCTCAAACCTATTGCTCGTTGGATGGGCTTTGAATGGCGCGATGCTAAAGCTAACGGCGCTCAGTGTGTCTGTTGGTATGACGAGTGGTTAAAAACAGGCGATCGCGCTTTTCTCGATGCGATCTTACGCTACAATGAAGATGACTGTCGTGCCACTTACCATGTCAAAGAATGGTTGACAAGCTTTGTACAAAATATTTAACTTTTTGTTAGCGATTGAGCAGCAGCGAGAGGCCAGATTAGCGCTCCTCCCAAGTTTCTTAGAATTCATTAAAAATTTTAAAGTTATCGCCTAGTTTCTTAGCATTATCAGCAATAATAATTCTAGGGGCAGCAGCTTGGCTGCGGATTAATCAAAAAACGTTAAATTCACAATCATTATTAAAGGTTATGAGTGAGTATGTTTGCCCATTGTGTTCCTACCCTTTATTGTCTCACGTTCGCCTCGGCAAGCTACACTGGCTCTGTATGCACTGCGATCAGGTAATCCCCTACGGTTTTAGCAATCCCATCACTAAAGCTACTTCCCTAGAAGAGACATTTAAAGGCTATAAGCTGCTTTCAGAACATACTCACGACATAATTTTATTACTTCAGTTAGATGGTAGAATTACTGAAGCAAATAATGCCGCTTGCAAAGCTTATGGTTACGAGCAGGAAGAATTAGTTGCTTTGAATATTCAGCATTTACAATTACCCGAAAAGCTCGATGAGTTCGCTGAGCAAATGGCGTTAGTAGAAAAGGGAAATATTGTCTTTGAAACTCTTCACCTCTCCAAAGATGGGAGTGTGTTTCCTGTCGAAGTCAGAGCCCAAAGCATAGAAGTTGGCAAAGAGAAAATTATATTAAATATAATTAAGGACATTCGCGATCGCAAACAACTAGAACAACTACTAGGGCAACAGTACGATCGTGAACGACTAATAGAAGCAATGCAAGAGCGCATTCGCCAATCATTAAATATTAAGGAAATATTGAATAGTACAGTTATAGAATTACGGGAATTCCTGCAAGCTGACAGAGTAATTGTCCACCGCTTTGTAGAGCATTGGAATGGCTCCCCAGTTGTAGAAGCAGTCGATCCTAGTTTGCCTTCTATGCTGGAATTTATTATTCACTATCCCTCTATTTTAGAAAAAAAATATATTCAACAGTATCATGCAGGGGAAGAGTTTGCGATCGCAGATATCCGTCACGCCGGCCTCGATTTACGGCTCATCCAATTACTGACATTTTTTAACATCAAAGCCAGGTTAGCAATCCCAATCTTACTAAAAACTATAGAGTCAGAATATCCCAGCTCAAATCGACTCTGGGGACTGCTAATCGTGCATCAATGTTCCACACCCAGACAGTGGCAAAAATCAGAAATTAAATTACTCAAAGGAATAGCAAATCAGCTCGCGATCGCACTTCAACAATCCGAACTAAATCAGCAGTTACAGGCTGCTAACCAAAAATTACAGCAGCTAGCTTTATTAGATCGTCTTACCTTAATTGCCAACCGCCCCCGCTTTGACGAATACCTCCTCTCTGAGTGGCAGCGATCGACCCAGAAAAAAACACCTCTATCCGTTATTATTTGGGAAATAGACTTTTTCAAGAAATATAACGAAACCTACGGTTATCAAGCAGGCGATCGCTGTCTCAAACAAATTGCCACAACAATTAGTTCAGCCGTTAATCGTTCAGGCGCTTTAGTAGCTCGTTACAGCGGCGGAGAAATTGCAGTAATATTACCAAAGGCAGAAGCAGAAAGTGCTTTATTAATTGTAGAAGAAATTCGCTTTCGGGTGAAAGCATTAGAAATACCGCACATCCATTCTCAAATTAGCAAATACCTCACTCTCAGTTGCGGAGTTGCTACCACTATTCCTGACCATAAATCCTCTCCAGCTCAACTGATTGCCGACGCAGAAAAAGCCCTCGAACAGGCGAAAAAACTAAGAATAGCTAGTGCTGTCAAACACTCTAGCCATCCTTTGATTTTTCAACTCCCTTTCCGTTCGCAAAATCAATCTATAGAACGCCTACCAACGCCGCATAAAAATAGTGAAAAAAATACAACAAATGTAGACTTGCTAATGAGCTACGTTGCCTACTACATCAGTCGAGGAAAAAGTGTATTAAGTTCCCTGAGTGGCCCCCTATTTTTTCGCGGATTAGTTTATAAATATTGGGGCTACCACACTGATTTTCTGGAATTTTGGAAACAGCTACAACAGCGACGTGACTTCCAAGAACTTTATGTAGAAGGAGATATTGATTGCTTTGGCAATTTTCTAGATGGAAACTGTACAGTTGTCCAGTGTGCCCGTTGTAATTTGCCCATTCCAGTATCAGAAGGAAGTGCCTACAGCGTTCCCAATTGCACTCTTTGTAATAACCCATTAATTTCCGAGGAAAATTCGGCACACACAGCAAATCATAACTTTGAACATAAATCAGAAAAAACCTACGTACTTGCTATTGGCGATCCCCCCAATGACTCTAGAAATCTTAAAAAATTGTTCTCAGTTAATGGATTTGAAGTCACGTTTTTATCCAATATAGAAGCAGTTCACCCTCAATTTTTACCCAGTATTGTAGATCTGGTGCTGATTTACGCAGAAATTTCCGAAACAGATGGTCAAGCTTGGGCCCAAGAACTCCGCCGTTACTCACAACTCCAGCAAGTTCCGATGATTGCCCTCAGCGAAAAAGCTAAATTTAGCCTACCTTGGGTAGAACGAACTTTAGGAATTGAAGATTATATTTTAGCTCCTTTGGGTGGCGAGAGATTAGCTAATCATTTGCGGAGAGTTTGTGAGTTTCAGCGAACAATTTGTGCAACTGATTTATACTGGTTTCCTCGTTAATTTGATATGAGCCTAACTACAAAAAAAAATTATTTTATTTCCTTTGTGTTGATAGGCTTGACTCTATTTATTATAATGGAAGTGGCTGTTCCTGCTATAGCTTTAAAAATTGCAGGAGTAGACTTTCTCGGCGAAGCTACATTAACCACAGGCGTAAAGTTTCAGCAAACAGAAGTAGGTGGACTTTCAGGAATTACTTACGATCCTAAAAAACAAGTTTATTATGCTATCTCCGACGACCGCAGCCAAAAAGCACCAGCTAGATTTTATACCCTCAAAATTGATTTAACTTCTGGTAAACTGAAGCCAGAGGGAGTGACATTTATAGACGTAACTCTACTCTTGGATGAGCATGGCAAACCTTTTGCTCCTTTGAGCTTGGATGCAGAGGGAATAGCTTGGAGTGGAGAAAGTATATTTGTCTCTTCTGAAGGAGATGTTGAGCGCCAAATCAGTCCTTTTGTTAAGGAATTTTCCCTGAACGGAACACTCCTCAAAACTCTACCAATTCCTGAGAAATTTTTGCCCAATGGCAAGGGCGATCGAGGTGTACGCAACAACTTAGCCTTGGAAAGTTTGACTGTCACTCCCGATCGAAAATATCTGTTTACAGCTACAGAAAATGCTTTGGTTCAAGATGGGGATGTACCCACGAATCAAACAGGTACTCCTTGCCGGATTTTGCGCTATAACTTGGTTCGTAGTCAGCCAGAGCAAGAATTTGTGTATATCACGGAACCCCTGGTTGGTGAGTCTACTCCGCCTGGAAGTTTCATTACTAATGGTTTAGTGGATCTGGTCGCGATCGCAGACGATCGCCTTCTGAGTTTAGAACGGGCATTTTCCCAAGCAAACGGAATTACGATCAGAATATTTGACGTTTCTTTGGAAAAAGCGGATAATGTTCAGGGAATTGACAGCCTCAAAGGTCGCCTTGCTCAAGTCTCGTCTGCTCAGAAGAGACTGCTGCTCGACTTAAAAACACTCAATCTGCGGCTGGATAATCTAGAGGGGTTGGTCTTTGGCCCAGTGTTGGCTGATGGGAGGCGATCGCTGATCTTGGTGAGCGATAACAACTTTAACCCCCTGCAATTTACCCAGATTTTGGGGTTCGGGATAAATTTTCAGCAAACCCCTTGACAAGTTGTGAGGCTATCGGCATAATAGAAATTGTGCCTGAAAACTTGGGACAGTAGTTCAATTGGTTAGAGCACCGCCCTGTCACGGCGGAAGTTGCGGGTTCGAGCCCCGTCTGTCCCGTTCCTACACACATAGATTCTTTGCTAGAGGATCGAGGGTCTCTACAATCATAAAAGATTCTCTCAGTCATTTCTCGGTCAATGCGGCATATTAGCCTACAATATAAAAATTTGATTTGTTACTTGGCGTGAGTACACTCGTTCCTCATTTTCAGTACAGATATAGCAACCGCC
>DATGYA010000194.1:0-2013 GCA_035298405.1 Kamptonema sp. | reverse complement strand
TGTCGATATTGTGAAAGCGATTAAAATTGCCACGGTTGAGTATGGGGAAAAAATCACCAAATGGCTGAAGAAAGTTTTTCCAGAAGAGTTGGATGAGGTGATTATTAGCGGCGGTGCGGCTAAATTTTTGGAACCGGAGTTGGAGGATTATTTTAATTGCGAACCGGAAACAACCCAAGAACGTTACGGCAATAAAAGAGTTCGCGCTGAAGGGTATCGAGTTCGCGATTACAACAAGGGTTTTACGCCAATTGTTTGGTCGGCTGGTATCGGCGATATGGTGCAGAAAACTTTCGATTTGGGAGGCAGAGAGGATGAAGAAAAGGCGATGAAGTTCCGCTTGGTGGATGCTTACGGTCTTTACGATTATATGGTGGCTAAGGTGACGGAGGGTGCTAAAAATGCCCAAAAGAGCGCGTAAAAGCCTTAGTTTGAGGTTGCAACCCTATGAGGGAACGCCTTTGGCTGAGATTGCTACTTATTTGAATTCGCTGGATAGGCAAGAAGCCAATCAGAGGGTGGGGGATATTTTGGCGTTTTTATTGCCAATAGCTAGGAAGTATGGGGGGGAGTCAAATGAGGAGGTGGAAAGGGCTTATTGGAGTGCTTATGGTGCGCTGGAAAGGCTTTTTTATTTGATGGCGCAGGAGTTGAGGGTGAAGTTACCGCAGGTACGGGTTTCTCCGGGTGTGGTGGCGACTGTACCTGTGAATGGGAATGGTAATGGGCTTGGTGGGGCATCGGTGCGGGAATTTGAGGAAATGCTTTCTCCTGAAATTGTGGGGAAGGGGACTGCTGCTGATGTGGATGCTTTGTTTGGTGATTGAGAGAGGAAAAAATCTGCTATGTACCTGAGTTGGAAAAAACCCTAAAATTAACTCGATTTTACCTAAAAGCAAGGGAGCCAAAGTTAGCATTTTTGGCACGTAAAGCAGCTAAAATTCATCGCAGTTGCACGTACCGTCAAGCAGATGTCACGTTTATGCGACAGTGCATAAATGTGACAGTTTTACTCAATAGTGATGCCATGAATAATCCATTGTGTGACAGGAAAGCGCCAAGGAGTGCATTTTTTCTCTCTGTTATTGGCAGAGTTTGGAGAAGCTGAGAATGACGCTTCATCGTTGGTAGCAAGCAATGGTATCGTCCGTACAAATTCGCTTTGAAGACTTGACTACTGATGGGGATAAGTGTGGTTGGATGTGGTTGGATGTGGTTAATTGTGGCAACCCGTTCATCCCAAAGTAGCAATGCCAGCACCTAAGAACACTTTCAGCCACATCCAGCCACACCTAGCCACATAAAACCACAACAATGACAGTCAAAAGAAATGACTGAGAATGACGCTTTATCGGTAGTAGCAAGCAATGGTATTGTGATCGCAAAATGTCTTTTTAATTCTGAGAGAATAATCGATACTCTCCCTCCTTGTGCGGAATCCCAACCGCAACGGAGGGACAAATTCAGTTTAAGCTTTTTATTAGATTTGATTACAAGTTGTAGCTAATAATGCTACAAAGTTATCGAAATATTAAGCGCAGGCTTCTATGACCATTTTTTGAATTCAAAATTCACGCATTCAAAATTCTCGATGCTCTCGTTTTCATTCGATAAGCTCAAGAAAGATTTTAGGTATTATTGCTCAAAATAAAGGTTGGGGAAATTCGGGGGAATATTAGGGGAAATTAAGCAGGATTGCTTATTTTCTTCGCTGGGAGTTTTCCCCACTTTTTCCCCTATGAAATCTCGGTCTTCTTGGGAGCAAGCAGTGGCGGGATGTACATCTCTCCCTTCGTAGAATAATCTTATCGCCGCCCCAGCTTGTTGGGGGGATACCCCCAAACCCCCCCAGATTCCGAACGGAATTGGTGTTTGGGATGGCTTGGCAGAAGTAGTTTACTGGTAGTCAATCAGGAGTCAAGTTCGATTGGAAGTGGAGGAAAAAAGTGCAAAAAAACTACCTCCGAACTACTTCTTGACTACTTCTCAAAATCTCGTAAAAACCCGATTTCT
>DATGYA010000193.1:0-1549 GCA_035298405.1 Kamptonema sp. | reverse complement strand
AGAAGCCATGTTTGGATTACAGGAGTTAAAACAGACAAGGTATTTTCAGGAAGTTAGAGCTGAAGCTAAGGAAGAAGGCAAACTCGAAGGCAAACTCGAATCTGTACCTCGGTTATTGGCTATTGGGTTAACTGTGGAACAAATTTCCCAAGTATTAGACTTGGATGTTAAAGCGGTGAGGGAAGCCATAGCTGAAGACTGAAACTATTAAGATTTGGCAGTCAGCCGTCAGTGGTTTTGGACTGGCGGCTATCCACCCCAAAATTGAATATTAATTACGCAGAAAAACTATTTAGTAAATGGTGCGATTCGCTTGGTGGGTTGGTGGAGTGAGCAGGGATGCTTTGAAGAAATTTAACCGCAGATGAACGCAGCGTCGCTTTAATAATTTAAACTGTTCTGGATCGGCACAGAAAAATTGTATAGCAACTGCCAAGACGGTTAGGACTATCTTGATTGCCGAAACCCTTGCTATTATTACCTCATCCTTCTTCCTTCTTCCTTCTTCCTTCTGCTATAACTATAAGTTTGCCGACTTTAAATGGAAGCATAAGCTTACCGTTGCGGCAAAGTTATGGGTAAAGTCACAACAGCCTGTAACATCAGAGTTTTATTTTTAATGGAGCTAAGCGGGCTCGAACCGCTGACCCCTACAATGCCATTGTAGTGCTCTACCAACTGAGCTATAGCCCCTTTCTTTCACCGTTCTTGATTATGCCTCGATTGGTAAACCTTTGTCAAGTATCTCTACAAAATTAATTTTGGGTTTTCGCTAGCTGACCCTAGCTCCCAGAGTTTGCAACAATAATTGTTTAAATGTGTAACAGCCCAAGAGCATTTTCATGTGTGAGAGTTGCCTAAGTCCTGTGCTTTTGAGCTTAAACTTGCTAGCGATCGCGCTTGATTCGGTCAATCCCTGCACTAACCCCTATAATAGAAGAATCTAAATGTAAATTTTTACTAAGAGCTTGGTAAATAATGGCAACTTTAAGCATAGACCAAATTTCAGTCCAGCTAGACAGTGAAAATTCAGCCGATCGCATGGTAGCTCTAGCCAACCTCCGCCATATTCCAGCGGTAGAAGCAGTGCCTTTGATCAAAAAGGTTTTGAATGATGAAAACTTGCAGGTGCGATCGATGGCAGTGTTTGCTCTGGGGCTCAAATCCACCGAAGAATGCTATCCAATTTTGGTAAAATTGTTGGCAAATGACCCAGATTATGGCATTCGAGCTGATGCTGCTGGTGCTTTGGGCTACTTGGGAGACATCAGAGCTTTTGACGCTTTGGTGCGGGCTTTTTATGAAGATACCAACTGGCTAGTGCGATTCAGCGCGGCGGTATCTCTCGGCAATCTCAAAGATCCCCGCGCTCGCGAGCCGCTACTGCAAGGATTGGATAGTGAAGAAGTTGTCATGCAGCAGGCAGCGATTTCAGCTTTAGGCGAGATCAAAGCTGTGGAAGCGGTGGAAGCCATTTTGCGATTTGCTCAGTCGGAAGATTGGTTAATCCGCCAGCGGCTTGCTGAAGCTTTGGGGAATTTGCCTGGCG
>DATGYA010000192.1:0-3603 GCA_035298405.1 Kamptonema sp. | reverse complement strand
TAAAACTTGCTCTGGTAAGAAGGGAGCGCAAAAGTTAAATGCTTTGAAAACTTTGATGCGATCGCCCCATTTTTCCTGCAAATTCTTTTCAATTCCTGCACGCTGTTGTTCAAAAATAGCATTGTGAGGTGAAATGAATTGACCGTGTTGGTGACTCCATTCGTGCAGATCAAATATTGCCAAAATTTTGGCTAAAGGCGGATAAATCCAAGTAGGAACTGGAGCAAATTTTGCCGTGAGCAAATTTAAAGCTTGTTCGTTGTAATTGGCAAAGTCTTCATAGCTTTCAACTTCGCCATAACCCATGAGTAACACGGCTACTCTATCGCTGTTGGCAGCTTGGGGCAATGTTTCTAGGTTTAGTTTTTCAGGACTGGCAACCACTTGCTTTCCTCAACTTTAGTATTTTTGGGGGGGTGAGTGGCGATCGCGAGTCTAGCTGAACCATATTGGCATGGGATATTCTCACATCTCCACTCTGCTATTAGTTTAACATCCTCTCCCCCCGGATGGGATATGATAAGGTTATATTACATCTGTTTGTTTTTAACGACCGATGAAAGTGGCGATCTGCCCTGGAATCCATGACTCAAAGCTAACTGATGCCTTTTTGGGGGCATTATCCTCAACTTGGGGACTCGGAGGCCACCTCGAACCTACAATCATTACCCCTGTAACGGTTTTCCCGGCTCAGGACTATCCAGCTTACTCGGCTATTGACATTTTACAGTTTTTGTGGAGTCAAGAGCAGCGAGGCGAAAGTCTGATTTTTATCAGCTTTTCGGCGGGGGTTGTGGGCGCAATTGGCGCGGCGTGGGCATGGCAGGGGTTAGGCGGCGAGGTGACAGCATTTATCGCCTTGGATGGGTGGGGAGTACCCCTGGGGGGCAATTTTCCCATTCACCGCCTCAGCCACGATGATTTTACCCACTGGAGCTCGGCGTTGCTAGGGGGTGGGGGGGAGAGTTTTTATGCAGACCCTTCCGTAGAGCATTTGGACTTGTGGCGATCGCCCCAAACTGCAAAAGGTTGGCGGGTGGGCAAAAATGCGGAGGGAAGGGAGACAAAATCGCCGACTACCGCAGCAGCATTTTTAGTGAATTTGTTAAAGTATTACGGAGTCAAGTCAATTGATTAATCAAAACTTATTATCATCTGCGATCGCGCCAATTTTAAGCGCCGCCAGTCTGTGGAATCCCTTATATTTGATCGGAAAAATTAGCAGCCGTCAATGGTTAGTTTTTGCGGCGGCTGGTTTTTTAGTAACTGTACCAGTATTTGTACAAGCACCGTTAGTGCGGATGTTTCCAGTGGCTAGTTTGCTGTCAACATTAGGCTGGTTAGTATTGAGTTTAGCTATGATTTTTCGCCCTAAAACTGCACTTTGGGGAGATTTATTGCTGGGATTTACTGGTACTTGGTTTGCAGGTTCTATTTATTGGGGTTGGTTGAGATGGGAGCCATTTTTGCACTTACCTGTAGAAGCCATTGGCGTACCATTTACTGTGTGGTGTTTAATGCGATCTTGGGGAAAAGTTGGCAGCTACTTTTACCTGGGTTCGCTGTTTGGAACTGCTGTCACTGATTTGTATTTTTATCTAACTGGATTGATTAGATATTGGCGGGAGTTGATGAAGGTGGAACCGGAGTTAGCTATGCCAATTTTTCAGAGTGCGATCGGGCAAATTTCCACCCCTTGGGGAGTTGGTTGTGCGGTGGCTTTAATTGGCACTCTTTTGGGTGTGGGTTTGGTACATTTGCGGTTTAAGGATTTGCATTGGTGGGCCTTCAGCGGTGCAGTTTTGAGTACGCTTTTAGTTGATGGTTTGTTTTGGGTGGTGGCTTCTGCGGTGTAATTAAACACGCTCGATTTGGATGGAGATCCGTCAAGCTGTGCGATCGCGTATTTCTCAGCATCAGGGGTGACAGGGAGAAACATGACCTCGATCCAATATTGACTACTAATAGATTCTAGGATATCATTAATATGAAATATTTTAGCTAAACTCAAACTAATTTAAAAGTGAGATGTAACATGAGTATCACCCAAAACCCTGAAACAAATCTGATGGAAAAAATACGCAGTTTACCGCCAGATAAAATCACGGTATTAGAAGATTTTATTGACTTCCTATTAACAAGAAGTGAAGATCGCCTTCTTATTTATACGGGAAATAAGCTCTCAGAAGCAGCTTTTGCTAAAATTTGGGATAACCCAAAGGATGCGGAGTATGACGAGTTATAATTTTGTGATGTGGTTTTAGTTCCGTTTCCTTTTACCGATCAAAGTACCAATAAAAAACGTCCAGCAGTTGTTATTAGTTCTGACATTTATAATGCAGAATATCCCGATCGCATTCTTATGGGTATAACTAGCCAAGTTATCACTAGCCAGAAAATCGGTGATATTATCATAACAGATTGGCGAGCAGCAGGTCTTCTAAAGTCTTCTATGATTAAGCCAGTTATTACGACTATTTAAAAACAAATTATTATCAAGAAACTGGGAAAACTTCAAGATGTAGATATCCAATCTCTTAGGGAGGGTTTAATCAGAATTATAGGGAATACGTGAGGGATGTCAAACAATTGGTAAAATGTTAAATTTATGTCCAAAATAAAAGCGATCGCACTTGTTTGGGAAGTGCGATCGCCTTTTATCCCAAAGGATTATCAAATGGTTTATGCAAAAAGTTTAAAGGTATAATTGATTGATGTTTATGATCTACTAAACACTCTATCCCTCTATAATCTTGGCAGTTTAATGGTGCAATTGAGTAAAATCGTGGGACGTTTCTTCTTTCAAGCTGTATCCTTTGCGCCCAAGATTCTAATTGTGCTAAAATAGAGTCCGCTTGTTCATCATCAAGACTATCTAGGATTTGTTCTATAGGATCGAGCCAGACTGTATACACCTGATTTACAGCTAAATTGATAAAGTTATAACTAAATTACAGTAATTTTGGCATGGTTAAGCCTACCTGACAATTATAAGCGAATTGTCAGAGTGAAATTTATCGTCAGCGCGAGTCTGATGTTGTTTTTGAGAAACGGCGCTTTCTATAATCATCTAAGGTAACAAAACCTCCTTTTTCGCAGGCTTGTAATCCATTAATAATTCCCTGCTGTGCTTCTGTTGGTAAATCGCTAAACTTAATAGTTTGACTGTCGGCACTTGAGTCACTGTCAAATTTGCTAAGAGTAGCATTAGGTTGGCTGAGTCTGGCTAATTCTTCTTGGGCTATTTGCGCTACAACTAGGTTGGGAGTTCTTGTTGTACCTTGGGTTATAGGTGTCATAATTTTGACTCTTAAATATATTGTGGGATTTTTAAATTTTGCTTGGGAAAATTGTACACCATTAATTAGTAAAATGTCAATACCTATTTTATTTCTAAAAGAAAAGCGATCGCGCTTTTTTGGGAAGTGCGATCGCGGTTACTTCATTATTCATAAAATCGCTGAATCATTGCATCGCGATCGCGAGACAGATTTGTGACACTATGAACCCAACCTGGTCGTATTTCATAACATTCGCCACGAACACAAATTTTGCGATACCACCAGCCAATTTTAGGATTTTGCATAGCTAGTTCAAGTTCAC
>DATGYA010000191.1:0-18092 GCA_035298405.1 Kamptonema sp. | reverse complement strand
TAAGCTCCAACCAGGGGGCGGAAGAGAACCCGTGACTTTTCCCGGCTATACAGTGACGACACCGCCTTGGGGGGAAGAGTCGGAAAATGCTGCTTTTTATGCGAGTTTGGACGAGTGCCAACAAACGTTAGTAAAGCAGCTAGATGTGGGTGCGATTGTGCCAGTGCCTAAAGACAGTTTCCATTTAACTTTGGCAGATCTGATTTGGGACAGTGCTTACCGGGATGCGATTAAAAATCCTGAATTTGAGGGGCAATTGCGATCGCGCATTGGGGAATGCTTTGCTAGCTATAAACAGACTATGGCTGGTGCTCCTCCCATTCGCTGGATGGTGTTGGGGCTAATGGTGCGAACTAGGGCGATCGCTGTCTGTTTAGCTCCTAGCGACGAAAATTCTTACAAGCAGATTTTGGAGTTCCGCCGCTCTATTTATCAAAATTCTGATTTAATTGCTTTGGGAATTGAACAGCAATATCATTTCACCGCTCACGTTACTCTGGCATATTTTGGGGAGATCGAATCTGGCATAAACCGCGATCGTTTCTGTAATGTTTTATCTGAGTTAAATGACAAATGGCTAGATGTACCCCAAGAAATTTGGATACATCGGGTCGAACTCCGAAAGTTTGACGATATGACTCGCTATTATCGCGAGCCAGATTGGCCTGTTTTGGAATTTTAAAATTGTTAACTGTTAACGGTTAACTGTTAACTGTTAGCCATTAGCCATTCAGTAGTTGGACAAAAGTAAACGACAGTGTCTTAAGGAATATTAACCAGCCTGAAACCTTTACTGTTAACCGTTCCCTGTTCCCTGTTCCCTATTCCTCATAGTTAACTTTATTTTTGTCCGACTAATTAGCAATTAGCAATTAGCCATTAAGTAAATCCACTTAATTAACCGTAAGATACGGATGGCTAAAAAGCTTGTTATATAAGCATTCTTCCTTCTTCCTTCTTCCTTCTTCCTTCTTCCTTCTTCCTTCTACTTAACAATGAACCATCCCATCCAAACAGAAAGCTTTGCCATTATAGATCGAGAGATTGGGCCGCATAATTTCAGTTCTGCTGAGTATGCGGTGGTGCGGCGGGTGATTCACAGTACGGCTGATTTTGAATTTGCTTCGTTGATGCGGTTTAGTCCAGGGGCGATTGAGGGCGCGATCGCGGCTATCTGTCGCGGAGTGCCAATTGTTGTGGATGTAAACATGGTGAAAGCGGGGGTTGCGGGTACAATTGCTCAAACTTTCGACAACCCGCTAATTTGTGTACTAGAACAGGCTCCTGCTGTGGCACCGCCTGGGAAAACCCGCACGGAAATAGGTTTGTTGGAAGTGGTAAAGGAGTTGCCGGATGCAATTTTTGCGATCGGAAATGCCCCTACAGCTCTTTTGGCCCTGTGTTCTCATCTGGAAAATTCCCCAACTCCATCGCCAGCGCTGGTGATTGGGGTTCCAGTAGGTTTTGTGTCTGTGGTAGAGTCAAAGGCGGCACTTTCTCAAATAGCTGTGCCACAAATTCGAGTTGAGGGTAGAAAAGGTGGCTCGCCCGCAGCAGCGGCTATTCTAAATGCTTTAATTATATTGGCTTGGGAAAGTTTGAATTAAATATAAAATCTAAATTATAAAATCGATTAATAGCGAAAAATTGACAGTACATATTGTTGGAATTGGTTTAGATGGGGCTGCTGGACTGAGTGATTCAGTGAGGCAGATTGTAAAAAAGGCGACTTTCCTGGTGGGGAGCGATCGCCACTTGGGTTATTTCCCTAAACATCCGGCGGAACGTTTGATATTGGGAGATTTGACAGAGGCGATCGCAGAAATTCGGCTGCGGTTAACTGGTGAATCTCCGGGTGCGATCGTGGTGTTAGTTTCCGGCGACCCGCTATTTTACGGTTGGGGACGGCTGTTAGCAATTGAGTTACCTCCTGAAAAGTTAATTTTCCACCCCCATTTAAGCTCTGTACAATTGGCTTTTAACAGCCTGAAAGTTCCTTGGCAAGATGCTCATTTTATTAGCGCTCACGGGCGCTCTTTTGAGGAGTTGACAGAAAAATTACAGCAAGGTGTTCAAAAGATTGCCGTGCTGACTGATGAGACTCATTCTCCCGGCGCGATCGCGAAATTAATTAAGGCTTTGGATTTGCCTACTCGCTACGAATTCTGGCTATGCGAAAATTTGGGTGGCACCGATCAACGGGTGGGTAAGTGGCCATTAGATTCTTTGCACGGCGAGACTTTTGCACCACTAAATGTGGTAGTTTTATTGCGGGAAACTCAAGCAGTTCAACCCTTAGAGTTGAATGTTTTACCAATGTTGGGGATACCTGATAGTGCTTTTCTCTGTTATAGCGATCGCCCTGGTTTAATGACTAAGCGAGAAGTCCGAGTATTAGTATTAGGAGAATTGTCACTACAACCAGGCCAAGCAATTTGGGATGTAGGAGCGGGTACTGGTTCGGTTTCCATTGAAATTGCACGGTTGTTTCCAGGTTCTCAGATTTATGCAATCGAAAAAACAGCGGCAGGTACGTCTTTAATTGAGCAAAACTGCCGCCGTTTTGGAGTACAAAATGTGATTTCAATTCATGGAAATGCTCCTGAAATTCTACATCGTTTACGACCACCTAATCGGATTTTTATTGGTGGCAGTGGGGGAGAAATCACTAAAATTTTGGGTGTGTGCGCTTTGCGAATGTTGCCTGGGGGAGTAATAGTATTGGCAATGGCGACTTTAGAACATTTGGCGGCGGTTCTGAGTTGGAAGGAAGAAAGAATACGCCGGGAACCTAATTGGAGTTGTAAAATTATGCAGGTGCAATTGTCGCGTTCTGTACCTGTAGGAAACTTGACGAGATTTGACCCGTTGAATCCAGTTACCATTGTCACCATGAGTCGGTGATTAGAGATACCCTATATAATAAGGTTTATAGCCGAATAAATCGGAATTGAGCCCCAAAGCTACAATGAAGAAATCTCTCATAAAAATTCTGCTAGTAGAGGATGATAGATTGCTGAGTGCAAAGCTGGCAAAGGTGCTGGGGGAAAATCACTATGCAATCGATCTGGCAATGGATGGACAAGCGGGACTAGACTTGGCAACCGCCGTTGATTATGATCTGATTTTGCTGGATGTGCAGGTTCCCCAGCTAGATGGAATTAGTCTATGTCGGCAACTGCGATCGCAAGGCTATCACAAACCGATCCTGCTATTAACAACAAACGATTCAGATCGAGATGTGGTAGCAGGGTTCGATGCCGGAGCTGATGACTACATCAGCAAACCCTGTGGCACGGAAGTATTGCTCGCCAGGATACGAACCTTATTGCGACGCAGTAACGCACTTTCCCCAGAATCTTCTGCTCATAACTCATCCTCTATATTGACTTGGGGAAATCTTTATTTAGACCTCAATTCCAGTCGAGTAACATTTGAGGGAAAAGTTATTTCACTAACAGCGACAGAATACAATCTGCTAGGATTATTCCTGCGAAATCCCGAGCGGATTTTTAGCCGCAGTGCCATTTTAGACCGCCTTTGGGGATTTGATGATGCACCAACCGAGCGTGCTATTAACACTCATATTAAAGATATCCGAAAAAAATTGAAATTATCTGGTTTAACACAAGAAATTATTGAAACAGTTTATGGCATGGGTTATCGACTAAAAAAGCCCCCTCAATCTGCACCGTCTAACTTAAACAATTTTGATAGCGACAACACCACAAAACATCAATTAAGCGAAGTAGAAAAATCCAATAGCAACAAATTATTAGAGCGGTTTCATGAAATATTTAACCAACAAGTCGCCATACTGGAGCAGGCAAAAGCTGGATTATTATCAGGAAATTTAAACCCAGAATTACATAAAGCAGCAAAGAATGAAGCCCATAAATTAGCAGGTTCTATGGCATCTTTTGGTTATCCGGAAGGCTCGAAACTAGCACGATCGGCAGAGCATTTGCTGATCAAACATCTCCCCTTTACAGGTGAGGAAATTACTCGCTTCGCGGAAATAGTGGCAGCATTACAGCAAGAATTAGTAAAAACTCCAGATACCTTAACTACTTCTCCCGAACCTCCTATTTTATTTCATCGGGTGCTAGTAGTTGATGATGATACTGCCTTAACAGAACGCTTAAAAGCAGAATCTGAAGCTTGGGGATTGCGAATTAAAATTGCTCCTAATCTTACGGCAGCCCGATCGTGTCTTGCTTTATCAAAGCCTGACGTGGTTTTGCTGGATTTAAGTTTTCCAGAAACAGAGGAAGATGGATTAACGTTACTGCGAGAATTAACTGAAACATTCTCTCCAGAAGAGGCTACGCCAACACCTAACCTGCCTGTAATTGTATTTACTGGACGAGATAGCTTGAGCGATCGCCTAGCCGTATTGCGTTTAGGTGCAAGGCAATTTCTGCATAAACCTGCAACTACTGAGCAAATTTTTCGAGCAATTAACCGTGTTTTGCCTCACCCTAAAACCTCAGAGGCAAAAGTTTTGCTGGTGGATGATGACATCATGATTCTGGATAGATTATCAGCATTGCTCACACCTTGGGGAGTAGAAGTAACAACTTTGAAAGAACCACAACAATTTTGGGAATTTTTGAACAGCACTCAACCCAATTTAGTGATATTAGATCTGGAAATGCCGATTGTTAGCGGTTTAGAGTTATGTCAAATGGTGCGACAAGATCCCCAGTGGGAGAATTTACCAATTTTAGTGGTGACAGCCCATACTGATACCGAATCTCTCCAGCAAGCATTTGCTGCTGGAGTTGATGATTTTATTACTAAACCAGTGTTAGGCCCGGAACTGGTGACGCGGGTAATGAGTAGGATCGATCGCACTCGCTTGGGCTAGAAATCAGAGCGAAATGGAACAAACTAGGGAGATGGTTGATAAATAACCTTTAATACCCCTAATTCACTTAAGATAGCTTGTTCTTCCGTAGTTAAAAGCTGGCCGCTAAAAACTACCACAGGAGAGTAACAACACAGATAATTCCTGATCATTTTTAATATTTCTACTCCCCTCATCTCTGAAAAGTCAAAATCCAAAATAATCAGGTCGGGATGATTGATTGTGATTTTAATTAGCATTGATTGAACTGAATCATATACGGATATCTTCCAATCAGCTATATAATCAAATCCGGCTTGTATAACTTCTTGGATAGCTATGCGGTGATGAATCAATAATACTTTTTCTGCTGACATACTTATGTTATCTGTTTTCTTAAGATATATTTAGAGTTAATAATAAAAAAGTAAAAAACTGGTAAAGAAAAAAAAGATTTATTGGTGAGAGAGCTTATAGAGGAGTTCGCCTTGAGAATACATCCGCGATTTTTACCCTACGGCGTAGCCTTTTGCTCAACAGCGATCGCGCTTCTCCTCTCCCTGTGGCTAGAAGCCTTTCTGTCTCAAACCATTGGAGAATTTTTCTACATCGCCATCATGGTCACTGCTTGGTATGGCGGCTTTCAAGTCGGCAGCGTTACTGTTGTACTTTCAACCCTAGCGCTCGATTTCTTCTTTCTCCCCCCCCTACATCAACTTGGGATCGGTTCAGCAAGAGATATGTTGCGGCTAGGCATTTTTCTGCTAGTTGCCCTGGTAATTAATTTACTGACTAGCAATTTTCAACAGAGAAAAAAAAAGATTCGGCAACTTAGCCAGCAATTAATTTACGAAAATGCCGAACTACTACATAAGCAAGTTGAGCAGCAACGCTTGGTAATGGAAATTAACCAGCGCATTCACCAATCGCTGAAATTACAAGATATTCTCCAAACTACGGTAGGAGAAGTGCGACGGTTTTTGCAGTGCGATCGCGTAATTATCTTCCAATTTTCCCCAGGCTGGATCGGAAATGTTGTGGTAGAGTCCGTTGATTCAAACTGGACGGCAATTTTATCCACTCAGATCTACGATCCTTGCTTTAGTGAAAACTATATCGAACCCTTTAAACAAGGCTTATTCACGGCCAAATCAGATATTTACACTGCCGGCATTGGTACTTGTCACCTGGAATTGCTGGCAAATTTTCAAGTTAGAGCTAACTTGGTTATTCCTATCCTTCAGGGAGAAGAACTCTGGGGATTATTGATTGCCCATCACTGTGCAGCACCTCGCGAATGGCAACCCTCAGAAATTGAACTCATGCGACAGCTAGCAATTCAAGCAGGAATTGCCATTAAGCAAGCTAGTTTATTTGAGCAAGTACAAACGGAACTGAGGGAACGCAAACAGGCAGAAACTGCCCTACAACAAATAAATACCGAACTGGAACAACGGGTAGCAGAAAGAACATTAGAACTAACAAAAGTCAACGATAGCCTGGTAGTTACTATACTACTGAAAGAACAAGCCTATCAATTACTAAATGAACAAGCACAACTTTTGCACCAGAGCGAATCGACTTTGCGGAGTTTCTTCAATAGTGCATCAATGCAGATGGGTATCGTAGAAATTTACCCAAATGATATCTTCCACCTTTCTAGCAATATTGCCACCGCTCAGTTTTTTGGTACGACATCCGAAGCAATGCAAAATCGCTTTGCCAGCGAGATTGGTGTCCCACAAGCCTTTATAGAAATATGGCTAGATTACTATCGTGAAACTGAACGCACTGGTGCTCCTGTGAAATTTGAATACCAACATCAGACAGCAAAAACACAAAAATGGCTGTCTGTTACCACTTGCTCAATTATCAGCAGTCCCAGTGGCAGATCCAGATTTTCCTTTATTGTTGAGGATATTACCGAGCGCAAACGAACAGAACAAATGCTGGAGCTTCAGGCTGTCATTACCAGGAACATGGCAGAAGGCATTTGCTTAGTGAGAGCCGATAATGGAGTGATTGTCTATGCTAATCCTAAATTTGAGCAGATGTTTGGCTATGACGATGGTGAACTCAACGGTCATCACGTTTCAATTGTGAACTATTCCAATGAATTTGTTAGTGCTGAAGAGGTAAATCAAGGCATCCAAACCGCCGTTTTACAAAGCGGTGAATTCAGCTATGAAGTCCATACTGTTAAGAAAGATGGTACTCCATTTTGGTGTAGTGCGACTTGCTCTGTATTCAAACATTCCGATTATGGCGATGTTTTGGTTGCGGTTCAGCAAGATATCACGGAGCGCAAACAAGCAGAAGAAGCTTTGCTACAGAAAGCTAGAAAGGAAGAGTTAATCCGGAGCATTACTCAGACAATTCGCCAATCCTTGGATTTGAGTACCATTCTGAATAGTGCTGTTACTGAAGTTAGGCAGACATTACAAAGCGATCGCGCTGCTATTTATCGCTTTAATGTTGATTGGAGTGGGAATTTTGTCGCCGAGTCAGTTGGGGAAGATTGGGTAAAATTGGTAGGAGCTGATATTCAAAAAGTTTGGGAAGATACCTATCTACAAGAGACGCAAGGAGGTTGCTTACGAAATAACGAAATCTTTGCGGTCGCAGATATTTACAGGGCTGACCTTCAATTATGTCATATCGAACTATTGGAACAATTTCAAGCCAAAAGTTATGCAGTGTTTCCGATTTTTTCAGGAGCAAATCTCTGGGGTTTATTAGCTATTTACCAAAATGCTACACCTCGTCAATGGCAATTCTGGGAAATAGAATTAGTACAACAGATTACCAACCAATTGGCGCTCGCTATCCAACAATCGGAACTCTACGAAAAGCTTCAGCTCGAACTACAAGAACGTAAGCAAGCCGAAGCCACGATCCGAGAAGCCGAAAGACGCTGGCGATCGCTCTTGGATAATGTACAGTTAATTGTCGTGGGACTAGATCGATGGGGGAATGTCAATTATGTTAATACTTTTTTCTTAAAAATGACAGGATATACTAACTCCGAAGTTTTAGGAAAAAATTGGTTTGAAAATTTTTTACCTCGCTCGGATCGACAATCAATTCAAACTGTTTTCTCGGAAGTTTTGACCGAGAATGCTCATCCCTATTATCAAAATGCTATCCTCACCAAATTTGGCGATTGTCGATTAATTGCTTGGAACAATACTATGTTGCAAGATATCAAGGGAAACAT
Source organism: Kamptonema sp. (assembly GCA_035298405.1). GTDB lineage: Bacteria > Cyanobacteriota > Cyanobacteriia > Cyanobacteriales > Microcoleaceae > Kamptonema. The sequence continues at coordinate 10,026 of DATGYA010000191.1, read as the reverse complement.
CATTGGCACTATCAGCATTGGGGAAGATATTACCGAACGACAAAAGATCGAACAAATTAAAGATGAGTTTATTAGCATTGTTAGCCATGAACTTCGCACCCCTTTGACAGCAATTCAAATGTCTCTAGGACTATTAAAAACGGGGATTTATGATAACAAACCAGACAAATTTCGACGTATGATTGAAATTGCCCTCCTCGATACCAATCGTTTGGTGAACCTAGTTAATGATATTCTAGATTTAGAGCGGCTAGATTCCGGGCGGGTAGTTTTGGAGAAAACTATTTGCAAAGTTGCAGATTTGATGCAGCAAGCAGTTGATGGTATTCAGGCGATCGCGGCTCAGCACCAAATCTCATTAATAGTTGCCCCCACCAATTTAAAAGTTTGGGCAGCACCAGATGCCATCATCCAAACTTTGATAAATTTGCTCAGCAATGCTATTAAATTCTCCCCTGCCCAGTCCACAATTCACCTCAGTACCGTAGATCGGAAAGACTTTGTGTTATTCCAAGTGCGCGATCGCGGACGGGGCATTCCTGCTGATAAGCTAGAACTCATTTTTGGGCGATTTCAGCAAGTCGATGCCTCTGACTCCCGTGAAAAAGGAGGAACTGGGTTAGGGTTGGCAATCTGTCGCAGTATTATTGAAAGACATGGCGGTAAAATCTGGGCTGAAAGCATTTTAGGTGAAGGCAGCACCTTTTTCTTTACATTACCTCTACCACAATTGGAAAATCTTTTATGATCGGCAGGCAGATTCTGATCGTCGATGATGAAGCACATCTTCGGGAACTCGTGCAAGCGTGCTTGGAAGACCTCGCGGGATGGGAGACGCTGGTGGCGGCATCGGGTGAGGAATGTTTACACATCCTGCAAACGGAACAACCCAACGCCATTTTGCTAGATGTTTCGATGCCAGGAATGGATGGGTTTGCTGTCTACGATCGCCTTCAATCCAATCCCATCACCCAATCGATTCCAGTGATTTTGCTGACAGCAAAAGTTTTGCCGTGCGATCGCGTCAAATTTTCCAAAATCGGTGTTGCTGGGGTAATTAGCAAACCGATGCAACCCACCACACTGGCAGAAGAAGTAGCAGAAATTTTGGGATGGGATGAATAACTTTAATAATTTTTGTAAAATTTTGTAACATAACTAAATCTTTACCAATTCCTTACCTTTACTATTTATTCTCCTCTTATGTAGTTTTCAAAGCTTTTTGTGTAGGGAAAATCAATGAATGCTTTTCAGGCATTAAATGATGTCAGTCAGAATATCCAACCTTCAGTTTCCAGTTCGCTCAATCATTGTCAGCAATCCACACTTTGGATTGGTCAGACAGAGGAATCACCGATTGAAGCCATTACAGTTAACGAAACGAAGGCAAAACTTATCATTAAAGTTCACATTCTTGACATTCACCTTTTCAAATTAGATCTCCAAATTACTCCAGAAACTATTCTAATACAAGGTCAACCAAATGAAGCCGCTGGAGTAGAAGGTTATTTTCGTCCCAGTGGATTTGAAAGTTTAATTCCCTTACCTCACCCCATACAAACTGAAACCTGCTCGGCTGAAATAGAGGCGGATGGTATCACAATTCAGCTTGCTAAGCAGTTGAGATTTAAGGAATCTAAAGTTCAGATTCAACTCACAATGGCAAATTCAGTCGATTCCTTAAGGATGTGCATATAATCGTAAATCTACACCCCAAAATTTAATTTTTTAACCCAAGTGAAATGCACAATTCACCAGTGGTTACTATGATCGCCAAAAAAATTTTGCTGATTCAGAAAGAATCAAATATACAGGAAGTAGTACAAGCTTGTTTAACCGACTTGGGCGGTTGGAACGTACAAGTTGCTAATTCTACTTTAGAAGGATTGCAACAGGTAAAAATTTATGAGCCAGACGCTATTATTTTAGAGATGTCTGTCTGTAAAATAGATGAGTTGCTATTTCTTAAAAAACTAAGATCGGAACCAGCAACACAAAAAGTTCCTGTTGTATTGCTAATTCTCAGATCAAAATGGTGGGATTTACAACAGAGGGATAATCAACCCTATCAAGTGACAGCAGTGATTGTGAATCCCATCAATCCAGGGATGCTTTCCCTTCAGATTGCAAATGTATTGGGCTGGGATTTAAAGTGTCAGATCGATACTGGAATCTAGAGTATATTAGCTAGAATCAAAAAATAGGAAAAGCATTTTATGTAGGAATCAGCTTTAAAAATTACAACCGATTATTTTATGGCTATAGCACGACTACAAAAAATTATAAATCAATGCAAAAATTAATTAAGAAACTGCCAAATTACCGATTTATTATAGTAGCTTCTATTGTTTTGCTTCTATGGTATTTGAGCTACAATCAAGTGCTTTCATCCCAGCCATCACTGCAAAAAACGGTTGTAGTTAGAGCTAATGATGCAGATTGGCAGGTAGATGTTTCCCCAACTCCAGCATTAACAGCAAAGGTCAACTCTGATTTACCCATTTTTTTGCTAATTGGTGGCTTAGCTTTAATTTTGCTTTTTGCCTTAGCCGTGCATTTTATAAAAATAATTTATTGCGAAATCGATCGCTTAAAAAAAGAAAATCGTCAGTTACAATCGAAAATTCAGCAGCAACAACAGGCGGAAATAGAGAACGCTAGACTAGCTGCAATTGTTGAATATTCAGAAGATGCTATTATTAGTAAAAATTTAGATAGTTTAATTACGAGCTGGAATGCAGGAGCCAGGGAAATTTTTGGTTATACAGCATCAGAAATAGTAGGGCAATCTATCAATAAACTAATTCCAGCCGAGGATCAAACAGAGGAAAACAAAATTCTGAGTCGAATTCAGCGAGGAGAACACATCAAACACTACGAGACAAAAAGACTGCGGAAAGATGGAACTTTAATCTATGTTTCAATTAGTGTTTCCCCGATTAAAGATGAGAGAGGAAATGTGATTGGAGCCTCAAAGATTGCCCGAAATATTACCGAACGGAAACAAGCAGAAGCGGAACTGCGAGAACTGAGTGCAGTGATGGAAAATGCAGTATCTGGATTTTCCAAACTCGATCCTCAAGGACGTTATTTATATGTCAATAAAGCATATTCTGAACTAACAGGCTATGATCCTGAAGAAATGATAGGGATGCCCTGGACAAATACCGTACATCCAGACGAATTAGAAAAACTCGTTTCTATCTATTGGCAGATGGTAAAACAGAGCAAGGTTGAAGTTGAAACTAAAGGGATTCGTAAAGATGGTTCAGTTTTTGATAAACAGTTGGTGATGATTGCAAATTACGACGAACAGCACCAACTTTTAGGGCATTACTGCTTCATGAAAGATATTAGCGATCGCAAACAAAAAGAACTAGCATTGCTACAGGCAATGGCAGCCGCAGAATCAGCAAATATAGCGAAAAGTATCTTCCTTGCCAACATGAGTCACGAACTGCGTACACCCCTCAACATAATTCTGGGATTTGCCCAAGTGATGGCCCGTGACCCCTCACTAACTCCCAACCAACAAGAAGACTTACAAACAATTCGGCGCAGTGGCGATCACCTATTAAGCTTGATTAACGAGGTGTTGGATCTCTCCAAAATCGAATCGGGACAATGCACCGTTGAAAAGAGCAATTTTGACTTAATTGGGGTGTTGCATTCCCTCCAAAATATGTTTGCAGAACTCGCCCGCGTTAAAGGACTTAGCCTTTGTTTTGAGATTGCGCCCGAAGTTCCCCAATTTATTCTTGCCGATACTCAAAAACTCCGCCAGGTTTTGCTTAACCTTCTGAGTAATGCCATCAAATTTACCGATAGAGGAAGTATTACTTTGCGTGTGAGTATTGAGACTCCAGATACAGAAAACACATCCAAAACTCAGTCTATTCTCCAGTTTGTAGTCACTGACACAGGTGTAGGAATTGCACCCAGCGAAGTAGATATCATTTTCGATGCTTTTGTGCAAGCCCAAGCCGGGAAGCGCTTAGTAAGCGGTACTGGGTTAGGTCTGGCCATTAGCCGCAAACTCGTAAAACTTATGGGTGGAGAAATTACTGTTAACAGCATCTTAGGACAAGGCAGTAGATTCACCTTTACCCTCCCTTTCAACCCAACCAGTAAAGTTAACATTATACCTGAACAGAGCGATCGCTTAGTAATTGGGTTAGCTCCAGATCAACCCCATTATCGCATTTTAGTAGTTGACGATAGCGCCGAAAATCGGCTATTAATAGTTAGATTACTAGCTCAATTACAGCTAGAGGTAAGAGAAGCCACTAACGGACAGGAAGCGGTGCAAATTTGGCAAGAATGGCTCCCTGACCTCATCTGGATGGACATTCGGATGCCAGTGTTAGATGGGTACGAAGCGACCAAACAAATTCGGGCATTGGAACAGAAACAAACCACCATTATTATTGCCCTTACCGCCCATTCTTCTGAGAGCGATCGCACCCTCGCCTTCGCCGCTGGCTGTAACGACTACATCAGTAAACCCTTTTCAGAACAAACATTATTTCTGAAAATGGCTGAATATCTCGGCTTAGAGTATGTCTACGAGGAACAAGCAATAGATAGTTCTCTTTCCTACATTTCTGCTACGATCTCTCCCGTTTCAGATGGCCTAAATCCAACACTTCTGGCGACATTACCAGAAATATGGCTGGCTCAATTGGAAGATGCTGCTATCTGTGGAAAAGATCGTGAAATTGCAGAACTAGCGGCTCAATTACCCCCAGAAATGGCGCAACTGGCTAGCGATCTAATTGATTTGGCAGAGCGATATCAATTTGAGCAAATTATCAAAATGATTCAGGTGCATTCACAAACCTAAATTTTCCAATTTAATTGTTATACTTTTTGAGTTTTTCAGTAAAAAACCATGACTACTTTACTCAAACCTGCTAGCGAAATAAATATTATCATCGTAGATGATAGGCCAGATAATCTGCGTTTGTTAGGCAAAATCCTAGAGTCACAGGGCTATATTGTTCGCAAATCACTCAACGGCAGAATGGCACTTGAAGGTGTTCGTCGCAGCCCATCGGATCTGATTTTGCTTGACATTAATATGCCAGATATGAATGGGTATGAAATCTGCCAACAGTTGAAAGCATCGGAAGCAACTGCTCAGATCCCGATCGTTTTTATTAGTGCGCTCGAACGACTGGAAGACAAGGTAAAAGCCTTTGAAATCGGTGGTGTAGATTATATCACCAAACCTTTTCAAGAACAGGAGGTACTGATGCGGGTTAAAAATCAATTACTCATCCAACAGCAACGCGAACTACTGAGCAAACAAAATCAACGTTTAGAACAAGAAATCCAGGAACGTCTAAGAGCAGAAGCAGAAGTAAGACAGTTAGCTATAACAGATGAATTAACTAAATTATATAATCGGCGAGGTTTCTTTTTACTCGCAGAGCAACAACTAAAAATTGCTCGACGTACCCAATCATCTTACTATCTTTTGTTCGCTGACTTAGATGGTTTAAAGAAGATTAACGATACTTTAGGACACGAAATGGGAGATAAGTTTATTGTTGATGCAGCTCAAATACTTAAACAAACTTTTCCTGATGCAGATATTATAGCGCGACTGGGAGGAGATGAATTTGTTTTATTTATCCCTATTTTTTCCCCTAGTAATTCCGAGGAATTTTATCGGAGACTGCAAAAAAATTTAGATCGTTTTAATCAACAACCAGAGCGAGCCTATTTATCTCGACTATCAATAAGTCTTGGCGTGCAGCCAGGGGATTTGAATAATGAGTTTTCATTAGAACAATTGCTGGTACGGGCTGACAAGCTAATGTACGAAAATAAACGCAACAAATACTGCTGTTTAAATCGTTAACATTTGGTCATGCTAAATCCTTAGCACGCAAATTCCTTACATCCTCAATGCTAAGTCCGGTGATTTGACTAATAGTTTCGTCATCAAGTTGTAAGAGTAGCTGTCTAGCGATCGCAATTGCTTTTTCTCGCATTCCTTCTTCTCTTCCTTCTTCTCGTGCTTCCAAAGTAGCTTTCAGAATCGCACCCTGCTGGTCGTAGATAAACATTTCTCTGCGTTCCAAATCTTCTAATTCTTCCCGGCTTAAATTTACTTGATTCGCAATCTCAAAAGCTTTCTGAATTTCGGGAACGCTCTCCATTGTTTCCGGCACTGAGGTCAAACTTCTAGCATATTTTATGAAATAAATCCATTTCTCCGTCAAAGTTTCTAGTTGTTCTTGTTCTTTGGTAAATTTAGGCAACTCAATAAATACTAACTCAATATCATTTTCAGGATATTTCAGGTTGGTACTTACTTCCTTATACACAAATCTTGAAATTAAGCGATCGCTATTGGCAAACATCTCAAAATCCGTTATTGTTAAGGCAATTACTGGCTTCAACATTCGATATCCTTCATTCGCCTGCAATTGAAAAGCATACGTCTTGGCTGCATTATACAAAACTCGTTTGCCAAAAGACTGCACATTTAACACCTGCATCTCAATAATTACTAATGTGCCATCTCTAAGTTTAGCTTTCACATCCAGATAAGTATCTTTCAGTCCTTGAACTTTTGGGGGAAGATTGGGATTAATAATTTCTAAGTCTTCAATGATAGAACTTCCCTCATAAATCATCGCATTGAGAAAACTAATTAAAATGTCTTTGCTTTGGTCGGAACCAAAGATTTTTTTGAACGCATAATCTGTTTTTGGGTTGATAAATATCATAAGTCTAAGATTTAGCTTTAAGGCTATTAGTTTGGTCGCCAAATTAACAGACTCGATCTCTATTAATCTCAGTTATGCCGCTGATTTTGTTTCTGGTAATGGCTTGATATCTTCTGATAAATGTGATGTTGCCAGCGCCAGCAAATGAGTGTCGCTGGTATCTTTTTGTTCAGAACTTTGTTCCTCATTAGGACTTTGACACGAAAGGATGCCAGTAACAATGCGATCGCCCAGGGATTGTTCCAAACCCTGCAATGACTCTATCGGCGGCGGCGGGACATTAACAGTCACATCTACCCCCATCTGCTGGAGGTTCAAGCTGTGAGTTGAGCGGCGGTTGACGAACTCTACTAGCCAAACACTCAATCCTACTGCGGCCATTAATGGCAATACAATCCTATAATCCCGCGTCAACTCAAACATCAGCAGAATTGATGTCAGGGGCGCTCTGGCACTACCTGCGAGTACCGCTGCCATCCCCACCATTGCATAAGCTGGAGGAGCGGCTATATGACCATTCATTGCTGGTATTATTGCCAAGAAAATGCCGTAAGCAGAACCCAGGGAGGCTCCCAGAAACATCGCGGGGGCAAAGATCCCTCCAACTAATCCACTGCCGAGACTAACAGCAGTCGTTGCTAGTTTTACCCCTAACAAGAGCAACAACAATGGCAAGGAAAACTTGACATCTTGAAGCATAGCTTCGACGGTTTCGTAGCCGACACCCAACACTTGCGGTAGTTGCAGAGCGACTAAACCGACGCAGGCCCCGCCAATAATGGGGTGTATCGGTCGCGGAATCTTCCCCAGCCAACCAAATCCGGGGATTTTGCCCTGAAAACAGCGATCGGCGAGTTGAATTGCTTCGGTGTAAGCTAGAGAAACACAGCTAGCTAATAGCCCCAATCCCATGTATAGAGGCAATTCCCAAGAACTGCGAACTTCGTAGGCTGGCAAGGCAAAAGCTGGTTGCGCCCCTAAGCAGATTTGAGCAATTAAAGCTGAGACGACGGCTGCGAGCAGAACAACGCTCACAGATGAGGTAGCGAAGGTGCTTCCGAGTACAACTTCTAAGGCAAAGAATACTCCCGCAATCGGTGCGTTGAACCCAGCGGCAAGCCCAGCGGCAGCTCCAGCGCCAAGCAGCAAGCGCTGCCTTTCTTGGGAGAGTTTCAAGACTTGAGCTAGCAGCATTCCGAAGTTAGCGCCGATTTCAACGCTGGGGGCTTCTGGGCCGAGGGATGCGCCTGTACCAAGGGAAACCGAGGCAGCTACCATTTTGGTGATGGGTTTGAGTGGAGAGAGTTCTTGCAACCCTTGGGACGCGGCAATTAAAGAGGACATATTGGGGCCAAAATCTCGGAACCGCCAGCGCATGATGCCGATGATAACGCCGCCCAAGGCGGGGATACAGGCTAATGTCCAAGGATTGCCTTTGGCTATTACCCCCATGAAGTCTTCGAGCATGAGGGTGTGGATGAAGTGGATTAGATAGTGAAAAGTGACGACCCCTGCACCTGTAACTCCCCCTATGAGTAGGGAAAGAACAAGCAGAAGTGTTTCTGGGCTGGGGTGTAGGCTGTTGAGTAGACGGGTTAGACGTGATGCACGGGTAGTTAACGTGGGCGGGCAAGGGGGGCGCACGCCAACGGGAGGGATGGCAGTCATTGAAGGGCGCTTATTGTTGAGGAGTATTAGATTAAATATTAAATTTTATTTCTATTTCTAATGTAGATTGATTTGAGTGGGATTGACAAGTCAATTGGGTGGGAAAAAGGAAATGATTTTTGGGGTTGGTTGCAAGGTGGTAGGGGCTTTAGCTGTGGGTCATTCTGGAGGTGAGATGGGGGGTGCGATCGCGCAAGTCCCGGTGATGTATTTTTGAGGAGATCGCCCATTGTTGGGCATGGGTTGAATTTCTACGTGCTAGGTGTATAAGCTGATAGAGTTCGATATTTTAATATGTGGACTAAAAAGTAATTATTAGTGATGCTACTCTAGATTGAAATTCTGATAATTGGTGATTTGAGTGATTGGCAGTTTAGCAATTGGAGTGGCAGCAGGAGCTTCACTGCTGGCATTAGGTGGTTTAGCCCTAGAGTTGCAGTACCGTTTGCGTCCCAGCAATAAGTTAGACTTGACGGTGGGAGAGTGGCACTTAGCGATCGCCGAACCGAACCACTACCTTTTAGTGGGAGAAATGGAATTTTGTAACTTGACCGATCGCTTTGAGATCATGTTGCCAGAGGTTCAGGCGCGGGTAAAACTTCTATCAGATAGTAGTTTAGACGGAGTTACTTGCAACGCAAAGGTGATTCCTTGCCATAAAGACACACCAGCTAGAGCAGATGATTACTGGTTTGGCTATATCGTTAAAGCTCTCAAGAGTACAAAAATTAAAGTCTCTGTAGAAATTCAAGGCGAGGATTTAAGTAATTTACAGTCGGCTTGGGTGCAGGTAAATTATGTCACCTATGGCCCTCAAGGACGCTTTTCCAAGGTTCGCCACGTAGTAGTACCTCTGCAATTTCCGAAGTCAAATGCAGTACCCAAAGCCAGAAATGTAGGTGTTGCCGATGTTTTCCCGATTCGCACCCACATTCTGAGTCCAATAGATGACCCTGTGGAAGTTGTCAAACGGTATGCTCTACCCCACGCTCAGAAAGGTGATGTCGTGACAATTGGCGAGACTCCTGTGGCAATTATGCAAGGGCGGTTCCGTCATCCGAGTGAGGTAAAACCGGGATGGGTAGCAAAGCGGGTGTGTTTATTTTTCTTGCCGACATCAAGTTTAGCAACAGCTTGCGGGATGCAGACCTTAGTTGACATTGTTGGGCCAGTGCGAGTACTGGCGGCGTTTGCTATTGGAGCGATCGCCAAAATTTTCGGTAAACCAGGAGTCTTTTACCAGCTAGCGGGAGAACAAGCGCGTTTGATTGACGACGTGACAGGTACTTTGCCGCCCTACGATCAATTTATAGTGCTCGGCCCCAAAAATCCCCAAGCAGTAGTTGACCAAATTCAGCGAGAGACGGGGCTTGCGATCGCGATCGTAGACGCTAACGACTTGAGAGCAGTTAAAATATTGGCAGCAACCTCCGGTCTTTCACCTGCTTTTTTAGAACAATCTTTAAAAAGCAACCCCGCAGGGAATGCTGACGAGCGAACACCCCTAGTTTTAATTCGCCCCGCCAAACCCGTGGAGAATAACCCATAAGACTTTAACTGCTCACAACCTTAATCTCTGTCAAATTAGTAGGAGATGGGGGAGAGGTAGGGCTGTTTC
>DATGYA010000190.1:0-2945 GCA_035298405.1 Kamptonema sp. | reverse complement strand
TCCGCCTAATTCAAAAAAGTTGTCATAGATACCCACTTGCTTAACACCTAGAAACTTTTGCCAAATGTTAGCGATGGTTTCTTCAAGCTCGTTTAGGGGAGCAATATAAGCATTACTCAGTTCTGGTCGGGGGTGTATTGCGTGGGATAAATTAGCCTTTTCTCCGGTTTCTGAGAAACTTAGTATGCTATCTGAATTATACCGAGCGATTAAGGTAGTTAAATCGCGAGTTGATACTAAAACTTGGGGCAGTTTACTCTCTAAAATTCGTCTAAAAACGTTGATACCTTCTGACGGTAACAATCCATCTTCTAGAAAATTTATTGGCAAACCTTTTGTAAAAAACTGGGGACTGGGAGAAGTTAATACGTTATGTTTTTCCACTTCTACTTCCTTTTGATCCTGCCATGAGATCGCAATTTTGCCAATATGTTTGCCGACCGTCATGTATTCAAAGGCGCGAACTATTTCCGACACTGGAAATATTTTATGAGGTAGAGGAGTGAAATTTTTATTGTTAAAGTGTTGCACTACTTCTCGCCAAAGTTCGCTGAAATTAGGTAGTTCCGGCTCTACTTGAATCGCAAAAAATGATAACCGTTTTTCAAAAGGTTGCAGACCTAATTGGCTATTATTAAGGATATCGCGTTGACCAATTTCTAAGAACCGTCCGTAACGTCCTAAAACCGCAAGACTTTTTGCTATAAATTCGCCTCCTAATGAGTTCAAAACTACATCTACGCCTTTGCCTTCAGTGCGTTTCATCACTTCATCAGCAAAAGTCAAAGACCTGGAATCCATTACTTGTTGAATGCCGAGCGATCGCAAAAATTCTCGTTTTTCATCATTGCCCGCTGTAGCAAAGATTTCCGCCCCTATCCACTGAGCAATTTGTACGGCAGCCATCCCCACACCGCCAGCGGCTGAATGAATCAAAATTCTTTCACTCTGACGCAATTTGCCCAATTTAATTAGAGCATAATAAGCGGTTACGAAAGCAACTGGAATTGTCGCCGCTTCTTCTGAACTGAGATGTGCTGGTTTTGGCGCTACTAACTCGGCAGAAGTGGTGATAAATCGGCTAAAGCATGAAGTACCAAAAGCAATTACTTCATCTCCAATTGCTAATCTTTCAACGCCTTCTCCCAAAGCCGTTATTTTGCCGACGCATTCTAGTCCAAACTTGAAATTAAAATCAGTTGGAACGGGAACTAAACCAAGAGCAAGAAGCACTTCCTTAAAGTTAAGTCCAGTTGCGATGACCTCAATTTCTACTTCACCGAAACCGGGCTTTTGACGCGGAATAGGACGAAATATTAGAGTATCTAATAAGCCAGGAGATGAGATAGTTAAATAGAAGTTTTGGCTTTCCGAACTGGCGGCAGTTGGGTTTAGTCGATCGCTCTCGATCGTATCATTAAATGTTTTCATTTAAACACCTCAAAGTATATTCTTCAATTTCCATTAATCTCGTAGCCATTTCATCCAAAATCGTGATATTGAATTTCAGCGTTTCTTTTTGAGATTGCTTATTTTCTATCAACCTGATGTAACTATATATCCGACCATATAAATCTCCTTGAATCCGTAATGCTTTATAAGAAAAAGGTAAGTAAGTCGCCCCTTCATCTTTTAATTGCATCATCATAAACCCTGTGGCATAGTCCAATAAAGCTGGATGGAGCTTATATAAAATCAGATCGGGTATGAATTTTTTCGGTAATTCTAGAAATGCTAAACCTTTGTTGTTTCCCATTTTTATCCATTTACAGTTGTTCCACCTTGCTCCAAACTCAATCGCTCCTTTTGGGGATAGATCATTTTGATTGGTAACGATTATTTCTCGCTCGCTACATTCTCCTTCTATTTCTTGAATATTAAATTTTTCAGATGTTTCTAAATTGTTATAAGCTATTTCTCCGATAGTATGTTGCTGCCATTCATCTAACTCAGAGTTAGATTTGCTCATCACCACAAACTCAAAGCCATCTTCTTTTTTGGTAAGAATTGTTTGAACCTCTTTTTCCTCATCCTCTTCTACGATTAAAGGAGAAAGAAAATAGACTTCCCGCAATTCAACAGTTCTATTATTAGCGTGAGTTTTCCCAGCCGCGATCGCCATTTCCAAGTAAGCAGTTCCCGGAAGTATGGCTTTTCCTTTGAATCGGTGTTCGTTTAAAACCCAAAGATCGCCGACATTAAACTTGGAAATATATATTTCTTTTCCCGAACTATCAACTAAATAGTTTTCAAACAAAGGATGTTCTACTGCTCTTAATTTTTGTTGAGAAATATCGGGAGTTAGAGAGAACTGTTTCACCGCTGAAGCTGCCATTCCTACTTCTTGCCAAGCATCCCAGTTAATACAAGTAGTAAACGTGCCATTTGTGGAGTTTTTATAGTGAGAAAAAGCATCCAGAAAAGCATTGGCTCCCGCATAATCCACCTGTCCAACTCCGCCTATCACCGAAGCAAGAGAAGAGAACAAGACAAAGAAATCTAACTCGATATCTTTTAGTAGAAAATCGAGCACCAAAGTACCTTTTACTTTAGGAGCTAAAATACGTTCTGCTTCCTGCCGCGTTTTGCGTTGAATTACACCGCCTCCAGGAACCCCAGCAGCGTGAATCACTCCATTTATTTGACCGAATTGTTTCTGAGCAAGATCGATCGCAACCTGCATTTGTTCTAAATTAGTAACATCAGCAGTAGCTACCAAAACCTCTGCGCCAGACTCTTCCAATTCGAGTATTTTGCGAATCTTGCTGCTAATGTTATCTTGCCGATCGTGAGTAGCTAACCAATGCGATCGCTCGTTGCGATCGGGAAACGCAGAACGTCCTACTAAAACCAGTTTTGCTCTGACAGTTTTCGCCAAATTCTCTGCTAAAACAAGACCAATTCCCCCCAGTCCACCTGTAATTAAATAAACTCCTCCTTCCCTC
>DATGYA010000189.1:0-2166 GCA_035298405.1 Kamptonema sp. | reverse complement strand
GCATTCACAATGTCGATCGCAAATTGGTTGAAGTTGGCAAAATCTATAGACTTAATGATTGGCAACTTATCAGTCGTGTTTTCTTACCCGCGACATTGCCTGCCTACATCGTAGGTTTGCGAAGTGGCTTGGGTTTGGGCTGGATGTTTGTGGTGGCTGCTGAATTGATGGGAGCCAGTCAGGGCTTAGGCTTCTTATTAATTGATGGGCAAACAACGGGACGACCGGCGATCACCCTCGCTAGCATTCTCCTGTTTGCTATTTGCGGAAAAGTGACTGACTCAGCGATTAGCTTTGCATCGCATTGGCTACTCCATTGGCAGGATGTTTACGCTTCTCAGCATTAGTTTCCATTTATTCAAAGCATTTATTCAAAGTGCCAAGGAGGAATAACAGATGCTACTCATCGAAGGGCTACATAAGCGATTTAAAAATGGTTTTGTAGGGCTAGACTCTATTGATTTAACTGTTAATCGTAGCGAGATTGTGAGTTTAATTGGTACGAGTGGCTGCGGTAAAAGTACACTTTTACGGATCGTTGCTGGATTAGATTTGCCAACTTATGGAGATGTGCAAATTGATGATATTCGCATTGACAAACCTCATCCAGAAATTGGCGTAATCTTTCAAGAACCTCGCCTGATGCCTTGGTTAACTGTCTGGGAAAATGTGCAGTTTGGTTTGCATCATTTACCGAAGGATGAACGCAAGGCACGGGCAAGTGATGCTCTAGTTAAGGTGGGATTACAAGATTTTGCTCGTTTGCTGCCGCGCCAACTATCAGGAGGAATGGCTCAACGGGTGGCGATCGCACGGGCCCTCGTTACTAATCCTTCTATTTTATTGCTAGACGAACCCTTTAGCGCTCTGGATTCCTTTACTAGAATGCAATTACAGGATCGTCTGTTAGAAATTTGGCAATCCGATCGCCAGACGATGATTCTTGTCACCCATGATGTTGAAGAAGCACTGATTTTAAGCGATCGCGCGATCGTCATGCGTGGCAACCCTGGACGTATCCATCTTGAGCTAAATATCGATCTTCCCCGTCCCCGCAGGCGTACCGATCGCGATTTGCAATATTGGAAAGAAAAGTTGTTAAGTACCTTGGATTTATCCAATACGACAACTGTTCCTTTAGAGGTTTAAATCCCCCAACTTGACTTAAATTATGACTACTAAATTACTCCCAAACTACGATCCTACGCTCTTTCAAGGAGCTATTTCTTATTACTTGCAATATCGACCGCGCTACCCAAATGCTCTTTACGATTTAATCTCCCAGAAATTTCAATTAGATGGGCAAGGCAAGCTTCTCGATCTCGGCTGTGGGATTGGCTTGGTAGCGATCGCCTTACACGATCGATTTCAATCTGTTTTAGGTATCGATCCAGATACAGAAATGCTAGAAGTTGCCAAGCAAGAAGCTAAACTGGCTCAGGCTTCAAATATCACTTGGGTAAGGGATTTAGCAGAAAATATTTCCCCCGCAATTGGTACATTTTCCCTTGTCACTATTGGTCGTGCTTTTCATTGGATGGATCGAGAATTGGTGTTACAGTGTAGCTACGATCTCCTCGATCGCACCAGTAACGGTACTACTGGGATTGCGATTATTCAAACTGAAAAAGATATTTGGACGAATGAATCTGTTTGGGCACAAAATGTGCTAGCGACGATCAAAAGATGGCTAGGAGAACAGCGGCGTGTTGGATCGAGTAGCGTTCCTTTGCTCTACAATTCTGATTTAGAAATTTTGGATAGATCGCCATTCGCGCGAATCGAGCGCCATAATATTGACTTTCAAAAACACTGGACGATCGATAATTTTATTGGCTATCTTTACTCCACCGCTTACTGCCGTCGTGATTACTTTAATGGCGATACTTCCGTATTTGAGGCGGAAATTAAAGCAGCAATTCTCAGCGCCGAACCTTCGGGTCAGTTTGTTGAGGATATACCTATTTCTGTTTACTTGGGTTTTAAGGAATGACTAGCCTAAGCTGTTCGATATTTAAAATAGGATTGTAGAGTGCGTCAGTAGATCGGCGTTTTTCGTGCGTAATAAGTATTCTAGCTGACGCACCCTACAGACTAAATCATTTGTACCTCATTACTTCCCTAAATTTTGTATAGCAACCGCCAAGACGGTTAGGACTATCTTGA
>DATGYA010000188.1:0-19004 GCA_035298405.1 Kamptonema sp. | reverse complement strand
TTTAACTTCGAGAGGTAATTTATCTAAAATAGTATTTGCTGGATGTTCTTGTTGAGAAAAATTGGTGTCTTGATAGTGTGGGTTAGCCATCATCTAAAACGGCGAGCGGTAAGTTGATAGGATAATTAAGTTGCAATTCTTAGTTGAGAGGAATATATAGCTTATGGGAAGATAAGTTCTGAACTATTTAGTTATGAGTTATTAACTAAGCAATTTCTCAAAACTCAAAACTCCCAATGCTGCACTCTGGGTGATCCGCCTCACACTTCATTTTGTTTAGGATCACAAAAACAACTTATTAACCTCACATCATAATGCTGTAAAAGTCACCGAGCGAACTTATTTGCATCACTAAGACAATTGTGAATTTAGCTGATGATAAATATAGGTTCCAATCGCCTTCAGTTAGAAGAATTTGTGAGGTTAGTCATGGAAATTTCTACAAGTATTTTCCCAGAAAGCAGTCAATTGCACCCAACTCTCAAAAATAAGCTTCTGCACCCGCTGCGTCAATGGTTGGATAGTATTGATGTGCGTGACCCCCAACTGGCGAAAATGCTGTGCTTGCTCATTCCAGCTCAATGTCCATTTGAGAGAGACATCTGCCTATGGGGTCATCAACTTTTCCATATCCCACCTCTTTGCAAGCTTAACCCAGTATACGATCAATTGGTATGGTTGCGTTTTCGGGCGCTGTCGTTCTTGGCGGATGTCTGCGGGGAAGATGTTACGCCTTACTGTTGATAGAAGCAGGTGATCCAAAAGTTGTGGGATGATTTGCGATCGTCGTAGTTGAAGATGTAGGCAAAAAATTTGCGAAGGCGGGGTTGCCTCCGCGATGTTTATTTTTGGAATTTGAGTAATAATAATTTATATTGAATGACAAGTCTGTGTAGACCTTGAATTTAATTATGTAGGTTGGTCAAAATCAACATCAAACGGTAGTAGCAGGTAAAAAAGTCCAACTGTAAATTCTAGAATCAGTTTGGGTAAAGGAACTGAATATGTTTAATGCAACTGAGCTGCTGATTGATGATTTCGTGAAACGGCTGACTGATGGCTACCGCCATGCCTATGGGGGGTATAAGTCGGACTATGCAGATATTATTGGCTGGGCGGGCTGTATGGCTCTGGAAAATATTGCTAATAGCGATGCCCTTTACCACAATATTGAACATACTATTTTAGTGACTTTGGTGGGACAGGAAATTTTGCGGGGCAAACACATTCGTGAAGGTGGGGTTTCTTGCGAAGATTGGCTGCATTTTCACATTTCTCTGGTTTGTCACGATATTGGGTATGTTAAGGGTGTTTGCCGTGAAGATCGATGTGATTTGGGAGTGTATGCGGCTGGTATTAGCGATCTGAAGGTTTCTTTACCGTTTGGAGCAACGGATGCTAGTCTTGCACCTTATCGAGTAGATAGGGGGAAATTGTTTATTGAGGAGCGTTTTGGCGGTCACAAATTGATTGATGTTGAGGTGATTAAGCGCCATATTGAGCTAACTCGTTTTCCGGTACCGACTGGTGAAGAATACCAAGATACGATTAATTATCCGGGTTTAGTTCGGGCTGCGGATTTGATTGGTCAGTTTAGCGATCCGCGATATTTGCAAAAGATTAGTGCGCTATATTATGAGTTCGAGGAGTCGGGATTAAATAAGGCTTTGGGTTATGAGAATCCTGGGGATATGTGGTTGGGATATCCTAAGTTTTATTGGAATGTGGTTTATCAGTATATTAAGGATGCGATCGCGTATTTAGAACTGACGCAGCAGGGAAAACAAGTTGTTGCTAACCTGAGCGCGAATGTGTTTCGTGTAGAACACCCTGCGATTGGTTTTGAGTTGGCGGAAGTTAGTTAGTAACCGGGATCGATTTCAAAATAAAATAAGAGCGATCGCTTCCTAATTTTGAGTGAGGTGCTGAACACTCGCAATTTGCAATGCTAACGCATTAGCAGTATCTATTTAAACAATTCTGAAACTTCTCCTCTACCATGAGTCCGCCATCCGTCTAAAGGAAGATTACAGGCAGAAAAACATTCCGTATTATGCTATATAAAGACGAACTGAACGGTCAGCACATACAAGCTTGCTCTCAGTTAAGCAAGTTTTGCTATTACACTATATCTGAAAACTAATCTTATGACACCAGTTACTCCCACTCAAACTTCAGAACAATATCACATAACTAATCCCCAAGCAGAAGTTGAATCTCTGGTAGAAGAAGTTAAACAAGAAAGCGAAATTGATTTAGAATTTCTTTACACCAGAGATATAGAATTTCGCCAAGAAACTATTTATTTTATCGTAGTTGACCGCTTTTTTGATGGCGATGCAGAAAATAGCGAAGGCCCAAACCCTGAACTTTACGATCCGGAAGGAAAAGACTGGGGCAAATATTGGGGCGGCGACTTACAAGGAGTTATTGACAAACTCGACTACTTAAAAAATCTAGGAGTAACAGCACTTTGGCTAACTCCTCTGTTCGAGCAAGTTGAAGCCTTATTTATCGAACAAGCTGCTATTCATGGTTACTGGATTAAAGATTTTAAGCGTCTCAATCCTCGTTTTATAGGCAAAGGAGAAAACCCTTCTCTCAACGAAACCCAAGAAACAAGAAATACAACGTTTGACCGCTTAATTGCTGAATTGCACAAACGGAATATGAAACTTATTCTGGATATTGTCTGCAATCACAGCAACCCAGATTTTAGCGGTAAAAAGGGTGAACTCTACGACGATGGAGTAAAAATAGCTGATTTCAACGACGATAAAAATAACTGGTATCACCACTACGGCGAAGTTCAAAACTGGGAAGATGAATGGCAAGTGCAAAACTGCGAGCTTAGTGGTTTAGCCACTTTCAATGAAAACAATATCGAATATCGAAACTACATCAAATCAGCCATTAAACAGTGGTTAGATCGAGGTGTTGATGCTTTGCGAGTGGATACAGTTAAGCATATGCCAATCTGGTTTTGGCAAGAATTTAACGCTGATATTTTAACTCACAGACCCGATGTTTTCATTTTTGGCGAGTGGATTTATAGCGATCCCAGAAGCGATAAGTCAGTTGAATTTGCCAATGAGTCTGGGATGACAATTTTGGACTTTGGCTTATGCGTAGCAATTCGAGGAGCTTTGGCACAGGGTGCGGAAGGGGGATTTAATTTAATTCAAGATGTTCTGAACCTAGATCATCGCTATTACGGAGCAACGGAGCTAATTACATTTATTGACAATCACGATATGCCCCGGTTTCAATCATTAAATCCTGACCCAGAAATGCTGCGGCTGGCGATTGATTTAATTATGACAACTCGTGGTATTCCCTGCATTTATTATGGTACTGAACAGTACCTCCATGATGATACCAATGGTGGCAACGATCCCTATAATCGCCCGATGATGGAAACGTGGGAAACGGACACGCCGATTTACCGAGATATGCGCTTGCTCTCTGGTCTGCGGCGGCTAAATCCAGCTATTTCAATGGGTAGCCACTGGCAAAAATATTTGACTCCTGATGTCTATTGTTATGTACGGCGATATCGAGATTCAGTGGTATTTGTGGCGATGAATCGCGGCAATCCTGTGACAATTGAATCGGTTGATACTGAGTTACCAGATGGAGAACATACAGACGTTTTATCACGCCGCAAGTTTGAAGTTAAAGACAGGATGCTGCATAATTTAGAACTCGATTCGCGGGAAGTAATTATCTTCAGTCACGTCGGGGAGCGAGTTAAAGGTCAAGTAATTGTGCGAGCTCAGCTCAATAGCGTTCAAACTCAGCCTGGTGAGAGGATTGTGGTAATTGGAGATTGTCCAGAGTTAGGCAACTGGGATATTAGCAACGCTTACCCACTGGAATACATCAATACTAATACTTGGTTTGGTGAGATTCCTTTTGATGAAAGTGCGGGCAAGTTGATTGCTTACAAGTACGTTTTATTGCGCGAGGGACAGTCACCGCTGCGGGAAAATTTGGTTTGTCGCCGCTGGGTTTTAGCTCACGAAGGGACGGTTAAATGGCGCGATAAATGGGCATCTGGACGGGAATCTTAATATTGTGGGAGTGAAAGTTTTCTGCGATCGCATCCACTTAAATACTAAACCTCCTGCATAAATACTTACACGATCGCGTTGAGGGAAGCGAAACATCTCTGAGATTCTTCGCTTCCCTCAACATGGCATTCCTAACTTTTCGACTTTTGCAAGAGGTCTACTAACTAACTGCCCTTATCAGCAGGCTTAGCAGGAACAACGCCTTTTTCCTTTTCATACTTCTCGTACAAGGCAATCATTTTCTTCAACTGCAATGGATACATCTTAGATAAATCTTTCAATTCTGTAGGATCGAGACTAAGGTTATACAACTTCCACGTTCCATCTCCCCAAGGCTGCTTCATTAGTACAATTTTCCAGTCTCCCAAGAATAGTGCGCTATTGCCTGTACCGTAAAGCTCCATGCCAATCGGGTCATTAGGACTGTAGATCCGCTCGACTTTTCCTTCAAGAATAGGACGCAGGGAACGCCCTTGGATCGGGAAGATAGTACGTCCTTTATAATTGGTTCCGGGATGTTTAACTCCAGCATAATCGAGCAAGGTTGGCGTAAAATCGAGGGAATTAGTAAAGGCATCAATTTTACTTTTAGACTTGGCGGCACCTGGATAAAAAACAATCATCGGTGCGCGAATACCGCCTTCAGACATTTTTCCCTTGAACCATTGAAATGGCGTACTTCCTACCTGCGCCCAAGGTTGACCGTATCCAATAAAGGAGTTAGCATTTCCAATGTTTTCATAGCTGTTGTTAATTCCCATCTTCTTAAACCATGCCTCATAGGCTTGCGGATCGTCCTCGGCATAGTTATCGCCAGCCGCACCATTATCCGATAAAAAGACGAAGATAGTATTGTTGTACTCACCGATATTTTTCAAGTGTTCAATTAGCCGGCCAATGTTATTATCCACGATGGTTGTCATCGCCGCATAAATCGCCATGGTCTTAGCTTCATACTGCTTTTGCTCCGGTTTCAAGGTATCCCAAGCAGGAACCCTTGGAAACCTGGGTGGTAACTCTAGATAGTCAGGAATGAGACCTAGTTGCTTCATACGATTGAAGCGTTGTTGGCGTATATTATCCCACCCTTGTTTATACTTATTTATGTGCTTATCGATCTCTGCTTGGGGAGCCTGCAATGGTTCGTGGGGTGCTGTATAGGCAGCGTAAGCTAAGAATGGTTTGCCATCACCATGATTTTTATCAATGTACTCAATCAGCTTGTTGGTATAAGAAACGGTCGAGTAAAAATTTGTGGGCAGTTTAACAGTTTTGCCATTCTCTACGTAAGTGGCTCCTGAATATGGGTCAAATGGCATATCGTTATAATGACCGCCGCCACCTTGAAGTAAAGCAAAAGATTGCTCAAAACCTTTATCTGAGGGAAGAGTTCCGGGGTCTTTGCCTAGATGCCATTTACCAGCCATAAAAGTATGATAGCCAGCATCTTTCAATAATGTCGGTAGGGTGACAACTTTGTCGTTGAGATGGCCTTCATAACCAGGTTTACCCTTCTGATTTGGGGTTAAAATCTCTTCCATATTGCCAAGACCGTTTTGGTGGTGATCTACACCAGTCAGTAACTGAGAGCGACTGGGGGAACAAGAGGGCAAAACATGGAAGTTAGTCAACATTGTACCCCCCTTAGCCAGGGAATCTATGTTAGGGGTAGGAATCTCACCGCCAAAAGCTCCTAAATCTGTATAGCCCATATCATCTGCGGTAAGCACAACTATATTGGGACGGCGGTTTTTGCCTGTGTCGCTTTTGGCTTGAGTGCTTTTTATAACTGAAAAGCCGATGATGCTTAAGCTGGTAAAACTTACTATCAGTACAAAATTGGGAATTCTTCGGTACATAAGTGTAAACCAAGTTAAAGAAGTAGTTCGTAACGTGAGTTGGACGAGATTATAACAGGAATTAGGCAATTGCCGTAATTAATTAGGTACGTCACAGATCGTAACTATTACTATTAATTCATATTGAAAGTCTGACACCCCCTACAAGTTAATTTAAGTGTGAACTTGGCTTTTATTTCTGTCTAACTAGGCGCTTATCAAATTCAGCGTGTACTGCACTCACATAAGTACCGCTGTTTATTTTTGCATTCATAGCAAACAGGCGCATTTGCCAATCTGAAACCTCTTCATAACTAAGGTGGAGAGTATCAGAACAAACTGAAAATAACCCCCCAATTACAGCCGGATCGTCATAGTGTAGAAGACGCAATTGGCGTAAGTTCTGATCCTGTGGCGTTCCTGGTAGAGGAGAGATGGTCAGAGGTGCCAGAAAAAATTTCAGTTGGGGATTAAGGATCTTGAGTTCCTGAGAGAGTTCCCATACTGCTTCTTCAAGATAGAGATAGCTATCGTGATTGTCCTCTGGCATCCCAATGATGACACCGTAGGCAAGATCGGGAACGCCAGTTTCAACGATCGCTCGTACCATCTCACAATGCTGATGCCAAGGCAGGAGTTTTTTATAGTTGTCTCTCCCGGCAAACGGACGTTCTGCGGGAATGTAAGCATGAAGGCAACCAACTTTACCATCGTAGCCCCAGACAGCTTCAACGAGTTCGCGATCGGGTGCTAAGTCGGTGTTGTCGTAGTTACGTCCGCGTCCTTTTGTCGCCTTCCTAATTTCAATCCCATTGTTCCAAGCGAAACCTAGTTCCATTTGCCTCATCCCGTTCACAATCTCAAGTACCTCTGAGGTTCCCTCTGGAAAGAGGACGCGACCGAGAAATTGATCGGAAGCAGACACTATAAAATCGGCTCCTGCTTCTTTTTGCAAAGCGCACCATTCTAGGGCTCTTTTCGGTGACATTCTTCTATAGCCTGTGCCGTAGGTGGGAGTTTGACAGAAATCGCATTTGCGATCGCAACCAATGTCAAATACTACTGAACCGACATTCCGAATAGTTCCCTGAAAACCTCCTTCTTTGTATTTTGTACCCAAGCACTGCTTGACTACTTCTAGTGATGGTAGAGGCCAATCTTCTGGACTAAGTGGGTGATTGCTTTTTGGGTATTGACGACCATCAGCTAAGATGACACCGCTTAGCGGCGATCGCGATTCTCTTCCTAGCACATCATCAAAAATAGCCCAATTAGCTGCACCAGATTTGTCAGTTACCACTGCTTTTGCTCCAGCTTGCAGGTATAGCTGCGGCACGGCAAGAGCATCAGAACCCCCAACTACCACAGGCTTACTACCATCTGCCAGATACTTAACTACTTTCAAGGCTAGATCGCGGTATTCTGTGAAATTGCTCGTTACACCCCAAACATCATAAGCTTCGGGGTCTAGATTAGAAATTTTTGTCCCTGCGTATTTTTTGGTGAGCGCTTTTTCTCTCCATGTCACCGTGCCATATTCTTCAGATTCATTGCCAGCTTGCAGGTTAACCAGTTGAGCATCAAATCCTCCCGCTTGCAGGCTAGCAAGTAAAACCTGCTTGCTAATTAGAGGCATTCCTATACTTGGAGTAGAATAGGAAATTCCATCTGCATCGATTAGTTGATGGTGGGGTAATTCAACTAATCCAATTGTGGGAGCTATGTCATCTTTTGGCATATACTATACTTTTCCTAATTTTTTCTTTCCTTAAAGTTCTCAATGATTCTATTCTAAGCCTGCTTCTATTACTGTTAATGGAGGTAAATCTCCAGCATTTTCCATCCAATTGACCAATTCAGGCGGCAACTTTTTAGAGACAACTTTTTCATAATTTTCAAGCATTTCCGGGGTTAGTAACTCTTTCCACAGACCATTTTTCCCCTTGCCAAAAAATCCTTGAGGAATAAATCCTGGGGGCTGAAATTTCTCCCAATTCTCTTTCATATAGGCTAGGGAAGATTGATGCAAGATGATTTCTTTTTTGTCAGCATCTAATTTCAGGTTTAGAAAGTTAGCTATTCTTTCAATTTCATTTAGCTTATCATTGTTTAAATTAGAATAATGTACGAAAAGCACATTAGGAAGGTGTCTCACTTTCCACCAACTATTTACATTTTCCCAGAAAGACCATAAAGGCGCTCCTGTTTCTAGCCATTTATCCCAAAATTCAAAAAAACTTCCATTAATTAGGGTTTGCCAATATTTGGGATCGTAACTTCCAGACTGATTATACAGGGATAGGGCAATGTCTCTTGCGTCTCTGACAAGATAAATGTATTTCCAATCGGGATAGTATGGCAGAGCTTCAAAAGGTAGGTGACTCTTGAGAAATCTAGGATCTGGTAAGTTTTCTATATGTTTCAGTTTTGGCTCTTGCGAATCAAACAATGGGTCAGCTACTAGCTCTACCCAGGAACTTAATTCATGAAGAGACTTAAATTTATTAAATTCACTATTCCCGTTAATTAGTAGATTGACTATTTGTTGAGTCAAAGTTGTTCCAGCTTTGTAGCAAGAAGCAATGACTATATCTGTTTGCCGGGGTTTGACACCATTCCAAATAGTTGAATCGCAGTCGTAGTCTTTTATTACTAAAGTCATGGCTTGTTGATGTTAGATTTTTTGAAAAGTAGCCTTAAGTCTCGTGCTAGAGTTAATTAATAACCCTGCTAGACCTGCGCCGCAAATGGTAACACCATAAGTCGGTTGATTCATGTTATGTTTTGATTACAAACCGTTAACCACCGTTAGTTAATACGTTTTCCTACTTAATTCTACTGCTGCCTGCTCATTCTCCAGTCTCCAGGCAGTTACGTTAACGTTGGCGCGATCGCCAGACGCTAAAAAAAACTCAAGATCCTTGATTGAGTTATACACTCTAGGTTCTAAACCGTCAAGTGTTGAATTTGTATAGTTTTATACATTTGTGTGTAGTTTTATATCATAAAAGTAGTAATAATTATTCAAATAATCTCAAGAAATTTCGATAAAATCTATGTCATAGAGCCGGGAGTCGAGTTCACAAAAATTTTAAATAAACACAATATGACAACCAGTGAAATCCAAGAAACAGCAGGATCTATGATAGCTTTTATCAAGCTAATCAATGGATCGCGAATTTTACAAGCGATGAATGTAGCTGCTAGGTTAGGCATCGCTGACTTGCTAAAAGATGGAGCCAAGAGTATTGAGGATCTGGCCCAAGCTAGTGATAGTCATGCTCCATCACTGTATAGAGTGCTTCGCGCCCTTGCAAGTGTGGGTGTTTTTACCGAAGTGGAACCCTGCCGATTTGCGTTGACTCCGATCGCTGAATATCTCCAGAGTGATTTTCCTGGCTCCTTACGCTACCTGGCTATAATGCATGGCGAAGAGTGGTTTTGGAGCGGTTTAGCTGAAATGTATCGCTGTGTCAAAGAGGGTAAACCTGGAATCAGCTACGTTTATCCAGTAAACAGCTATTGGGAATACCTCATTCAAAATCCGGAACCCAAGGCTATCTGCGATCGCGGAATGCTTGATGTTACCAAAAATTTATATAAGTCGTTCATCAAATCTTATGACTTCTCAAGTTTTACCAAAGTTGTAGACATCGGCGGTGGCACAGGCAATTTAATCTCATCGATTCTGAAAGCTAACCCGCACTTGCAGGGTATACTCTTCGATCTACCGGAAACTGTTACCGAAGGAGCAAAGTTTCTGGAGATAGAGGGACTAGCCAACCGCTGTGAAACAGTAGGTGGAGATCTACTAAAATCTGTACCTATCGGTGGGGATCTCTATATAGTTTCATTCGTCCTAGTAGATTGGGATAATAGTAGTTGTTTAAAAATTATCAAGAACATACGTCAGGCTATAGTGGAGACAGGTAAATTACTGATCGTTGATTTCATTATTAATCCCGGCGATGAATATCACCAAGCGAAATGGGTAGATATATTTGAGCTATGTATGGGCAATGGACGAGTACATACTGAGACCGAATATAGAGAAATATTTGAACAAGCTGGTTTTCGATGGTTACGTACTTTACCTACGGAAGCAGCGGCTAGCGTCATAGAAGTAGTACCTGTATAACTTAAGGCGCTTCTATATTAATAAATATTGTGTCGAGATCGCAACTTCTGCTCGACTGAGAAACTCAATCAAGTTAATTTGGCTTTAAGAAACAGAAACTTCCAGAGCGATCTTTGAAATCACCACCAATACCGTAAGGTTAGGTGGGAATGATGTCAAAATTTGTTACATAAAACTCATTTACATTAGTTGCAAGGAAGGCTATCATGGTGCTGCGTCCCCAAATTGTTAAGCCAATCCCCTCCAAAATGCCTCTGATTTCCGGGAGCGATCGCAATTTTCAGCCAGAACTACCTGAATCTAGTACAGAAAATTTAACTAAAAATTTTCCCCTCTCTTATGCTCAAAAAGCCTTGTGGTTAATCTATCAAATGGCTCCGGAAAGTGCAGCATACAACATCTATAATACGGTACGGATCGCCTCTGAGTTAAACATACAAATATGGTATCGAGTATGGCAGCAAGTTGTAGAACGCCATGCAATATTGCGTTCTACATACACCAATTGCAACGGCGAACCAATTCAGATAGTTCATGCTCACCAAGAAATTGATATTAAGTTAACAGATGTATCGTCTTGGAGCGAAACATTCTTGAAGCAACAAATTCTGGCAGAAGCTCATCGCCCTTTTAATTTAGAACAAGGTAAGCTATTGCGGGTCAATCTATTTACTCGTTCCCTCAAAGAACATATTCAACTGATTGCAATACATGAAATTGTAGGAGGGATGCCATCTATTAACATAATAATTGAGGAATTTATCGTTTTGTATCAGATAGAATTGAACGCATTGACTTAAACGAAAATCATGATAGAAACTAACTTTTCAAACGATAATGCACTCCCGTTACTTAGTCATCAATACGAGGACTATGTACGTTGGCAATCTGAGATGTTAGCGACTTCCGAAGGAGAGCGACTTGCGGCTTACTGGGAAAAACAATTGAGGGGTGAGTTGCCATTCCTAAATAATCCGCTTGTAGATCGGCCAAACCAGACTTTACAAACTTATAGAGGAGATGTATATCTCGATTGTCTCCAAAAAATAACGATATTTAAACTTAAAAAACTAGAAAAAACTGAAAAAACAAGTATTTTCCAAATTTGTCTGGCAGCTTTCTATGTATTACTCGAACGCTTATCAGGTCAAGAAGAAATCCCGATCGGAGTACCCATGACTACTGGTTGGCCAGGACTAAAGGAGTGTGAAAGAGTAGTTGGGATGTTGGCTAACCCAGTAGTTTGTCGGGTAAATCTCGCCGGAAATCCTACCTTTAAAGAACTCATCGAGCGAGTTTGTAGTACATTAAATGAAGCAAAAGAGTATAGAGATTATCCTTTTTCTCTGTTAGTCTCGCGGCTGAAATCTCAGCGAAATAATAGAAACTCATCAATTTTGCAAGTATGCTTTGGTTGGGAAACCCAAACCTGGTATGAAAAGAACAATTTATTATTTGAAAGCGGCGATCGCGCCCTAAAAATAGAACCATATCTGCTCGGAGAGCAAGGTGGAGGAGCTTTCGATCTCTATTTGACAATACTGGAAGCTGGGGATAATTTGCAACTTTGCTGGAAATATAGTACAGACTTATTTAATCCTAGTACAATCACCTGCATTGCCAGCTATTTCCAAACTCTACTGGAAGGAATTATCGCTAATCCAAACCAGCACATTGCAAAATTACCACTTTTGACAGCAGCAGAGCAACATCAACTGCTGGTGAAATGGAACAATACTCAGACAGATTGTTGCCAAGAGCGATGTATTCATCAATGGTTTGAGGAATTAATAGAGCGATCGCCAAATGCTGTGGCGGTAGTTTTTGAAGGGGAGCAACTTACCTATCTAGAACTTAATCAGCGGGCAAACCAGTTAGCTCGATACTTACAGACACTAGGCATTGAACCAGAGGTGTTAGTGGGTATCTGTGTAGAGCGATCGCTAGAAATGATTGTAGGTATCTTGGGGGTTCTCAAAGCTGGTGCAGCTTACGTGCCGTTAGATCCCAACTATCCTCAAGAGCGCTTGGATTATATGGTAACAGATTCTCAACTACCAGTGCTGTTAACTCAGCAACGATTAGTTGAGGGACTTCCTACAAGCACTCCCAAAGTGGTTTGCTTGGACTCAGACTGGGAGACAATTACCTCTTTTAGTAAAGAGAATCCAGTCCACAAAGTCACACCCGATAACTTGGCTTATGCAATCTATACTTCAGGTTCGACGGGCAAACCTAAAGGAGTTTTGATTGCCCATAGGGGATTGTGTAACTTAGTTGAAGCTCAAATTCGCAGTTTTTCTGTACAGCCAAATAGTTGCGTTCTCCAGTTTGCTTCCTTTAGCTTTGATGCCTCAGTCTCAGAAATTTTTATGGCTCTTGGGGCTGGGGCAAAGTTGGCGATCGCCAACCCAGAATCTTTACAGCCTGGCCCTGATTTAATCGAGCTATTTCAAAAGCAAAAAATAACTCATGTAACTCTGCCTCCCTCAATCCTCGCAGCTCTACCTTATCAGGAGTTGCCGACATTGCAAACTATGATTGTGGCAGGAGAAAATTGTCCCCCAAACTTGGCTAAGAAATGGTCTAAAGGACGACGATTCTTTAATGCCTACGGCCCTAGTGAAACCACTGTCTGTGCTACTATTGCTGAAATCACCGACATTGACGATAAACTTCCTATTGGTCGGCCAATTGCTAACACGCAAGTCTACATTTTAGACCGTCATCTTCAACCCGTACCAATTGGCGTGCCAGGGGAACTACATATCGGTAGTATTGGTTTAGCTAGAGGCTATCTCAACCGTCCTGATTTAACCGCAGAAAAGTTCATTGCTAATCCTTTTAGTCAAGAAAAAGGAGCCCGTCTCTACAAAACGGGGGATTTAGCCCGCTACTTACCTGACGGCAATATCGAATTTCTAGAGCGTATAGATCGCCTAGTAAAAATTCGGGGTTTTCGGATCGAACTGAGGGAAATTGAATCTATACTGATACAATACCCCTTGGTACAACAAGCAGCAGTTATCGACCGAGAAGATATACCAGGAAATAAACGTCTTGTTGCCTATTTAGTTGCTCAGGACAACCTAAAACTTGGTGAATTAAGAAATTTTCTGAAAACAAAACTGCCAGACTATATGCTGCCTAGTGCCTTTGTGTGCTTGGCAGCAATGCCTGTTACTCCTAGTGGCAAGCTAGATATTCGTGCACTCCCAATTCCCGCAGATTTACGCCCAGAATTGGAAACGGTTTATGTCAATCCTGAAACCGAGATTGAGACAATGATTTCTACGGTTTGGCAAGAGGTACTTGGGCTAAAAAAGGTGGGAGTTAACGATAATTTCTTTGAACTAGGCGGTCATTCCTTACTAATACCTCAGATACATAGCAAATTATTAGAAATTATCGGGTACGAAGTTTCTATTGTGGAACTATTTCAATACCCAACCATACAATCTTTGGCTAATCATTTGACTCAGAAAAAAAATCTACAACCTGAATCTCCCTCAATTCATAAACGGGCAAGTATCCGTTGTGCGCTGATCGCAGAAAACGAACAACAGCGGCAACGCCGAAGAAAGCATCGCGATCGCTAATATTCAGTAAAAAAATATTAAACAAATGAACACAAATTATTCAACCGATCCAATTGATAAATCAGCCCTAGCAATTATCGGTATGTCTGGACGCTTTCCAGGCGCTAAAAATATTGATGAATTTTGGCAAAATTTAAAAAATGGAGTGGAATCTACTTGTAGTTTCTCTGAGGAAGAACTTCTATCAGAAGGTATAGACTCAGTTTTGGTAAACGATCCGCACTACGTAAAAATTGGTTCGATGCTATCAGACATCGGCGGATTTGATGCTGCTTTCTTTGGATTTAGTCCCAGAGAAGCTGAATTAACTGACCCACAACAGCGGATATTTTTGGAGTGCGCTTGGGAAGTATTGGAAAATGCTGGTTATAATCCTGAAATCAGCGACTTTGCAATTGGTGTCTACGCAGGAGCAGGGATGAATGTTTACTTGCTCAATAATGTTCATCCTAACTATAATTCATCAGGTCGTTATTTAATAGACTCAGCCCTTGGCACTCAAATAATGATTGGCAACTATGAAGATTATTTGCCAACACGGGTTTCTTATAAACTCAATCTTAAAGGCCCTTCAGTTAATGTTCAAACCGCCTGTTCTACTTCCTTAGTTGCTGTTCATATAGCTTGCCAGAACTTGCTAAATGGCGAGTGCGACATGGCTTTAGCTGGTGGGATTTCCCTACTACTGCCACATAAAGCTGGCTATATGTATCAGCAGGGGATGATTGTCTCTCCTGACGGGCATTGCCGCGCCTTTGATGCGAAGGCACAGGGAACATTTTTTGGCGATGGCGTGGGAGTTTTACTGCTCAAGCGACTGGAAGATGCGATCGCAGATGGAGATTACATCCATGCCATTATTAAAGGTTCTGCTATTAATAACGATGGTAATTTAAAAGTAAGCTACACCGCTCCCAGTGTCGAAGGTCAAGCCGAAGTAATTGCCGAAGCTCACGCTGTAGCTGGAATTAATGCCGAAACTATCAGTTATATAGAAGCTCATGGCACGGGAACAGCAATTGGAGATCCGATTGAAATTGCTGCACTCTCTAAAGCGTTTGGTGCTAGTACTCAGAAAAAGGGATTCTGCGCGATCGGTTCAGTAAAAACAAATGTCGGACATCTAGGGGCGGCGGCTGGTATAGCTGGTTTGATCAAAACAGTGTTGGCTCTAAAATATCAATTAATTCCTCCCAGCCTCCATTTTGAAAAACCAAATCCTCAAATTGACTTTGCCAATAGCCCTTTCTACGTCAATAGCCAATTGTCGGAATGGGAAAGAAATGGTATTCCAAGACGCGCTGGAGTCAGTTCTTTTGGCTTCGGTGGTACAAATGCTCATATAATTTTAGAAGAAGCTCCTCTTCAGACAGCCAAAAGTAAAAATGTTGTCGCTCAAGACCCGCAGTTAAAATTAAAAAGTCAGTTATTATTACTATCTGCTAAAACCAGCTCTGCACTCGATACTGCTACTAAAAATTTAGCCGCACACTTAAAGGAAAATCCAGATATTAATTTAGCTGATGTAGCTTACACTCTAAGCATCGGGCGTAAGGCTTTCAATCATCGGCTAGTCGTTGTTTGTTCCAGTGTTGACGAAGCAGTTTCTACTCTGACTACCCTCGAACCAAAACGAGTTTTTATCAATGAATTGCAGGATATTAAGAAACGACCTGTCGTATTTATGTTTTCGGGACAGGGTTCTCAATATGTGAATATGGGGCGAGAACTTTACGATAATGAGCCGAAATTTTGCGAGCAGGTCGATCTGTGCTGCGAACTGTTAGAACCTCATTTAGGCTTTGACCTCCGAGATGTACTTTACCCTAATCAGGAACAGGAACAAGACGACTATTCCCTGCAAGAAACTGCCATTACTCAGCCTGCACTATTTGTCATAGAATATGCCCTTGCACACTTATGGATGGAGTGGGGAATTCGTCCGGCGGCAACAATAGGTCATAGCATTGGCGAGTATGTAGCGGCGACTATTGCTGGTGTTTTCTCCTTAGAAGATGCCCTAGCTTTGGTAGCAGCACGGGGTAAATTGATGCAATCAATGCCAAAAGGAGCAATGCTTGCGGTTTCTCTTCCCGAAGCAGAACTACAACTTTTATTAGATGAGCGATCGCCAGAGTTGTCTCTACAGGTAGCACTGATTAACTCGCCATCAAATTGTGTGGTTTCGGGAACTACGGAAGCGATCGCGGTTTTGCAAAACCAGTTAGCTAATTCAGGCGTGGAGTCTCGCCTTTTACATACCTCCCATGCCTACCATTCGCAGATGATGGAACCAATATTAGCACCCTTCACTGAATTAGTTAAAACAGTTAATCTTCAGGCTCCAAAAATTCCTTATATCTCTAATCTTACTGGTACTTGGATTACAGCGGCAGAAGCAACAAATCCCAGTTATTGGGCAAAACATCTGCGGCAAACAGTACGCTTTGCTGAAGGCGTGAAACAGTTTTTCGCTAAACCAGAACAAATCCTGCTAGAAGTAGGGCCGGGGCGAACGCTGAGTACATTAGCAAAACAACATCCAGATAGAAGCGCTGAACAAATTATACTAACTTCCCTACGTCATCCGCAAGAAAAACAATCAGATGTAAGCTGCTTATTAAATACTTTGGGTCAACTTTGGTTGGCAGGTGTAGAGGTAGATTGGTTAGAATTTTACGATCGCGAGCAACATTATCGCTTGCCCTTGCCTACTTATCCTTTTGAGCGCCAACATTACTGGATTGCCCCCCCCAAACAAGTCAATAAAAACGGCGAAGTTCAGCAGAAAAAACAAGTTTCGACAGCCATTTATCCCTCTTTAGAACTCAATAATTTGGTTGGAGATAATGGAAAAGATGCTGTCAAGATACCTCAAGTTAATTTAGGCAAAAATCCAGATATTGCTGACTGGTTCTACGCTCCATTGTGGACGCGATCGCCTATTTCCAAGCCACAAAATAAGATCGCAGTTGGTTCTTGTGTTCTCGTGTTTGTAGATAACTGCGGTTGCGGTTCGCAATTAGTCAAACAGTTAGCACTCCAAGGGCAAAATGTTGTCAGCGTTAGGGTTAGCTCCCAGTTTAGCAAGCTAGAGCCTCGCAACTATACCCTTAATCCGCAACAACGGGATGATTATGATGCCTTACTCAAGGAATTAATAGCAGAAAACCTGATTCCTAAAATCATCCTTCATTTATGGAGTGTCAAGCCAGCGGAACAGAAAGAATTAGGACTAGATTGGGTAGAAGCATCTCAAAATCTAGGCTTTTATAGTTTGCTATTTCTAGCACAAGCAATTGGCAAACAGCCAATTAATGATGAGCTGCACATTGCGGTAGTAACAAATAATATGCAGAATGTCGCAGCCGTTGAGTTGTTATGTCCTGAACAAGCAACTGTGTTAGGGCCATGTCAAATCATTCCCATCGAATATCCTAATATAACTTGTAGCAACATTGATATTGTACTGTCAGAATTTGTTACAATATCAGAGCAAATTATCAATCAAATCTTATTAGAAATAGCCGCAAAATCATCTAACTCAATTGTTGCCTATCGAGAGTGCGATCGCTGGATACAAACCTTTGAGCCAGTACAATTAAATGCAGCCGAAAAATGTAGGGACAGTGCCCCCTTAGCTTCCCGCTTGAAGGAAAACGGAGTGTATTTAATCACAGGTGGATTGGGTGGAATTGGTCTAACGCTAGCAGATTATCTGGCAAAAACTGTTCAGGCAAAGCTAATATTAACTACCCGTTCCACTTTTCCTTCCACAGATGAATGGGAACAATGGCTGGCTACTCACGACGAGCAAGATCCTACAAGTTGCAAGATTCGGAAATTACAGGCAATGCAATCTCTGGGAGCGCAAATAGCGATCGCGTGCGCTGATGTTGCTAATCTAACACAAATGCAAGCCGCGATCGCTCTTTCAGTAGAGCAATTAGGTCAAATTAATGGCATCATACACGCCGCTGGTGTTCCCGGTGGAGGAGTGATTCAGCGGAAAACGCGAGAAATGACAGAGCGTGTTTTAGCTGCCAAAGTGAAGGGTACGCTGGTACTCGATAGAATATTTAAAGATATTCATATTGATTTCTTTGTAAATTGTTCATCACTCGCTTCTATCCTGCCTCTATTCGGACAAGTAGATTACTGTGCAGCAAATGCTTTTCTAAACGCTTTTGCCCACTATAAAACCGCCAAAGATGGCACGTTTACCGTATCGATTAACTGGGATACTTGGCAAGAAGTTGGGATGGCAGTAGAGGCAGTAAAACAGCCTCCGGGAGAGCGGGAAATTCAAGTTAATGAAGTCAAAAAACTTACTAATTCTTTCTTTGACAAATGTATAGTCGAGGGAGATCGAGAGATATACGTTACAAATTTGAGCGTTTCCACGCACTGGCTTTTAAACGAACATATAGTTTTAGGTAAACCGACACTTCCGGGAACAGCTTATTTAGAAATGGCACGAGCTGCTTTTGACGCTCATGCTAATGGTGGCTGTATTGAAATGCGGGATGTATATTTTCTAAATCCCTTGGTAGTAGAAGGGGATGAAGAAAAAGAAGTGCGGACAATTCTGACAAAACAGGGCAGTAATTTTGAATTTGAGATCGTTAGTTCATCTCCTTCTGGTGAAGGATGGCAGGAACACGCTATTGGAAAAATCGCCTGTATCAAGGAGGAATTGCCAGAAAAATATGAAGTCAAAAAGTGGAAAAAACAGTGTAAAGAAAAAGTATTAAACCCGAAAAACAATGAAGAAATCATGGAGTTTGGCCCCCGATGGGATAGCTTAAAGGAGTTAAATTTCGGGGAAAATCAGGGTTTTGCCTACTTGGAGTTGCCGCCAGCATTTGCCGCCGATCTCAATACCTATAAGCTACATCCAGCATTGTTGGATGCCGCCACCAATTTTATGAGCTTAAAACATGGTGGTGATTATCTGCCATTTTCTTATAAAAGACTGAGAATCCAAGGAACTTTACCTGCCAAGTTATACAGTTATATCAAGTGGGAAAAAGAGCGACAATCCCCTCAAAAAAACCTGAAATTTAACATTGCGATCGCAGATGAACAAGGAAGGGGAATTATTGAAATTGAAGACTTATCGATCAGAAGCATAGATCGTGCTGAAATTGCCAGTAAAACTCCAAACAAGTATGCTTTAACAATCGAAAACTTCTCTTTAGAAATAGGATCGCCAGGTTTGTTAGAAACCTTAACATTTCAGCCTGCACCGCGCCAGAAACCGGGCCCTGGTGAGGTAGAAATTGAAGTTTCTGCCACTGGCCTTAACTTTAAGGAAGTCCTACTCGCATTAGGGATGCTTCCTCTTCAACCTGAT
>DATGYA010000187.1:0-2118 GCA_035298405.1 Kamptonema sp. | reverse complement strand
TCGCCAGGAAGTTTCTCGCTTTAAAGTTGTTTAGAATAGAGGCGGCAAAATATGCAAGAAACTGCTAATTAGTAAGGAGTTCAATTAATACTCACCAGATCGAGAATTTACTCGCTGCAAGTTGCTATTTAACGTAAGTTGCTAGTGATAAGGTTTAGGCTGGTAGTGGGATGAGAAGATGATTCAAAATTGAAACATTTTCAGATGATTTACTCCTAGTCTCTTCTTTCCTTAGTCCCTAGCCCCTACCTTCCTAAGTTTTGATAACTAGCAACTTGAGTTATTTATTAGTTTTGGCGGATCGATCGGGTTGTAGGGTGCGTCAGTTCCCATAATTTAGGAAATAATCACTAATTCGATCGTTAGTAAAGCATCCTACTACCTTACTTACTAAAAATATTTATCTAACTGGTATAAGTAATGTATAACTTTATGAGCATTAAGTAACAAAACTAAATGAAAATAAATAAAAAATATTTCATTTTATGTTTAACTAAAAAAAATAAGTTATGCTTTAATTTTTTAAAGGTGTTTTATATATTAGTTTTGGGGATTAAGCAGTGTTAAATAAAATTAGTAATCGCATTTTACTCGGGTTTTCCGTTCCCATTATTTTCTTAATTATTTTGGGTACTAGTATCGCCGCAATCGATAAGAAAGTAATCGAATTGGAAAAAGATATGAATCAAACGTCAATCCAAATAAAAAATACAAATGAGTTGACTTATGCTTTGGCTAGAATACTAGGAATTATTCGAGCTTACGTTCTCGATCCGGGAGATACTCTCTACATAAGGGATTACAATTATACTCGTGAAATTATGCTCAATAGCAAGCGAAGTTTACAAGATATCAAAGATAGGCAAGCTCGAAATGCAATAGACGAACTCATAAAAGTAGCTGAAGAGTACGAGCAAATTAGTGCGGGAGTTTTTCCTTTGGTCAATGCCAACCAGCGAGAAGAAGCAAAGCGAATAGTTATCCAATCACACTTATTAAGAGTAGAAGATTTGCGAAAAGAGGTTATTGAATTACTAGAACAGCGGCTGGAAAAAAACAAAGGGGAAATTAAACAAGGTCAGGGTGCGATCTTGATACTCACTATTTTAGGTACGTTGTTAACGATCGCGGTAACGGTATTAGTAGCTTGGTGGGTGGTCTTGCCCTTAAGTAGAAAAATGCCAACGATCATCGACGCGGCAGATAAAATTGCCGAGGGAGACTTGCGGCAAACCGTTGAAGTAACCAGAGACGGTACTGAGTTGGAGAAATTGCTAGTGGCATTTCGCAATATGAGCAGAAACTTGAATGTATTAATCCAAAACTTGCAAAAATCAGGCATCCAAATCACCACATCGACCACTCAAATCGCCGCATCAGGCAAACAACTAGAAGCAACCGTCACCGAACAAGCCGCCTCCACCAACCAAGTCGCCGCCACCGCCAAAGAAATCTCCGCCACCTCCCAGCAACTACTCAAAACAATGGATGAAGTAGGCTACACCTCCCAAGCCACCGCATCAGGAGCCGCCGAAAGCCAAAAAGACCTAGCCCACATGGAACAAACCATGCGAATGCTAGCCGGGGCAACCGGCACCATCTCCGGCAAACTAGGCACGATTAGCGAAAAAGCCAACAACATCAACAGCATCATCACCACCATCACCAAAGTAGCCGACCAAACCAACTTGCTCTCCCTCAACGCCGCCATCGAAGCGGAAAAAGCCGGGGAATACGGCACCGGATTTGCAGTCGTGGCCAGAGAAATTCGCCGACTAGCCGACCAAACCGCCGTGGCGACTCTCGATATCGAAAACATGGTCAAAGAAATGCAAGGGGCAGTCACCACCGGAGTGATGGAAATGGACAAATTCACCAAAGAAGTAGAAAGGGGAGTAGAAGATGTCAGCAATATCAGCAATAAATTAGAGTCGATTATCGAACAAGTACAAACTCTGACACCGCGATTCCAACAAGTGAGCGGCAGTATGGAAGCGCAATCCCAAGGAGCGCAGCAAATTTCTCAGGCGATGCTGCAATTGACCGAAGCTTCCTCTCAAACCGTTCAGTCTTTACGAGAGGTGAACGGGGCAATCTCTCAATTGAATGAGGTGGCAC
>DATGYA010000186.1:0-5958 GCA_035298405.1 Kamptonema sp. | reverse complement strand
TTAGCGATTCAACTTTTGATTCAGCGGTTAAGGAAGCGATCGCATAAAGATTCGGCTGTTTAAGAGGATATTTTATGGCAATGCAAGTATTCACAGTCGGTCACTCTAATCTAAGCATTGAAGCGTTTATTTCCTTGCTTCAAAAGCAGGGGATTACAGCGGTGGCAGACGTGCGATCGCATCCCTACAGTCGTGTCATAATAGATTAAATAATGAAGATTAGAAGAAAATGACAAAACAAAATAAAAAGCCTTGGGAGCAAGAATGGAAAATTATCAAGGATATAGGTCAAGGTGGACAGGGTATCACTCAACTGGTTGAACGTAAAAGCACTACAGACCAATGTCAATATGTCTTAAAAAAGCTCAAAAAGCAGAACGACCCTGAAAGACGCGGAAGAATGTACAGAGAGTATGTAGCTTTATGCACTCTCACTTGTGATGGCATCCCCAGAGCAATTGAATCAAATTCTGAAGAATTCAGATCGGATGTTCCGCTTTATATTGTCACTGAATTTATTAAGGGTAAAACATTGTCTGAAATGCTACAAGAGCAGGAAGCATTCGATATTTTCACTGCCATTAACTTTGTGAATAAGTTGCTAGATGTTCTGGAATTCTGTCACAATGAGGGAATAGTTCACAGAGACATTAAACCAGACAATATAATACTTCGGAATGATAATATTAACGATCCAGTTTTAATTGACTTTGGAATCTCCTTTAATAAGGAGGATAGCGAGGATACTAGCCTAACGCCAACTGGTCAACAACTTGGAAATAGGTTTTTACATCTTTCTGAGCTTCACCATAAAAGTAGCCTCCAGCGAGATCCAAGGTCAGATATTACACAATGCTGTGGAATTCTATTTTTTGCAATTACCAAAATTTGCCCCATTAGTCTTTACGATCACGAAGAAAAAAAGCCTCATCAAAGAACGGAAAGTAAAAATGTATTATCCCAAATACCATCAGATTTACTATCCCAAATTAATGCTATTTTTGACAGAGCCTTTGAGATCCCAATTGCTCGCCGTTGGCAGTCTATCCCTGCGCTCAAAAAAGCCCTAATGGGCGTGTCTCTTTCTTCCTTAAATGCTGAAAATGACGAGCCAGGAATTTATCTGGAACGAATTAAGAATAAATTATCCAGTTCTTCTGATTATCCTGAACGACAGCTTTTCAAAAGACTTTCCGATCAAATCGTTCAAGAGATTTATAATGTATGGCGAAGCGTAGTAAGTGAACTTGGCAGTAACTTCATTCGGAGTCAAATGGGAGGTTCACTACGTAGAATTGAAAGTAACATAGACTGGGATAATTTGACATTTGGAGTTCAATATGGCATCTATAATAAGTTATATCCACAGCAAGAATTCTTTCCTAAATTTATAGGATATGCAACAGGTAACGAAATCATTTTGTTGTCGGAAGACAATGGACAAGAAATTGAGTTATTCCGAACTCCCCTGAATAGTGAACCTGATTTCGTCGCATTCCGTGAACGTCTCAGGAACTTCTATCTCAAAGGTGTGGCAAATAAACTAGGAGCCTGACTTTACTTAATAGGCGAAAATTTTCTGTAATTGACAGTAACAATAACAAATCGACTGTTTACTAGGCGGTGAAAATGATAGGGAAATTATTTACTAATTAACAATAACCTTTTAATTAACTCTCTCCTCTAATAATTGACTAATTTCACGATAAAGTACAGGTAAATTAGACTCGATAATTCCCCAAACTACCTGATTAGAAACCTTGGCATAAGCATGAATCAAAAGATTACGAAAATCGACAATTCTTCGACAATCTGTAATTCTTACCGCCAAATCAGGCTCTAATTTCAACATCTGGTTTAACGCCTCTCCCACAATCTCAAACTGTCGCTCCACAGCAGAGCGTAGCATCGCATTACTTACGTAATCTTCAAACGTTTTACCTGCCGTAAACTCCGTTAAAAGTTGACAAGCTTCCTGAATATCAAACAAATATTTCTGTACCTCAAGCCGCATACAAAATCACCCGCGATTTTTCAATTGATTCTAAAAAATAAGGGTTGCGGATTGAATTAATTTCAACTAAATCTATAGAACGATTAAACAACTTATTCAACGCCTCTCGCAAACCAAAAAAGCAATTAGCATATTCCACTGGTGGCATTGGTGTAAACTGAACTAAAAAATCT
Source organism: Kamptonema sp. (assembly GCA_035298405.1). Taxonomy (GTDB): domain Bacteria; phylum Cyanobacteriota; class Cyanobacteriia; order Cyanobacteriales; family Microcoleaceae; genus Kamptonema. The sequence continues at coordinate 3,771 of DATGYA010000186.1, read as the reverse complement.
AAATCACTCTTTTCCTCATTGAAATTATCTCCTGTTGCCGAACCGAATAATTCCATCTTCAACACTCGGTAATGCTGACATAATTCAGTCAATTTAACCTGTTTTGACTCCAAATTTTTCTTCCAGTCACTTGCCATAATTCAGCCTCCTGATATTTTAGGCTATATTTTCCTAAGTCATACCTGGCTAGATCAGCTATTATATAAATAACTACGTTAGCATATTTTCTAATTCATCAAAATAGAGCGTCAAAAATTTTAACCAGATGACCAATAGCACCTTCCTCCAACGCCTCCACCACCCATCCCGGCCTGTCATCGTCTTCGATGGCGCAATGGGTACGAACCTGCAATTCCAAAACCTCACTGCTGAAGACTTCGGCGGCCCTCAATACGAAGGCTGCAACGAATACCTCATCTACACCAATCCCGAAGCCGTCGCCAAAGTCCATCGCGGCTTCCTAGAAGCAGGGGCCGATGTCATCGAAACTGACACCTTCGGGGCCAGTTCCTTTGTACTCGCTGAATACAATTTAGCCCACGAAGCCTACAACCTTAATAAAGCCGCCGCTACTCTCGCCAAAGGCCTGGCTATTGAGTATTCTACACCAGAAAAACCCCGATTTGTCGCCGGTTCAATTGGCCCTGGAACTAAATTACCAACTCTGGGACATATTGACTTTGATACTCTGAAAATTGCCTTTGCCGAACAAGCGGAAGGACTATTTGATGGTGGGGTTGACTTATTAATAGTTGAAACTTGCCAAGATGTGCTGCAAATTAAAGCGGCACTCAGCGCCATTGAAGAAGTATTTGCTAAAAAAGGTACGCGCCTCCCGATCATGGTATCCGTGACCATGGAAACCACTGGTACAATGTTAGTAGGTTCCGATATCAGCGCTGTACTGACAATTTTACAACCTTTTCCTATTGATATTTTAGGATTGAACTGCGCTACTGGGCCAGACAGAATGGCCGAACATATCAAATATTTATCCCAATATTCCCCCTTTGTTGTTTCCTGTATTCCCAACGCAGGTTTACCTGAAAATGTGGGGGGACACGCTCATTATAAACTCACGCCTATGGAATTACGAATGGCATTAATGCACTTCGTAGAAGACTTAGGAGTGCAAGTAATTGGCGGCTGTTGCGGCACTCGCTACGATCATATTCAACAATTAGCAGAAATTTCTACAACCCTGACACCAAAAGTCAGAGAAACTACTTGGCAACCCGCCGCCGCCTCAATTTATAGCGCTCAACCTTACGACCAAGATAATTCTTTCTTAATTGTTGGTGAAAGACTTAATGCTAGCGGTTCTAAGAAATGCCGCGACTTATTAAATGCTGAAGATTGGGATGGTTTAATCTCAATGGGACGCGAACAAGTCCGCGAAGGCGCACACATTCTCGATGTTAACGTTGATTATGTGGGACGCGATGGCATCAGAGATATGAGAGAAGTTGTATCTCGCCTGGTTACTAATGCCACTTTACCTTTAATGTTGGACTCCACAGAATGGGAAAAAATGGAGGCGGGGTTAAAAGCCGCTGGCGGTAAATGCTTGTTAAATTCTACTAACTATGAAGACGGAGAACCGCGTTTTTATAAGGTATTAGAATTAGCAAAAAGGTACGGCGCTGGTATAGTTATTGGTACAATTGATGAAGATGGCATGGCCCGGAGTGCGGAGAAGAAGTTTGCGATCGCATCCCGCGCCTATCACGCCGCCATTGCCTACGGTATCCCCGCCTACGACATCTTTTTTGACCCCCTAGCCTTGCCAATTTCCACCGGGATTGAAGAAGACAGGGCTAATGGGAAAGCTACAATTGAAGCCATCCGTCGCATCTGCCAAGAATTGCCAGAATGTCACGTTATTCTAGGAGTTTCTAATATTTCCTTCGGCTTAAATCCAGCGGCTAGACAAGTTTTGAATTCGATGTTTTTGCACGAAGCAATGCAAGCAGGAATGGATTCAGCAATTGTTAGCCCTAATAAGATTTTACCGCTGGCAAAAATTGAAGAAAAATATCAAGAGCTTTGCCGTAAACTAATTTATGACCAACGAGAATTTGATGGCAATGTTTGTATTTACGATCCTTTAGGAGAGTTGACAAATGCTTTTGAAGGTGCTACAACAAAGCGCGATCGCAGTGCTGATAAACTGCTGCCTTTAGAAGAACGGCTGAAGCGCCATATCATCGACGGTGAAAGGATTGGATTAGAAGAAGTGCTCACCACAGCCTTAGAACAATATCCACCTTTGGAGATTATCAACACTTTCTTATTAGATGGCATGAAAGTGGTCGGCGAATTATTTGGATCTGGGCAAATGCAATTACCATTTGTATTGCAATCTGCCGAAACTATGAAAGCTGCCGTTGCATTTTTACAGCCATACATGGAGAAATCAGAATCAGGAGATAATGCTAAGGGAACGTTTATCATCGCTACCGTTAAAGGCGACGTTCACGACATTGGGAAAAATCTGGTTGACATCATTCTTTCTAATAATGGCTACCGGGTGATTAACTTGGGAATTAAACAGCCAGTTGACAACATCATCGAAGCTTATGAAAAGCACAAAGCTGATTGTATTGCCATGAGTGGATTATTGGTTAAATCCACAGCTTTTATGAAAGAAAACCTGGAGACATTTAACCAGCGAGGCATTACGGTTCCAGTGATTTTAGGTGGTGCAGCGTTGACTCCGAAGTTTGTCCATGAAGATTGTCAAAATACCTATAAGGGTAAGGTAGTTTATGGCAAAGATGCCTTCTCTGACTTGCACTTTATGGATAAATTGATGCCTGCAAAATCAGTGGGAAAATGGGATGATTTTAAGGGTTTTGCCGATGAAGAAAATGGTAATGGCAATGGGGCGGCTAAAATAGAAGTCACACCTAAAAAAGAGGTGGAAATTGCAGAATCAGCAACGCCATTAGTGATAGATACACGGCGTTCCGAGGCGGTGGATGTGGATATTGAACGCCCAACTCCACCTTTTTGGGGTACTCAGGTATTGCAGCCTGAAGATATTCCCTTTGATGAAATTTTCTGGCATTTAGACTTACAAGCTTTGATTGCTGGACAATGGCAATATCGCAAGCCGAAAGACCAATCTCGCGAAGAGTATGATGCGTTTTTAGCTGAGAAAGTTTATCCGATTTTGGAGGGATGGAAACAGCGGATTGTTAATGAGAAGTTGTTACATCCACAGGTGGTTTATGGGTATTTTCCTTGTCAGTCTGAGGGTAATTCTTTGTACCTTTACGATCCGGCTAACCCCCCCAACCCCCCCTTGGTAAGGGGGGGCGCTGATGTAGTAAATCCCTTGTTAACAGGGGGCGCTGATGTAGTAAATCCCTTGTTAACGGGGGGCGCTGATCTAACTAATTCCCCCTTGTCAACGGGGGGCAATGTAACTAACCCCCCCTTACCAACGGGGGGCAATGTAACTAACCCCCCCTTACCAAGGGGGGGCGAAGGGGGGGTTATTACAACCTTTACTTTCCCTCGGCAAAAGTCGGGTCGGCGGTTGTGTATTGCTGACTTTTTTGCACCGAAAGAATCGGGGAAAATTGATGTTTTTCCGATGCAAGCGGTGACGGTTGGACACATTGCTACGGAGTTCGCACAAAAGCTATTTGCTGATAATCAATATACCGATTATCTCTATTTTCATGGGTTGGCAGTTCAGACTGCGGAGGCGATAGCTGAATGGACTCATGCGCGAATTCGTCGGGAGTTAGGTTTTGGGAGTGA
>DATGYA010000185.1:0-1700 GCA_035298405.1 Kamptonema sp. | reverse complement strand
AAGAACCTTCTCCCGTGCGGATACTAACCATCCGGTTGCCTGCAATATCCATGAGGGAATTGATAGTACAATTATGATCCTCAAACATCGCCTCAAGGCTAATGATACTCGTCCCGAAATTCAAGTGATTAAAGACTATGGCAATTTACCGCAAATTGAATGCTACGCCGGACAGTTGAATCAGGTATTTATGAATTTGTTGAGCAATGCAATTGATGCCCTAGAAGAATCAAACCAAGGACGCAAGTATGCAGAAATTGCCAATAAAATTACTATTAAAACTGAGTTGTCAGAGGATAAATATTGGGCAATAATTCGGATTAAAGATAATGGAATTGGCATGAGTGCCGAGGTGAAAGCGAAGATTTTTGAGCATTTATTTACCACCAAGGGAGTAGGAAAAGGGACAGGGTTGGGATTGGCGATCGCGCGTCAAATCATTGAAGAAAAACACCAGGGAAAAATTACAGTTGATTCTGTACCTGATGAGGGTACTGTGTTTGAGATCACTATCCCTGTCAAATAATAGAATAGAATTGAATTAAATATTCTAATTTGCCTGCTGTCTAATAGAGAATAAAGGAGTTATGAACGCGCATCCAAATTTTTCAGACTATCAAATAACTGAAGAACTCTACACAGGTACGCGCACCCTCGTCTATCGAGGCATCCGTACCAGCGACCAACAGCCAGTAGTAATTAAAATCCTGCGAAACAAATACCCCAAATTCAACGAACTTATACAATTTCGCAACCAATATAGCATTGCTAAAAATCTCGACTTTCCTCACATCGTCAAACTCCAAACTTTGGAAGTCTACCACAATAGCTATGCCTTAGTCATGGAAGACTTTGGCGGAATTTCCCTATCTACTTATCTCAATTTGATAGGGAATGACAGCCCAAAATATAAATCTTTACCTTTAGTAGAATTTTTTAACATTGCGCTGCAACTTACAGACATTCTTCACTATCTCTACCAAAACCGAGTCATTCATAAAGATATTAAGCCCGCTAATATATTAATTCAACCAGAAACCAAACAAGTTAAACTCATTGACTTTAGCATTTCTTCACTACTACCAAGAGAAACTCAAGAGATCCAGAATGCTAATGTTTTAGAAGGAACATTAGCCTATCTTTCCCCAGAACAAACCGGGAGAATGAACCGAGGTATTGACTATCGCAGCGACTTTTATTCTCTCGGTGTCACGTGCTATGAATTATTGACAGGAGAATTACCATTTGTATCAGAAGATGCGATGGAATTAGTACATTGTCATTTAGCAAAACAGCCGATACCCATTCATCAAATTAATTCCCAAATTCCCTTAGTTTTGTCAGAAATAGTCAGTAAGCTGATGGCAAAAAATGCCGAAGATCGCTATCAAGCTGCATTAGGAATCAAGCACGATTTAGAGATTTGTCTAAAACAATTAAAAACAACAGGTCATATAGAAACCTTTAAACTGGGTGAGCGAGATATCAGCGATCGCTTTACCATCCCCGAAAAACTCTATGGCAGAGAAAACGAAGTAAATCAACTCTTAGCTGCCTTTGAGAGAGTCAGCGCAGGTAGCGCAGAAATGATGCTAGTGGCAGGCTTTTCTGGAATTGGAAAAACCGCTGTTGTTAATGAAATTCATAAACCCATTGTCCGGCAAAGGGGTTACTTCATCAAAGGCAAATATGACCAATTT
>DATGYA010000184.1:0-2875 GCA_035298405.1 Kamptonema sp. | reverse complement strand
CTGGCAGTAACTATGTGAAGGTGAACGAGAAAATTACCACGATCGACGGGATGTCATTGAAAAAGCAAACCCTGAAGTATGGGTTTTCGGGCATCCGAGGGATTGACTTGTACAACCCAACTAGCAAGAAAGTTGACGGGGTTGACCCGTTGGGATTTTGGGGGATTATTGAAGACACCACTGAGGTTGTGGAATACGATAAAGAGGGCTGGAGATTGCGATCAGTGACAACCGGGTGGCGAACAGCAGTACATCAAACTGAGGGCATTAGCGATGTTTCTAACGCAGACTCCGATCCAAGTGAAGACTTTGCTACCATCAAATTTCAACCGGAAAGCAGCGACACTCCGACGGATACCGCATTTAAACAGGCTTCGCTTATCTGTTACTTACCTAAGCAGATTCAGGTTTACGAGATTGAAGAAAATATTTTATCACCGTACAACGCCCACTATGGTGATGTAGAATTACCTGATTTTGAGCTAGAGGAAGTGTGTTCGCCGACGGGTGAACTAACTTATAAACGGATTGACAATATCGGCGATGGCAAATGGATTGACCCGCGCTTCGTTCGCAAGCAACAGCGATATTCCGGCGCATTTGCCGAAACTGAAGACCCTCGAAACATCAAAATCAGAAACGATAATTCAACTGCCGCCCCTGCCGACATAAAGCCAGAATATCCCCCACTGTTCGCAGGCTCTGAAGAGTTGAACTTTTCTGAAATCAAAATAACTTCGGTCAAAACGCCTAAATGGTTGGGGTCAGTCAACTTACCACCGGGAGAGACAATGGCGGATTTTAACCGATCGCGCGCAACACGGGAAGAAGATCGGTTTCTGTCGATCGGGAAAAAAGCTGTAGCAGGCGGGGTCAGCTTTAACAGCCAATTGTCGGAGCAAACAACCTCAACAAATACGGGACGCCCCGGTGCAGCGACACAATTGCCTTCGGTGTGGGAGCGAGTAGAGCCACGCAGTAATTCCGTCGATCCAAACGAACAAAACCCAGAACGGGGGAAACGCCGTTACTTTGTCGAAACCGCGCACTTGCCACCCAAGGGAAATAAGAAGTTTCGGCAACAGTTAGAAAGTAGCGGGCTGTCATTTCCTTATGCTGAAACGAAAACCCAGGCATATTTGGCGGCTGAGACAGAGTTCAGGATTGCCGACGCGCAGAACTCGGTGCGAGAAGAGTTGCTGATTTGGTACAACCCGCAGATGCGATCGGGGGACAAGCTAATTTATATCTGTAACGGCGAAGTTCGGAAGCGTCGGATTTTTGGAGTGAGCAACAGCGTTGACATTAAAGGTTTTATCAACGGCAAAAACTATCTGCAATCTCCGGGTACGGCTCTGCAAGTAGGAGCGGAGTTGCCAGTTGCGTTTATTCGATCATCTAAGCTTGACCCCGCCGCGAATAAACTTGATCCAAACCAAGATTTAAGTCGATTCCAATTGCGGGATTTAAACGACATTGGAACAATCACCCAAAGCAATCAACAGTCTCGTGTAAATTCAAAATGATTGAGCCAGCGAGTATACTTAAATAAAAAGCTAAAGCCAAATGCAAAATACAAGCCGAGTAGCTAAAGATTTAGCGCAAGCTCTTACCGCTTCGCTAAAAACAATTACCAAAAACCAAGAAGGTGTTCGAGTGCGATCAAGAAATGGAGACGAGTTTTTTGTCCGACTTTCATCGTCAGCAACCGACTCCAGCACTGGTCGCGGTCTTTAATTCTCAAATTATTTTAAATATTTATGACCGCAGAATACGGCAGTGGACGATATAGTCCGACTTTTGAAAGTGGCAATGTAACAGTATTATCGACAGGCGGAGCGTTTTCGATTTCGCAAACTCGCACGTTTTGGCTGTATCTACTAAACGAGGCTGGTGTAAGCCTGCCGTCGCCCGCCGTTACTGCTACCGCTCCCGTTGGGGGTCGTATTTCGGTCAGCTTTCCCGAAGATAACCGGGACGCTGCTACCGGTTACAAATATTGCTTTATTGCTGCATCCCTCACTACAACGTTAGACGATGCTTGGGTTGTCGGATTCTGGCGGCTGTTTCAAGCGGATTCTGACGCTTTCGCTACAGCAGCGCCGATTGTTTTTAGTCGTGACGAGCAATTAGTCGTACCGCCCGCCGCCGTCAGTTTGCCTGCCGGATTGCCTACGGGAGTTAGCTTAGTTCCCGGTATGGTGCGGCTGGTTAGTGGCGGTGTAACCAGTGGCGCTTCTTACTATATTTACTACCCGTGGCTGATTACCGATCCAAATTCTCCCTATTTTCGCCATGCGGTTGATGGCGACAAAGTAATTGAGCGATCGCCCGGTGAATATTGGGTGCGGTTTGGCAATCCCAATTTTGGGTTGTTCCCAATTGGCGGAGACGTTTCTGGAGACACAGGCGCTTGCCGTCCGCTTGTCGCTGTTGATGAAGAATTTCTCGCTCAAAATCTACTGTTTGGCGCGAATTATGCGGCAGCCGACAACACAGATTCGGTAGCAGCAAATGCCAAAGGTTTGACAGTATTTTTTGGCTCAGACACCGGAGATGATATTGCCGTCGGTTCTCGATTTGGCTTGAATGTTCAGGTTGATGGATTTCCGGCAACTACCTTGTTCGATCGGCGCATTGTTGTTAGGTTTTTAGGTTTCTACAATCCAGCAACCGGAATTATTGACGAAGAATCGGGACTAGGTGACGGCGCTGACATGGAGGGAATTGGAGTTGACTTAACTCAAACGAATGCCGAAACTGGATTTTTGGCAATATCCAAAACTTTGCCGGGCGCTCAAAAAGCGGTATTTAAAGTTTTCCCTCGGTTTCGAGCATCTGAGATATATCCGCCATTGGTTCAGGGTAGCGTTGT
>DATGYA010000183.1:0-8046 GCA_035298405.1 Kamptonema sp. | reverse complement strand
CTCTGGGTAAGGGGCATCATCTACCTGCGCGATCGCCACTTTGTGAAATCCTAATTCTAAAGCTTTCTGCTTGATCTGAGTGCTGGTAATTGGCGATTTCATTGGCTGCCTCTCAAGGTTTCAGAAATCTTTCCCAGTTATGGCTTTAGTTTTTTCTGGGATTATATCTTGATATTTTAGCGCTTATATGATATGGGCGATTATTTAGGATGAGATAAATAACGCAAACTTATAATCTTAATTTTAAAACTACTAAATTTGCAAAGTATGTTGACAAAATGTAATAAATCGTTACATAGTGTAAACAAGGAGAAGAGATTCACGAAGCCCAGATACTGGATTCGCAACTTAACAACAAAAATCTCTATTTACATATGCCGTTTACTATTGAGACCGCTCAGGGTATTTTCTCTAACACTCAAGTTGCGAGTGCTGTCCCAGATACGATCGCAAAGTTCGCTCAGCTCAGCGCTGAAGATCAACTAGCATTACTGTGGTTTGCCTATACGGAAATGGGAATCACCATTACTCCTGCTGCCCCAGGAGCCGCCAGCATGGTCATTGCTGATGGTTTGTTGGCCCAAATTAAGCAGATGCCTCCTTTAGCCCAAACACAGGTAATGTGCGATTTAGCTAACCGTGTTGACACTCCTCTTAACCGTTCCTATGCTTCCTTCAGCATGAACATTAAATTGGGCTTCTGGTATCAGTTGGGAGAATGGATGGCTCAGGGACTCGTAGCTCCGATCCCACCTGGCTATAAGCTTTCTGCCAATGCCTCAGCAGTGTTGCAAACAATCCGGCAACTTGATGGCGGTCAGCAAATCACTGTACTACGTAATGCTGTAGTAAACATGGGCTTCGATCCGAATGCTCCTGGCAGTTATGCAAAAGTTGCAGATCCGGTTGTTCCCCCAACCGAGATGGCGCAGCGAACTCAAGTCACGATCGAGGGCGTTACCAACCCGACAGTACTTGGGTACATTAACAACATGAACGCCTTTGACTTTGAGGCTGCTGTCAATTTATTTGCTCCCAAGGGTGCTCTGCAACCGCCTTTCCAAAAGCCAATCGTCGGTCAAGAAGCCATTTTGGCCTATATGCGCGAAGAGTGTGTTGGCTTAAAAATGATGCCAGAGCGGGGCGTATCTGAGGTTGTAGATGGCTACACGCAGATTAAAGTGACAGGAAAAGTCCAAACTCCTTGGTTTGGCGCGAGTGTAGGTATGAACATTGCTTGGCGATTTTTGCTAGATCCTCAAGGCAAAATTTTCTTTGTGGCGATCGACTTGTTAGCCTCTCCTCAAGAGTTACTTAACTTGATGGCTAAGTAAAAGCAAAAGGCTAAGGACTTTCTCTGATTACGGAGTTTAAGCCTCTCTTCCTAGCATATTTTGAGCAATCTGGTTTCTTTTACGAAACCAGATTTTTTATCGGGACTTATGCAGGGGTACAGACAACCTGGAGTCAGAGAAAAGCTGGCGGGTCGTTAGCACTAATCTACCTATAGAGGGTGGTCGTTAATGTGTGATTCCTGTAAAACTCAAATAAACAAATTATAGATAAGTTTCATGACTCAAACAATTTTGATAGCTAATACTGCCGTAGTTAGTGCCATAGATCCAGTGGTGCAGCGCTATTTTGAAACTTTTAACTGTGCGGACTTTGATGCTACTGCTAATCTGTTTGCTCCCGATGGTGTTCTCAATGCTCCCTTTGAAGATCCGATTGTGGGGCGAGGTGCGATCGCGCTATACTTGAAAGCGGAAGCTAAAGGGATGCAACTTGAGCCGCAACAGGCTATTATCGAAACTTTAGAAAATGGGCATATTCAAATTCAGGTAAGCGGTAAGGTACAAACCCAGTTATTTGGAGTTAAGGTGTCCTGGCTGTTTCTACTAAATTTGAAAGGCGAAATTGTTGCTGTCACTATTAAACTTTTGGCTTCGCCTCAAGAACTTTTAAGCCTACGCTCCTCAACTAAATTTTAGAGTAGTGTCAGTAATTTGTCGCTGAATCTATCTGAAAGTGAAAATTGCTGGAGAGGGCTGTATTAAAAGAGTAAAAGTGATTAAGAATAAAAACCGCAGTCAATTCTGGCTTTTCCAAGGAAGGTGCATAGCTGGGTTAATTATCCTAGTTTCCTGCATTTTCCTTGCTTTTCCAGCATTAGCACAAGTTAGTTCTAAGTTTGACTTAGCCCCAGTAATTTTAGATGGACGACAAATTTTTCAAGTTAGCAGTTCAGGACAGTTTACAGCCAAAGAACGGGCTAATTTAATTAATTCCCAATTGCGAGATGCTGTTTCATCTCCTGAATCTGTACAGGTAAAGGTAGAGGAACGCAATCAATTACCGACAATTTTATTAGTTTCAGTTTCTAATAAAGATTTAGAGGCAAATTCTTCTCCTTTAGATACATCTGCTCGATATTTGTTGACAGTCACACAACTAGATGTGCCTACTGGTCGCACTCCAGAGGAACAGGCGGGAACTTGGGCGGCGCAAATTCAGCAAGCGGTGAATGAAGCTCAACAACAACGTAGTGGTAAGTATATTGGGGATGCGGTGGTTAATGCGATCGCAATTTTGCTAGGCGCGATCGCGCTTCACATAGCTTTAGCTTGGTTTTGGCAACATACTATCCGCCGAGGGTTGCAAATGTTGCTTCCTAATCGCCATCTCTCCGATCCTGATTCGCCCCGCAGTTTTGATTTATTACTCAATCTTACTCTTGCCAGTACGCGATTAGGTTTGTGGGTAGCCACTATTCTCTACATTACTAATCTGTTTCCGTTGACGCGCCGATTAAGTTACCAACTCACTAATATCCTAATCGCCAGCTTTATTTCCAAACTGTTCACTGTTGGGGAAAAGGCTTACTCTGTCACAGATTTGTTAATTCTGGGCGGTTTTCTGTGGGGATTGATCGTGGTGGCGCGTACAGCGACTAATGTGTTGCGATCGCGGATTTTAGAAGTAGCTGGAATCAATCGCGGAGCACAGGAAGCGATCGCCATTATTACCAAATACAGTTTAATCGCGATCGGCAGTATTATTTTATTACAAGTTTGGGGACTAGATTTAAGTTCTTTAACTATTTTAGCTAGTGTGCTCGGTGTCGGGATTGGATTTGGTTTACAAGATATTGCTAAAAACTTTGGCAGCGGACTTGTAATCATTTTAGAACGTCCAATTCAAATCGGCGATTTTGTAGAAGTTGGGGAATATAAAGGCATCGTAGAGCGCATTGGCGGTCGCAGTACAGTAATTAGAACACTGGATCGAGTTTCGATTATTGTACCTAATTCCCGTTTTTTAGAAACAGAGTTAATTAACTGGAACCATGACAATCCTCTTTCAGGAGTCCGCCTCCCAATTGGAGTAGCTTATGATTCCGATGTCAATGCAGTACAAACTGCTTTATTGCAAGCGGGAACTGGTCATCCCGATGTGCTTTCTGTTCCCAAGCCGCAAGTTTTATTTAAAGGATTTGGCGATAGCGCCCTAAATTTTGAATTGCGAGTTTGGACAGCGCAACCGAGTAAGCAATTCTTAATTCAAAGCGATTTGTATTACCGAATAGAGGAAAATTTTCGGAAACATAAGATTGAGATTCCTTTTCCGCAACGAGATTTGAATATTCGCACAGGTAATTTGCAAGTGGAAATATCATCGCAGTTGGAAACCATGCTTTTGCAGTTGTTGCAAAATCAGGTAAATGGGCATAAAATTGAGTTAGATGGAAACGATAATGGCAGTGGAGAAAGGCAGGTTTCACAGGATAGTCAAGATTAGAAACTTAGAAATTGCTAAGAACAGATTAGTGTTCTCGCTGCCTACTGAAAGGATAAGTAGGGAATAGTCCCCCGCCGCTACTCAACTATCCCCAAAGCGCCATGCCTACAGCAGGATTCACGATCGCACTTAATCGACAACCCTCAACACCCCTCGGCGCAAACCATCAAAAACTCGGTCAATTTGCTCATGTTCCTCTACAGTTAAAGCATCCTTAGACATCATCGCCGCCATAAACCTTCGCTGATCGGCGCGAGTAATCTTGCGATTGATAAAGATTCGCTTTACCACTTCCTCAACACTGGCGCTATTCAAATTTTCTTGAGATTGCATCCCTGTCATACCACTCCCTGAGTTGACACATCCCATAACTTCAAAGTTATGGGTATTTCCAGCAGCTTTTATTACTGAAATCCTATTTTGTAGATGCAATCCCGACGATCGCTGCTCACCTTCTCAAGATACCAGAACTCGGACAGGCGCGATCGCCCCACTCACCCAAAAAACAAGACTGGTAAGCGCGATCGCCCCAGTCCTGTCTTTATCTTATTTTCGACTGTCAGCTTTTAGCAACTACTAATTAGCAACTACTAATTACCTAGTCCGTAAATGCGGATGGCGAGACTCGAACTCGCAAGGACAAGCCACACGCACCTCAAGCGTGCGCGTATACCAATTCCGCCACATCCGCTTTTTGAGTTTTGAGTTTTGAGTTTAAGCGGCTGGTTTCAGACTTTAAACCCGCAACGCTATACAATCTTAACTCTACTGCTGCCGATTTACAATCATAACACCAAAACTAGAAAATTGTGCAACAAATTTATCTAAACTAGATTTTGGGTAATACTTACCAGAAGAGACCCAAAAAGTCTATTCTACAGATCGCAGAGAGAAAAGTACCGAAGATGGGGTTTTCCAAACTCTTAATTGCCAATCGCGGAGAAATCGCCCTCCGTATTATCCGCACCTGTGAAGAGATGGGGATTCCCACCGTTGCGGTACACTCCACCATAGACCGTCACGCTCTCCACGTTCAGTTGGCGGATGAAGCCGTTTGCATCGGCGAACCGACAAGCAGCAAAAGCTATTTGAATATCCCCAACATCATCGCTGCCGCCCTAACCCGCAACGCTACAGCCATTCACCCTGGCTACGGCTTTTTGGCAGAAAATGCCAAATTTGCGGAAATTTGCGCCGATCACCATATCACCTTCATCGGCCCTTCCCCAGATGCTATCCGTTCAATGGGGGATAAATCGACAGCCAAAGAAACTATGCAGCGGGTGGGAGTACCCACAGTACCGGGGAGTGGTGGATTGCTAAGAGATGAACATGAAGCGATCGCGATCGCCCGTGACATTGGCTATCCCGTAATGATCAAAGCCACAGCCGGCGGCGGCGGGCGCGGTATGAGATTAGTTCGAGAAGAATGCGAACTCCCTAAACTCTTCGCCGCCGCCCAAGGAGAAGCTGACGCAGCCTTCGGCAATCCAGGCGTTTACCTGGAGAAATTCATCGAATGCCCCCGCCACATCGAATTTCAAATCCTAGCTGACTCTTACGGTAACGTCATCCACCTCGGCGAGAGAGACTGTTCTATCCAACGGCGACACCAGAAACTCCTAGAAGAAGCCCCCAGCCCCGCTCTTACTCCCAAATTGCGAGAAAAAATGGGTCACGCCGCCGTCAAAGCTGCTAAGTCAATCAACTATACAGGTGCAGGAACCGTCGAATTTCTACTTGACAAATTCGGCAAATTCTACTTTATGGAAATGAACACCCGCATCCAAGTAGAACATCCCGTTACCGAGATGATTACCGGTCTTGACTTAATTGCCGAACAAATTCGCATCGCCCAAGGTGAAAAACTACAACTGTCGCAACACCAAGTGATAATGAACGGCCACGCTATAGAATGCCGCATCAATGCTGAAGATCCCGACCATAATTTCCGCCCCCATCCCGGCAGAATTAGCGGTTATTTGCCCCCAGGTGGCCCTGGCGTGCGGATGGATTCTCATGTTTATACAGACTACGAGATACCGCCTTATTACGATTCTTTGATTGGTAAATTGATAGTTTGGGGACGCGATCGCCCGACAGCCATTCTCCGTATGAAACGTGCCCTCCGAGAATGTGCCATTACTGGCGTTCCCACAACTATTAGTTTCCATCAAAAAATCCTAGAAACACCTGCTTTCTTAAATGGTGAAGTCTACACTAATTTCGTTGAGGAGTTTATGCGTCAGCAGAAGCGATAGTTAATAGTTACTCACTCCCTGCTTCTACCTATTGCAAAACCCATCCTAAAGCTATGCAAACTCTCAACGCTATCTGCAAACAATAAAAAAATTGAAGCAGAAATTTTATCTATTGCTTCAAACTTTAAAAATGGTTCTGTTTCATGTTCTAACGCACCCTATAAATGATAGGGTGCGTCAGACAAGGTTCAACTATCCTGTAAGGTTGTCTCTAGAAAGAGCGAAAAATGGCAGCCCAAATTAAACCTGTGACAACGGTGGCAATTAAGCTATAGGTGAAGAATCGACCTGTTTCTAAATTAAATCCCAGGGCTTTGTCTTCCCGGCTGGCGGTGAAGAATAGCGACCAAGCTTGATTGATGTTAATTGGCTCAAAATTGTTGAAATCGGGTCGGAAAACAACGGGGCCAAATAAATCGCGATCGCGATAGTCAAAGTCAGTTTTCATCTTTTAAGTTCTCCTAAGCTTTTTCAAGAATTGATTAGTGTGCAATATATACAGGCGTTCTAGCCTAAAACGTCCTTGAGAAAACCTACTAAGCTGTGTCCGGTTAACACTTCCACCGCCAGCAGCGATACAAAGCCGATCATCGCAAACCGCCCGTTCATCTTCTCTGCATACTCGGTAAAACCAGTGCTGACGCTCTCATCCACATACATCTTGGGTTCGATTGCAAAGTTGTTCAGGAGTCCTTGGTTGTCTGTATAGCTACGTGCGTTCATGTTTTTATCCCCTTTTGTGTCTTTCTGTAAACAAATGTAACGGATTGTTAAGATATGTTACTGTGACTTGACTCAGCAGTGTGGGTGATGCTAATCACTGCGAATCTCTTAAACAGGAAAGCAGAAGCAGAGGGAGATTAAGCGTAAGGTGGGGCGATCGCTGCAAACAAGCTTGTAAGTCATCTAAACTGTATTATCTGTATCCATGACCTAACCCCATAAGATCGGCGCAAGCACGGTGGATTGCCCCTACAAAAGTTACACAACTCATTCAGACGTGCTATATCGTGCTATAGCAACCGCCAAGGCGCTTAGGGCAACTCTAACTATTACCTCTGGTTAATAATCCCTTCGGTCGTAAGCTTTTCTCTCTTCCCTATTCCCTATTCCCTGTTCCCTGTTCCCTCGCTATATTTGGCACTTCAATATAGGGACTAAGTTTAGCTTCTAAAATCTCGATTAATTCTGGTTCCATGTATTCGTAATTGTCCGGGATGTGGAGGCAAATTATTTTTTTGTCTGTCAGAATGTCTCTGTATTTACTGCGAAGGCGATCGCTATGTCTCTTCTCCATCACAAAGATCGCATCTGCCCATCCAATATGACCCTCTGTAACTCTTACTCTTGCTCCTTTTTCTGTACCTGCCGATTTCACGGCATAGCTGCTATTTTCAAACATCTTTTCTGCCGTTAGGCTTCTTAGCTTATTCTGACTACAAATAAATAATATTTTGGTTCGATCCATATTTGATTTAGTAGAGAATAAAACGATCGCTATATTTGATTTAGTGTAGAATAAAATTATATTATAAGTTGGTTCTTTTGTCCAATAAATCGCCACAACTATTATTAAGATCGGGGAATGGCGATCGCGCTTCCAAATCAGTTACAATTGAACTTAAGCGAAGTCGTTATGAGTTTGGATAAGAGCTATGACAAACCCAACTGTAGAAAATTTAGTGATTATTGGCTCTGGGCCCGCTGGTTACACAGCAGCAATCTATGCAGGTAGAGCCAACCTCAAGCCTGTAGTTTTTGAAGGCTATCAAATCGGCGGTATTCCCGGCGGTCAATTGATGACCACCACCGAAGTTGAGAACTTCCCTGGTTTCCCCGAAGGGATTACGGGGCCGCAATTAATGGATCGGATGAAAGCTCAGGCAGTACGATGGGGGGCGGAACTCTACACTGAAGACGTGACCTCCGTTGATTTAAGCGATCGCCCGTTTACAGTCCGCTCTGAAGAACGGGAAATCAAAACCCA
>DATGYA010000182.1:0-4552 GCA_035298405.1 Kamptonema sp. | reverse complement strand
TTCAGAGACAGCCACTTTTTTTTTGTTAAGAAGAAGGAAGAAGGAAGAAGGAAGAAGGAAGAAGGAAGAATGCTTATACAGCCAACTTTTTAGCCATCGGTATCTTAGGTTAAATTAGGTGGATTTACTTATATAAATCCTGATTATCTCCCCCTTTTTTAGGAACCGCAAAGGCGCAGAGGGCACAGAGGTAAGAGGAAGAGAATACAAGGGTTAATAAACTTGGATTTTTATTATACACTAAATTGCACTATTTATTCACCATTCATTTTTGTCATCGTTATTTTCTCCCCATTTTGCTGGAGTTTCAGCGACCAATTTGATATGAGGTTGATTTAGACCATAGATGGGGGTCGGCTTGATAATTTCTAGTTGCATATCTTCTGGTTTTGGCTGTTCTATATTTTTGCTTTTTTTCGGTTTTTGTGGTTTATTTTCACCGCGCCGCCGCTGAGATGTTCTTTCTTCACTGGTGTTTTCTGTTACGACTTCATAGAGAATTGCTAACTTATTTTCATCCTTGCTTTTACGGAGTACTCGCCCTAAACGTTGTATGTATTCGCGTTCGCTGCCCGTACCTGATAAAACGAT
This sequence comes from Kamptonema sp., assembly GCA_035298405.1. Lineage (GTDB taxonomy): Bacteria > Cyanobacteriota > Cyanobacteriia > Cyanobacteriales > Microcoleaceae > Kamptonema. Next base: position 3,961 of record DATGYA010000182.1, on the reverse strand, counting down.
CGCAATTCTGGCATCGGGAACATCAATTCCTTCATTGAGGACGTGGGAAGCAATAATAGTTTTGTATTCGCCGCTGTGAAATTTATCGATGATATTGTGGCGTTCTTTAATTGGGGTTTGATGGGTGATACTTGGGATCAGGAATTCTTGGGAAATGCGGTAAACTGTAGCATTGTCGGCGGTAAAAATTAGGGTGCGATGGGGATAATGTTGTGCTAGTAATTTTGTCAATACTCTAATTTTCGCATCGGTGCAGAAGGAGATTTCTTTGGCTTCGCGGTGTGCTAACATGGCACGACGACCTTGAGGCGATCGCGCACTGATCATCACAAAGTTTTTCCAACCATCTAGACTGCCTAATTTGATGTTTGATTGCTTTAAAAATTCGTTACGGATGTTAAGGAGTTGACTGTAGCGATCGCCTTCTTCTTGTGATAATTTTACCAGGATTTGAACAATTTTATGTTCAGCTAAAGCCCCACCTGCTAATTGTTCGGGAGTTCTGCTAAAAACAGTAGGGCCGATCAAGGCATTCAGGTCGCTGTGGCGGCCGTCGGAACGGTCTGGTGTTGCGGTTAATCCCAGGCGGAAAGGCGCGATCGCATATTCGGCTATCACTCGATAAAAATCACTCGGTAAGTGATGGCATTCGTCAAAAACTAGCAAACCATATTTATTTCCCAAAGTTTCAGCATGAATAGTTGCACTATCATAAGTTGCTACCAGAATCGGGGTTCTATCCCGCGAACCGCCCCCTAATAATCCAATTTCAACATCGGGAAAAGCTGCTTTTAAATTTGCATACCATTGGTGCATTAAATCCAGAGTTGGTACAACAATTAAAGTGGTGCGGCAAGTGGCTTGGATCGCTAATTGTGCGAGATAAGTTTTGCCGGAGGCGGTGGGAAGTACAACTACCCCAGCGCGTCCAGCTTGTTGCCAAGCTGCTAAGGCTTCTTCCTGATGCTGATAGGGCATCATTTCAACGCTGGAGACGAGTTCTAGTTGTTGATAGCTTTTGGCATTGTCAATGTAGTTTAAGCCTTCAGCTTGTAAGGATTCTACCAGGAGGCGGTAGTGAATAGCAGGAATGCGGAATTTTTCGACGCGATCGTCCCACGTGGCAAAATCCACCCAGGCTTTACCTCTCGGTGGTGGATGCAGCAATAAAGTGCCACGATCGAATGTTAAGGTAGGTGTGCGAGGCATTACTCTCTTTTACTTTTTAAGATTAACTATTTTCTTTATTTATCGACTTATTCACTGTAACATCGAGATGATATGGGTAATGAATCGCGATCCGATGTTGCGATCGCCCATTTAGATTATGGTTGAGGCTGCACAGTTAATCTCTGGCTATTCACTTAATTACTTAAAGGCTAAGATACAGTTAAAACTTAGGTTACACTAAACCTTTTATAAATTATGAACCAGTACGACTTGCTCCACCTAGCAATGTTCAGCGGCAAGGGCGGAGTAGGGAAAACCACCCTTTCCTGCGGGTTTGCGCGTCGCTGGGCAAGAATATTCCCCAACGAGCAAATCCTGTTAATATCCACCGATCCGGCTCATTCTTTGGGAGATGTGTTACAGGTAGAAGTTGAAGACGAACCCAAGGCGATCGCGGATTTGCCTAACTTGAGGGTGCGAGCTCTCGACTCTCAGAAAATATTACAGGAATTTAAAGCAAAATATGGCGAAGTTTTAGAGCTATTAGTAGAACGCGGTAGTTTTGTCGAAGGTGGGGACTTAACCCCTGTTTGGGATTTGAGTTGGCCTGGTTTAGACGAACTTATGGGGTTTCTAGAAATTCAGAAATTGCTAACAGCAAAAGCTGCCGATCGCGTAGTAGTAGATATGGCTCCCTCCGGTCATACTGTAAATCTATTTGGGCTTAAAGATTTTCTGGATGTACTGTTAGCTTCGCTGGAATTATTCCAACAGAAACATCGCGTAGTTAGTGAAACTTTAGCAGGGCGCTATACTGCTGATGAAGCAGATCGCTTTTTAGCAGAGATGAAAACGGAATTAGCCGCAGGTAGGGGATTGCTGGAAGATGCTGATTTTAGTGCTTGCAATGTAGTCGCGATCGCAGAACCAATGAGCCTCCTAGAAACCCAAAGATTTCTAGATAGTTTGCAAGACCTAGAAATTCCCTGCGGCGGCTTATTTATTAACCATATTGTCACAGCAGCAAATACCAATGCCGATCGCTACAGCGAACAACAGCAATTACTGCAAAAATTCCTCCAACTCCCCGGAAAAAATCATATTTTTACCATACCGCAACAAAACTCAGAACCCCTGGGTGCTGAAGCATTAGACCACCTCATCGCTCAAATAGAACCACTGGAAACAGTAGCGATCGCGCCAGCCCCGATCGTCGAATGGCCCACAAAAATTACTCCTAATTTCAGCGATTTTATCGCCGAAAAGCGGCAACTAATCTTAGTAGGTGGCAAAGGTGGCGTTGGCAAAACTACCATTGCTGCCGCTATCGGGTGGGCAATGGCAAATCGCTATCCAGACAAAAAAATTCGCATTATTTCCATCGATCCAGCCCATTCTCTGGGAGATGCGTTTGGGCAGCAATTGGCACACGCACCTCAGCAACTAACGGATAATTTGAGCGCCCAAGAAATTGATGCTGCGATCGTACTCGATAAATTTCGCGAGGATTATCTGTGGGAATTAGCAGAAATGATTAGTGGGGAAAGCAGCGAAGCTGATGCCGTAAAAATGGCTTACAGCCCCGAAGCTTGGCGGCAAATTGTTGCTCAAGCATTGCCAGGAATTGATGAGATGTTATCCTTAGTTACGGTGATGGAATTATTAGACAGTAAGCAGCAAGATTTGATTATTTTAGACACTGCCCCTACTGGTCATTTACTGCGTTTCTTAGAAATGCCAACAGCTTTGGGAGACTGGCTAGCTTGGATTTTTAAACTATGGATGAAATATCAAAATGTCTTAGGCAGAGTTGATTTAATGGGGCGGTTGCGGAAATTGCGGCAGCAAGTTGTGCTTGCACAAAAGAAGTTAAAAGACTCCTCTCATACTGAATTTATTGGGGTTTTTCAGGCTCAAGCTGCCATCGTAGCTGAGCAAGTAAGGTTATCAGAATCTTTGAAAGAAATGGGAGTGCAACAGCGCTATGCAGTGCATAATTGCTATTTACCTGGAGTAGATATTGATGGTAGTTTATTGGCTGAGCAAACTATTATTCACTTGCCTATGTTACCCCGTTCTGTAGAACCGCTAGCTCGGATTGAAGGCGCGGCGAATCTACTATTTTAAGGCGATTGTTACCCAATCGGCTACTATAACTTCCTTCTTCCTTCTTCCTTCTTCCTTCTGCTATAAGACTGCTGTAAAATACATTAATGTAAAAATACAACTAACAACTAATAATGATTTTAGGTTTCGATCCGGGTCGGGATAAGTGCGGGGTAGCGGTTGCGGGATTAGATGGACAAGTTCTGTATCATCAAGTTGTGGTGGCTGCAAATGCGATCGCGACTATTGAATCTTTGTGCTCGCAGTTTCCGATTGAGTTAATTGTGATGGGGGATCAAACTACTTCTCGGAGTTGGAAACAAAAAATTTCTAATAGTTTGCCATCGTTGCAAATTGTGCAGGTTGATGAGCGTTTTAGTAGTTTGGAGGCTCGCGATCGCTTTTGGCAAATGTACCCTCCCCAGGGACTCGGTCGCTTGATTCCTCAAGGGATGCGATCGCCTTCTCGACCTGTAGATGATATTGTGGCTATTGTGTTGATTGAAAGGTATTTGAATAAGGAAAATCTAACCTAGATAATATGCTTTAAGGAGCAGTTTTCAACAGTTGCTCTCTTAAAAAGACAGCATATTCTTTGGCACTTGATGTAACTAAGTGAATGCCATCATTAGTTTTCCAATCTCTAGGCGGTGGTTCTGGCATCCATTCAAAAGTATCTGGGGGG
>DATGYA010000181.1:0-5381 GCA_035298405.1 Kamptonema sp. | reverse complement strand
ACGTTGCAAGCGATCGCGGGGGAAATGTTGCTCTCGCACATTGGGTTTTCTAACCGTTTAGAGCGTCTGCGAGATGTTCTGGCAATGCTTGCTGATGCTGTGATGTCTACTCTCCTGGGCTCTACTCTTGGCAACTTAAGCGGGTGCATTTTTGGCTGGGCTTTATGGAGTAGTTTTTGGAGGAATTGGTGGACGACTTGGCTGGGAGATGCGATGGGAATTTTGATTTTAACACCTTTGTTTTTAATTTGGAGTCTGGGAAGTAAAAATTTCCTATTAAAGATTAAAAATGTTTTTTTCCCTATTTTAAATTTTAAATTTTTAATTTTTAATTATCTTGAGGTGGGTGTTTGGCTGAGTTTGTTGATGAGTGTTAGTTGGCTGGTATTTGGCTCGAAAACGGATGCGGCGATCGCTCTTTATCCTTTGGAATATTTGCCTTTTCCTTTAGTAGTTTGGGGGGCGCTGCGATTTGGTCAGAGAGGGGCAATTTCGGCTAGTGCGATTGTATCTAGTATTGCTATTTTTGGGGCGGTGCAGGGAGGTGGCCCATTTGTTGCTAAGAGCTTGAATTTTAACCAGGGGGTTTTGTTTTTACAAGCTTTTATGGGTGCGATCGCGAGTACGGCTTTGATTTTAGCTGCTGCGGTAGCTGAACGCCAACAGGCATTAGTAAAAGTTCACCTCGCCGCTGAGTTGCTACGCGATAGTGAAGCGAGTTTAGCTAATGCTCAGCGCATTGCTAAGTTAGGTAACTGGGATTTAAAATATGCAGGTTGTAATCCAGTCGGGGATAGTTGTAAATCGTTAATTTGTCCACCCGATCTTGCCGTGTTAAGAGGCTTAAGAGGCGAAACAAAATCGATAATTGAGTTGCGGTGGTCAGCGGAACTTTATCGCCTACTGGGTTATGTTCCCGGTGACTTTGAGCCGAGTGAGGAAGCTTTTTTGCGAGCGGTGCATCCAGAAGATCGGGAATTAGTGGCGCGATCGCATCAGAGGGCAATATTTGAGCAAAAACCTTACTGCATTGATTATAGAATTGTTCTGCCAGATGGCAGCGATCGCACTTTACAGGAACACTCTGCTATTAAATCTAATGGTATTGCGGCTGCGGTGCAGGATATCACGGAACGCAAAGCCACTGAAGAAGTTCTCCGGGTCTCAGCAATGCGCGATCGCTTGTTGGGTGAGATTGCATTGCGAATTAGGCGATCGCTTGACCTCGACCAAATTCTTAATACCACTGTTGCCGAAGTTAGACAATTTTTAAAAGCAGATCGCGCCTTTATTACTACTTTAAATAGTATAGAAGAATCCCAAGCCAATCCTCAGTATAGTATCATAGTTGCCGAGTCTGTAAATCCAGATTTCCCTTCAATTTTAGGCTGGAAACTTGCCGACGAGAATCACATAAACGAAGTGAAAAAATTTTACGCTCATAATACCATGCGTGCCATTGCCGATACAACTCAAATAGAGATACCAGCCCCAATGGTTGCATACTACCATGATTATCAAGTGCGGGCAACATTAAACCTACCAATTATGCTAGGAGAAAAGCTATTTGGACTTTTGGTAGTTAACCAGTGTTCGGGAACGAGAAATTGGCAAGAATTTGAAATTGATTTGTTAGAAAAACTAGCTACACAAGTCGCGATCGCTCTCCAACAAGCGCAGCTATTGCAGCAAGTCACATCACTCAACACCAACCTAGAACGCCAAGTAGAAGAACGTACCCAAGAACTACAGCAAAAAATGCAAGAACTTCAAGAAAGCAACCGACTTAAAGACCTATTTATACACGCAGTTTCTCACAACCTCCGCACCCCAATTATGGGGATGTTGATTTTGCTAAAAAATTTGCTTAACAAGCCTTGCTCAGACAATTCAACAACAGAAAATCAGCAAACAATACCAGTCCCTCGATCGATTTTAGAAAGAATGGTGCAAGGGAGCGAACACCAATTAAGTATGGTAAATTCGTTGCTAGATGCTCACGCCAGCGAAGTCAATGGAATAGTCATCAACTGCACCCCTGTACAATTAAGAGATTTAAGTTCAGAAATTGTCAGGAATTTAGAACCGATAGTAGAGAAAAACAATGCAACTTTAACTCAAATTGTACCGACAGACTTACCGCTAGTAAACGCCGACGCTAAACAGTTACGGCGTGTATTTGAAAACCTGCTGACTAATGCTCTCAAACATAACCCGCCTGGAGTCAATTTAAGCCTTAAGATAGAGGTAATTAATACAGTTGCCGATCGCAGCCAATGCTTAAGCAAAAATCCATCTCCCTATATTTTAGAGAAAAGCACAATGGACAATCACCTAATTCGTTGTACCATTGAAGATAATGGAGTAGGGATAAGTCCTAATCAGTCCGAATCTCTGTTTGAACTTTACGTTCAAGACCCTCATAATAGACAATTGAGTGGTCTCCGTTTAGGACTGTATATCTCTCGGCAAATTATTAAAGCTCACGGCGGTGAAATGGGAGTTGATAGTAAACCCGGAGTGGGTTCAAAGTTCTGGTTTACCTTACCTATTGCTAACTATTGTTTAAATTATGAAATATGACCAATCTGAGCAATGTTAAAACAGCTCAGGTGTCCGTCAATTATGAATTTTGGCGTGACCGTTTTCTGAGAAATCGCCTGCGTCCAGCCTTGTGGATTGCAGTCTTTTTTGCCTTGACAATTACGCTCTATCTTTGGGGAGAATCTATCTTCGATCCAAAGGAATTTAGGATTGCTAATCTCTACATTGGTGGTGCTGTTGAATTGGGATTACTTATCTGTTTAGCATTGCATAAAACTGAATTCGGAAGACGCTATCCCAGTTTATTATTTTTAGGATTTTCTTGGTCGCTAACTATTATTGTACAGGTGGGAGCGGCCCTGATTGGTGAAGCAGAACCTCAGACTTTAATGTGGTGTTTAGCATTCTTGACTCAGGCGACATTAATGCCTGTAAGGTGGCGGCTTCATGTAGTGTCACAATTGGGAGTAGTTGTTTGCTATATAGGAGTAAATTGGACGCTAAAACTCGTCATTGTTAAGGTGACAGCTTACCATTTTGCAGGCTTTTATTTATACTTATTTTGGTTTTGTTTTATCTGCGATCTTTCGGTATATTTATATGAGTGTTTGCAACGGGATGAATTTGAAACTAGGCGGTCTTTGGCAGCGACTTACGATCAATTAGAGGCTGCTGAAGCGAAATACCGCAGTATTTTTGAAAATGCTGGCAAGGGAATTTTTCAGAGTACTCCTGATGGTAGATATATTACCGCAAATCCAGCTTTAGCTAGAATATATGGCTACGATCTATCAGAAGAAGTAACAGATATTTTTACAGATATAGAACATCAATTATATGTAGAACAAAATCGCCGCGCTGAGTTTATTAAACAGATTGAGGAACACGGGAGAGTATCCGATTTTGAGTCTCAAATCTACCGCAAAGATGGCAGCATTGTCTGGATTTCTGAGAACGCACGAACGGTGCGAGATGCTAATGGTAAGGTGCTTTATTATGAAGGTTTAATTGAGGATATCACGCAGCGAAAGCAGGCGGAGGAGGCTTTGCGGGTGTTCATCCATGCTCTCTCTCACGACTTGCGAAACCCGGTTGCAGGGATGTTAATGGTGTTGAAAAATTGGGAGAAAAAGCCTGGGGATGGGATCGCAGTACCGCGATCTATTTTGTTGCGGATGATTCAAGGGAGCGAACAGCAATTAAAGTTAATAAATTCGCTTTTGGAAGTACAGGCTAGCGAGGTACGGGGTTTAGTTTTGCAATGTAAACCACTACATTTGAGGGGTTTAATTGAATCTGCGATCGCAGATTTAGAACCAATGCTGGTGCAACATCAAACGGCTGTAAAAAATCAAGTTTCAGCCGACTTACCATTAGTTAATGCTGATTCTACGCAGTTATGGCGGGTATTTTCAAATTTGATTGCTAATGCTTTAAAACACAATGCGCCGGGACTGAATTTGACGATGACTGCGGCAATAATAGAGGTGGATAATCAGAGGAAAATTGCCAATTATCCCATCAAAATGATTCGCTGTACTGTGGAGGATGACGGCGTGGGAATACCTGCTGAACTATGCGATCGCCTTTTCGATCTTTATGCTAGGGGTTCTCAAGTTCGGCATTCTCTTGGTTTGGGTTTGGGACTATATCTTTGTCGTCAAATTATTGCCGCTCACGGAGGGGAAATTGGAGTAATTAGTAGTCCGGGTGAAGGTGCTACTTTTTGGTTTACTTTGCCGATTGTTGATAGTGGTGTAGTCAAGTAATTAACTAAGTTTAAATTGTATGCAAACTGCTACATCATAATAAATCTCCTGACAAAAACTCTGTTACAACGGCAACAATACAACTCTCAGCATCAAGTCCAAAATAAGAAGCGTAGAAACCATCACCCTCACCAGAATCAAATGCAATAACATTTGCGTGTGTAGAGTCATCTACACACATATTAGCCCAATTAAATCCAAGGCTATAGTTTTGTTCTAGTGCTTCTACTAGCTTGCAACTCAAACTTTCTTCATAAGTTTCTGATTCCCAAGAATTATCAACAATAAATTTACCAACATCCGCGTCCATAAAACAACCTGTTCCAGAGTCAACGCCATAACCGAATACTTCATTTCCTGAAAGCACACTTAAGTCTTCACCCAGTTTAGTAGCCAATTGCCACTTGATAGGAGCTTGCTCGTTGAAGCGAAGCATTGCATAAGCAACTGTTTTATTATCATCCTTTGGATTATATCCAACACTCAAAATCACTGGATAATGACCAGGTTTAAATTGAGGAGCAAAAGGTTCTGTGCCTGGAAAAACTAGAGGATCGCAAGCTACTAACTTTCCTGAATTTAAAATTAATTTTCCGAGTTCATAGGATGTTAAAGTCAGCTCGCCAAACTGAGTAATTAATTTGTGTCCAGGCTGAAAAGCTTTCATCCAATCTGACTTGCTCATGCTTCATATCCTTACAATCTTAAACAAGTCCTGCTCTCAACGCGACTACTGCTGCTTGCACTCTATCATCCACTGCTAACTTATTCATAATACCGCGAACGTGAGTTTTAATAGTATTAGGACTGAGATAAAGTGCAGCAGCAATTTCAGGATTACTATAACCTTCTACCATCAGTTTTAATACTTCTGATTCCCGCTGTGACAGTTGACCTATACTTGCTGTAGACACAGGGGTAGGAGGCTTGAGATTTTCAATTACAGTCCTAGCAATTTGAGGATCGAGATAGGTAGCACCTTCAGAAGCGGCCGCGATCGCAGCTAACAAACGCTCTACTGAAGCACCTTTAATACAGTAAGCATCTGCACCACTAGAAAGAGCAGCA
>DATGYA010000180.1:0-6987 GCA_035298405.1 Kamptonema sp. | reverse complement strand
AGTACCAGTATTATTCTGCCTGATCGCGCCGCCGCCGGAAGCAGTAGCGGTATTAGCCTTAAAGGTGGAATTCGTGATAGTCGCCGTGCCGTCGTTGTAGAGAGCACCTCCTGCTCCAGCGGTATTACTGGAGAAGGTAACATTGGTAAGGTTCAGGGTGACACCAGAGCCATTAAAGATGCCGCCAGTCCCGTTAGCAAAGGTAAGGTTAGAAATGCTAACAGGGCCGATATTCATATTAGTGGTAAGTATCTGCACTGCGTTGCTGCCGCTAACTGTCAAAGTAGCTGCAACTGGGCCGTTGAGAGTAACGCTTTCATTAATAGTTGGCAGCGTTGTAGCGAGGGCAATTATGCCAGTAATGCCAGTCAGGTCAATAATATCTGCGCCTAGAGTACCATTGGCTAGGGTAATGGCATCTCGCAACGAATTTGCGCCGGAGTCATTAGTGTTGGTGACTGCAAAAGTAGCTAAAACGTGATTGTAAGCTGCGATCGCATCTTGGCTGAATGCCAAAGGTGTCTCAATCGAACCAATTGTTACTTCTAAATCCCAATCACCACCTAATGCAGCACTCCCTGTAAGACTTTTGGAGGCGGCGATATCTGCACCCGTAAGTTGATTGAGGCGAGAGATAAAATTTTTCCCTTCTATTTGGGCCGCTACGTTGCAACCATATAGGAGGATATCAGCATTAGTAGTTAAAGCATTTTTCCACTGCTGAAACTGACTAGCATATACGTCTAAGTTCTGAGAATTTAGCTGAATTGCGCCCAGTTGCAAACTTCCAGGGCCGCCGTGAGAAACGATGTGAATGGCAGAAATATTAGTACAACTAGCAAGTAACTGTGTAATTTGCTCGACTCCATTTCCCGCCGCGTCCAGTATAAATACTTCTTTTCCTGGTTCCGCACTCTGTGCAAGACTTTGGTAATCTTCAACGGTAGAGTCAATAAAAACTATTTGTGTATTTTTCATGATGAGTTTTCCTGAGAGATGCAACTGGGATTGATGATGACTTTTCCCCGTAAATACAAATACAGCCAGATGAACAGGACTTATGCACTTTGAGATCAGAAACCTGGTTTCTTCGTAAATTTCTAGCGAGAAACCAATGATTTTTCTGAGAATCCCGGTTGCTGTGCGAAGTCCTAATCAAATAGCGATCGCCTTGCCAACAATGCAAATTAGTATTGAAAAATAACCATTAACTTGACAGTAATGGCTGAGCTAAATTTATGAGCGGCAAAACGAAATATTTGAGTCATCGCCTGATTAAAGTTCAAGGACAACACCTAGAACAAATTCGTTCCCAATTCTAGTAAAAATATCTGTAGGGCCAAGCATTCCGGTAGTAAATCTCTGCGTCTAACCAATAACTTATCAGCGGCCATGCTTCGCCCCTACAAAAACGGGATACTAGCCTGGGATGTATCGCTGGCAACATTGGCGAAGTACCGCTAATATGGGATGATTAGATTTGTCTGTGATGTTTTTAAGTTCCCTTCACGTCTATGACCTCCCCAAGCACTCAAGTTTCCCCTGTCATCTGGAAAGAAGACCGCGTATATCTCATTGACCAAAACCGACTTCCCAGCGAGTATACACTTGTCGAAATTAGCTGCTGCGAAGATATGGCAGAGGCGATTAAGACCATGATTGTCCGAGGTGCTCCGGCGATTGGTATTGCGGCTGCCTACGGCATTTATTTAGGCGCAAGAGAAATTGAAACTACTGACCGCGATGAATTTTTAACTAAACTCGAAGCAATTGGTGAGTTATTAGCTGTAACTCGTCCTACTGCTGTTAATTTGTTTTGGGCAATATCGCGAATGCTGAAAACTGCCCGTCAAACTAGCGGTTCTGTCGAACAAGTGCAACAAGCATTGTTAGAAATGGCGAAAACGATTCATGCAGAAGATTTGCAAACTTGTAAAGATATTGGCGATAAAGGTTTAGAAGTATTGCCAAAAACCCCAGAAAAGCTAACTCTTTTAACTCACTGCAATGCAGGTGGTTTAGCAACTGCTGGTTATGGTACAGCTTTGGGTGTAGTGCGTTCCGCTTGGCGAGATGGAAGATTAGCAAGAGTTTTTGCTGATGAAACTCGCCCCCGCCTTCAAGGTGCAAAATTAACAACTTGGGAATGCGTGCAAGAAGGGATTCCGGTCACTTTAATTAGTGATAATATGGCGGCTCACTGCATGAAACAAGGTTTAATTCATGCTGTAGTTGTCGGTGCTGACAGAATTACAGCTAATGGCGATGCTGCTAATAAGATTGGCACTTATAGTTTAGCAATTGTCGCCAAGGCTCATAATATCCCATTTTTTGTAGCTGCGCCCCTATCTACGATTGATTTTGAGTTATCAAATGGCGATTTAATTCCGATTGAGGAACGCGATCCTGTTGAGCTTTATCAAGTGGGCAATACACGGATTTGTCCTATGGGTGTAGATTTTTATAATCCTGCTTTTGATGTTACGCCTGCTGAATTAATTACAGCAATTATTACCGAGTTTGGTGCGGTTGCACCTGGGGAGTTAAAACAGTTTCAGGCTAAGCAATTAGTTTAATTGTTAACAGTTAACAGTTAACGGTTAACTGTTAACCGTTAACTGTTATAATTGTACAGAGATTAAAGGATTGGTTTCAGGAGAAAGTCCCAAAAATTCCCCAGCAATAGGTAGCCAATCTTCGTTAAGGGGAAGAATGCTCATAATTAATTGTATAGTCTTCCACGAAGATATACCCGAAACTATGGATAGAGAGCATCGCCAGTGGTAGGATCGAAGACAAAGAGATGATTAAAATCTAGTTGCACAGAAAGGCGATCGCCTGGATGTAAACGCACATTTGCAGGTACTTGTATCTGTATAGAAGTGGGAGAATTTTCTGCCTCTGACATTGGCAAACCAGCACGAATTAATGTTTCGCGCCCTAGCGGTTCAACTACTTTCACTTCAACTTCTAGCGGCAATTTCTCTAATGCCCAAAGGTCACTATTTAAGTCGTCTTCCTGTTTACTGCGATCGCCAAATATTTCTATATATTCTGGGCGAATCCCTAAATCAAAACCTTGCCCATCACGGGGTTGCAATCTCTCACGAATTGATGGCGGACAGGGTAAAGATTGACTTCCTAGTTGAAATGTGCTATTAGCATAAGTTGCTGGTAAAATATTCATCGAAGGATTGCCTAAAAATGTAGCAACCATCCGGTTAGCAGGTTTAGCATAAATATTTTGAGGGTCGCCAATTTGTTGAATTTTACCCTGATTTAGCACTACAATTTTATCAGCTAAAGTCATGGCTTCTACTTGGTCGTGGGTGACATAAATTGTAGTAATTCCTAGCCTTTGGTGTAGTTGTTTTAGTTCTGCTCTGGTATCGTCTCGTAACTGGGCATCGAGGTTAGATAAAGGTTCATCTAATAGAAATACTTTCGGTTCTCGCGCGATCGCCCTTCCCAAGGCTACCCGCTGTTGTTGTCCTCCTGATAGCTGTTTGGGTTTGCGGTTGAGGAGGTGATCGATAGAAAGCGATCGCGCCACAGTTTCCACCCGATCTCGAATTTTTGCCGCCTCAAAATTACGCATTTTTAACCCAAATGCCAGATTTTCTGCTACTGTCATGTGCGGGTAAAGGGCATAATTTTGAAACACCATTGCGACATCTCTTTGTCTGGCAGGGACATTGTTAACTAAAGTATCTTGAATGTAGAGATTGCCAGAGGTAGCGGTTTCTAAACCTGCAATTGTCCGCATAATTGTAGATTTGCCGCAACCGGAAGGCCCGACTAAAACCCAAAATTCGCCATCTGGTACTTTAAAGGTAATGTCTTCAATAGCGGTGACATTATTAAATCGTCTAGTAATATTTTCTAATCGCAGATTTGCCATTTATTGGTTGTTAGTGGTTAGTTGTTGGTTGTTAGTTGTTAGTCAATTCTTCTAACTCTAAAACTACGCGGTCTAATTCTTCAACTAGGGGTGTTGATTCAGGTTTACGAAATGCTTCTACTAAAGACCGATAATACCAGAGACTTCCCTCTTTTCCACCTTTAAAGCGTTCCCAAATTAAATCTCCAACTTGGCGGTAATCATTGACAATTGACCTAGCATTATACAGCTTATCTGCGGCTGAGACTAATCGTACCGATCGCGTAGCTGTGGGGATGTGGGCGATGTAGGCTTCCTTGCGCGATCGCCAAGGGGGTTTTGGTGTCACGTCTGAGTCGGTACACCCGTCTACAATCGCTGTAACGACATTTCCAAAGCGGCGGCGAATTTCCAAGCGGGTAGCATCGCCGCCTTGATCTTCGATCGCATCGTGGAGGAGGGCCGCGATCGCTTCATCCTCATTAGCGCCATATTCTAATGCAATACTGGCAACACCTAACAAATGAGCAATATAAGGAACTCCAGAGCCTTTACGGATTTGATTAGCATGGAGTTCGGTAGCATAAATGAGAGCTTCTGTAAATCTACTTGATAGCATTTTTTTGTGCTTATTCGATCGATTTTATGTTGTAATAGTAATGGTCAGTTGTTTCTCGCAACGAGGTAATAAAATGGTAATTGCAATCAATCCAATTCTAGCAGATAAATCGGAAGAATTACAAGTACAAGCTACGCAAAAAGTTTTATCCTTAGAAGAGTTTATCGCCCACCCTCCCGACAGGATGGAATGGGTTGACGGTCAATTAGTGGAGAAAACAGGAATGGGTTTTAAACATGGTCTTGCTCAATCTAAACTAGCTACTTACTGGAGAAATTACCAAAACTCTAGCGGACAAGGGGGAGAAGTTATTACAGAAGTTCTTTGTCGCACTCAAAAACAGGGTCGTAAACCTGATGTTGCTTATATTACGCCTGAATTGATACCAACAGATAATTTGACAATATTTCCTCAAAGTTTCCCGCTGATTGCTGAGGTGGTTTCTCCTGATGATAGTGCTGAAGAATTATTTGCCAAAGCTCAGGAATATCTAGAATCAGGTTGTCAAGAAGTGTGGCTATTGTTTCCGGAAGCGAAATTAATTTTAATTAACGATCGTCAGCGATGGATATTATTTAATTCGGGGGAAATTGTGACCACTCAAAATATACTTTTAGGGTTTAGCGTGGCAGTGAATGAATTGTTGGCTTAAGATACTTGCTAAAAGATCCATTTTATGAAATCATATATAGCGGTTCTCAAGTAAGTGAGGTACGTAGTTGGGCTTTAGCCCTCTTATCGTGCTTATCTAGCAAGTAAGGTAAGCGCCTAACAACTCCAATTAGCAATTACCAGTCATACCTCATCTATCTGAGAATGTTTATAAAACAATCAAAACTCATAGCGCGATCGCTACCAACCAGTTACAAACATAATAATGGATAGATTCAGAGTAGAAGTTATTTCTCAAACGCCCAATCCTCAGCAAGTAATTTATGCTGCACTCCATCAAGACTATACTGAGAATTTTGTCTTTGATGAGCGCGATTCCTGGCCATCAGAGGCACAATGTGGCGAAATTATTGTCAAGCGCCTCTTAGCAGGAGAAAGGGGGCATTATGGCCCATTAGAACATCCCCAAATTGTGTTTAATTGCGGTTACTTTCCTCATAGTGTTATGCAGCAGGCGAGGACTCATCGTGTTGGAGTATCCTTTGATGTACAATCCTTACGATATACCGGCAATCAATTTCTGGACGTAGCCATCGGCAAAAAAGATATTGAAGACGTTTTCTACCTACGTCCCGTAGATTATTATACTGACCGCGAGGGCAAAAAATACTACTACTCTCCCGAACAAAGAGAACAAGATTTACAGTGGTGCTTAGAAGCAGCTAAACGCTACAAAATTGACTTTGATGCAGGAATGTCTGAGGAACACGCTAGAGGCAAATTACCATTTGATTATCGCCAGCATTTTATAGTTAGCTTCAACTTAAGGTCTTTTCTACATTTTTGTGACCTAAGAAATAAGAAAAATGCTCAACTTGAAATTCAAAAGCTTTGCGAAATGATGTGGCCTCATTTCGAGAATTGGGCTCCCGCTATAGCTGAGTGGTACACAACTACTCGTCTAGGAAAAGCAAGGCTAGCACCGTGATATAGCAGAAGGAAGAAGGAAGAAGGAAGAAGGAAGAAGGATGAGCTAATAATAGCAAGGGTTTCGGCAATCAAGATAGTCCTAACCGCCTTGGCGGTTGCTATATTTACCGTTTTTATTTATAGCTGATGATGGTAAAATGTTCGTAAAGCTGCTCTCTGGGTAGTTTTTTAACCGCTCAGAGGGTGGTGTTATGTGGTAAATGAAAATGCAAAATCAATGAAGTTAAAAATTCTACAACTGAATGAATTAGCCATAATTCCTAAATATGCTCATGCTTATGATGCTGGACTTGACTTATTCTCTATAGATGAATTAGAAATTGCTCCCGGAAAAAGTCAGTTAATCCATACAGGAATCTCAATAGAATTACCTCAAAAAACAGAGGCTCAAATTCGTCCTAGAAGTGGTTTGGCTCTGAAACATCAAATCACTGTTCTTAATACTCCAGGGACGATAGATGAAGGCTATAGAGGCGAAATTGGAGTGATTTTAATCAATCACGGTCAAACTGCTTTTAAGGTAACAAGAGGGATGAAAATTGCTCAAATGGTAATAGCGCCAGTGATTCACGTTGAAGTTGAAGAAGTTCAGATGTTAAGTTCTAGCTCTAGGGGGGATAATGGATTTGGTTCAACAGGAATCTCGCAATAAATCATTCCAACTGGTAAAGTTAAGCTCTCAATTCTGCACTTGAATGTATAATACACCTGAAAACTACGAACCGCCTATCAGACCAACTTGGGATGAATATTTCCTAATGCTGGCAAAACTCGCGGCTACTCGCTCAACTTGCCTCGCTTTTCCTGTAGGCGCGGTAATAGTTAAAGATCGCCAAGTTGTAGCCACAGGATACAATGGATCGCCATCGGGTTCAGCTCACTGTAC
>DATGYA010000179.1:0-9694 GCA_035298405.1 Kamptonema sp. | reverse complement strand
CCGATCTTGTGTGAGCTGACGGTGAAGTAGAATTAATTGATACAATCGAGTTAAGATTTCCCTTGGGACTAGATGCTGAAATTGTAGATTTAGTTGCCTCAACTAGAGTTGAATTAAATTTAGATGATGTGGTGGTACTTTGCACTGACGGGATTACCGAAGCCATTGATATTAATAAAGTACAATACAGTTTAGAGCGGCTGGTAGAAATAGTTAAACAAAACCGCCAGTTTTCAGCTAGTGAAATTAAGGAAGCTGCGATCGCGGACGTTAAGCGCCATATCGGTGAGCAAAAGGTGTATGATGACATCACTTTAGTTGTCCTCAAACAAAAGTATTGAAATTACTACCAAAATCGCTATGACCGCTAAACCTAAAATCATAGTCCTCGATGACGATCCCACAGGTTCCCAAACTGTTCACAGTTGTCTGCTGCTAATGCAGTGGGATGTAGATACCTTGCGGCTGGGACTGCGGGATCGGTCCCCTATTTTCTTCATCCTCACCAATACCAGAGCACTACCAGCAGAACAAGCGGCCGCCGTCACCCGCGAAGTTTGCCGCAACTTGAAAGATGCGATCGCAACTACCCCTGAAATAGGAAGTTTCCTAATAGTCAGCCGTTCCGACTCCACCCTCCGAGGTCACTATCCCGTTGAAACCGATGTCATCGCTGAAGAACTTGGCTCTTTTGACGCTCATTTCTTAGTTCCAGCCTTCTTTGAAGGTGGCAGAATCACCCGCGATAGCGTACATTATCTCATAATTAATGGCATTGAAACACCAGTAGAAAAAACTGAATTTGCCCGTGATTCAGTTTTTGGCTACAAACATAGTTATTTACCAGACTACGTAGCAGAAAAAACCAAAGGTAGAATTGAAGCTGAGAATGTAGAACGATTTTTACTAGCAGATATTCGCACTGGCAGTTTAGAGCGGTTGCTGAATTTAACTGATAATAAGTGTGGAGTTGTTGACGGCGAAACTCAAGCTGACTTTAACCAATTTGCAGCAGATATTCTCACCGCAGCTAGTCAAGGAAAACGCTTTTTATTCCGTAGCGGGGCTAGCATTTTAACATCCCTCGCCAACGTCGGCCCGCAGCCAATAGCAGCCGAAGAAATGGCCCAATATGTACGCGGTGGTAAACCTGGTGCGGTGATAGTTGGATCTCACGTTAAGAAAACAACAGAACAATTAGAAAAGTTACTGCAAGAATCTGGTACAGCCAGCATTGAAATTGATGTTGCTCATTTGTTAGAAGGTTCGCCAGAACAACACGCTGCCCTCCTCAAAAACAATCTAGAAAAAGTTCATGCTGCTCACATTGCAGGTAAAACTCCTGTAGTTTATACTAGCCGCCAAGAACTGACATTTGATAGCGTACAAATGCGTTTAGATTTTGGTGCGGCTGTTTCGGCTTTGTTAATGGATATCGTGCGCGGCTTGCCCTCAGATATTGGTTTTCTGATTAGCAAAGGTGGTATTACTTCTAATGATGTTCTGAGTACGGGTTTATCACTGAGATCGGCACGGTTACTCGGTCAAATTTTAGCAGGTTGTTCGGTAGTGCGGACAGCAGCAGACCATCCTTTATTTCCCAACTTGCCAGTAGTTTTGTTTCCTGGCAATGTCGGAGATGCAGATGCTTTGGCTACAGTGTATCGGCGGTTAAGTAAATAGCTGGTTGGGCGGGTAATTTCCGCCCTGGAAAATTATGTTTGAGAAGTAGATTCTTGTTGCTGTGCTGCCAGACGTTCCGCTCTTCTTTTATAGTAAGCACCCAGGATACTGTTTTCAATATCTGCTTCTAAGCGGGCATTCAATTCATCCAATTCAGCAATGTTACGATCCATGCGTTTCACCAATGCCCGCAAATTTGCCACAGAACGCGCTCTGGTTTCCGCATCAGGTATTTTCAGTTCATTACTCATGGTAAATTCCAGTTTCTCTTGATTTCTTGAATACTTGCTTGTATTGCCTCATTTGTAGCCTCAGCCTCATCAATGTAGCGAGCAAGTAACTCTAGGCTATCACGGGAAGCGGCAGGTTGAGAATCATAGATTCGCCGCAGCGTGACATAAAAACGCGAGTAGTAATTCTCTGCCCGTTCTCGGATACTCTGGAGTTCGTCTAATTCGGGGATTGTAGCATCTGTTTCGCCATACCGATCTAGTATGACAAAGACTGTTGCTGTTGCTTCGTCTATGGTTCTAGGAGTTGTCGCTGCAAAGTAAAAACAGTGGTAACGATCTCGTCTGGTAACTTTGCCATGATTGACATCTAAATTAATAGGATTTCACTCAAGCAGCAGAATATCATAATTTTGCTAATTGCTAATTTGCTAATTAAAAATAATACCTAAATTAAGCCAATGGTAAAAAGTGCTGCAACAATTTCTTAGTTTCAATCTCTAGTAAGGTATTATTGATAGTTAACCTTACCTGAAATTAGACCAGTCCCATGACGACTGATGCTTCTTCCTCTGCTGCACTGACTCCCGATACTTCCACGCCGGAAGTCAGCTTCAATCTGCAAGTCCGACTCAAAAGCGAGGAAGGACACTTGTTGCTGCTATTACCGGCAGAAACTAGCACTGAGGTAGCAACTTCCACAGCGACGACTTGGAATGAACTCTGGCAACAGCTAAAAGTCAGGCTGAGTGCAGGGGAACGCTTTTGGCGACCAAATACAGAAGTTCATCTGATGGCCAACGATCGCCTCTTGGATGTGCGACAATTGCAAGCGATCGCAGATGCCCTCTGTGAAGTAGAACTGCAACTGAAACGAGTTCACACCACCCGCCGCCAAACTGCCGTCGCCGCCGCTACCGCAGGCTATGCCGTCGAACAGCAATCCTCCGTAGCTTCTCTCAACAAAACGCCCTCAGAGAAAGCTTCCTCTCTCGCCGAACCTCTGTATTTACAGATGACAATTCGCTCTGGCGTAGAAATTCGGCATCCCGGCACAGTAATAATTTTGGGAGATGTAAATCCGGGTGGGTCAGTGGTCGCTCAAGGCGATATCCTAGTTTGGGGGCGCTTACGGGGTGTTGTTCACGCCGGAGCAGGGGGTAATGCTAAAAGTGTAATTATGACTTTGCAGATGGAACCAATGATGATTCGGATCGCTGAATACGTTGCCAGAGGGCCTGAAAATCAACCAACTCAGTTTTACCCTGAAGTTGCTTACGTAACGCCCCAAGGGATTAGAATCAGCAGAGCTAGTGATTTTGACAAGTCGCAGTTAATAGACTAATTAATACAGTTAACCGTTAACAGTTAACAGTTAACCGTTAACAGTTAACCGTTAACACCTAACAACGAACAATTACTTATGGCTCGCATTATTGTTGTTACTTCTGGCAAAGGAGGAGTTGGAAAAACTACCTCCACAGCGAATCTTGGCATGGCTTTAGCGAAACTTGGTCGCTCTGTGGCTGTAGTTGATGCTGATTTTGGCTTGAGAAATTTGGATTTACTGCTGGGTTTAGAAAATCGGATAGTTTATACGGCTGTAGAAGTGATTGCTGGGGAGTGTAGGCTAGAGCAAGCTTTAGTTAAAGATAAACGGCAGCCACGTCTGGTACTGTTGCCGGCAGCTCAAAACCGGATGAAAGATGCTATTAATGCAGAGCAGATGAAGCAGTTAGTCAATATGCTGGCAGAGAACTATGACTATATTCTGATTGATTCGCCAGCAGGGATTGAGCAAGGTTTTCAAAATGCGATCGCGGCCGCTCAAGAAGGCGTGATTGTCACCACCCCAGAAATAGCCGCCGTCCGCGATGCCGATCGCGTTGTAGGCTTACTAGAAGCTCATAACGTCAAGCGCATCCACCTGATTGTAAATCGCATCAGACCCGCAATGGTGCTAGCTAATGATATGATGTCGGTGCAGGATGTGCGGGAAATTCTGGCTATTCCCCTGCTAGGCGTTGTCCCAGATGACGAGCGAGTGATCGTTTCCACAAACCGGGGCGAACCTTTAGTTTTGTCAGAAACTCCATCCTTAGCTGGAACTGCCTACGAAAACATTGCTCGTCGGTTGGAAGGCGAAAAAGTGGAATTCCTCGATCTCAATCCCCCACAGGATAACTTTTTCAGTCGCCTCCGTAGGCTGTTAACGGCTAAGATTATGTAACTAGGGGATGAATTTTAGCAATAAATGCTGATGTCGGTAGACTGTCAGTTAAACTATATTGCAGTGAGGAATGAGAAATATTTCAAATTTTTTAGATTCAAGAGGGTATGTTGTCAGGATTTTCTCATTTTGCTGTACCGTCAGCCACCTGCCTCTTGTTTAAGAGCGCGATCGCGGCTGACAAATGCTCCCTCCCAAAATTGGTAACAGGTTTCGTGGCCGTTGCAATAGGCTGCCAAACGGATTTTCTCCCACCTGCCTAACTCTGGACAACCCTGCAAGCCCCATGCTTAGTACACTTCTCGATCGACTTTTCCCCCGCACAACTGATGACAACAGCCGCGAGGAGGTTAAACGCCGCCTCAAACTGGTTCTAGCCCACGATCGCTCTGACCTCACTCCAGAAATGGTGGAATCGATGCGTAAAGAAATCCTAGAGGTAGTGTCTCGGTACGTGGAACTCGAAACTGACGGCACAGAGTTTTCCCTAGAGAGCGATCGCCGCGCCACAGCACTGATCGCAAATTTGCCCATCCGCCGAGTCAAGTCAGATGCTTAGAAAGCGCTTTACCAAATTTCATAAATTCCTCTAAAACGGAAACCCATCGCTTAAAAGCCAAGGGAGGAGTTTTTGCCGCTAAGATATTAGAACTTAGGCAAGTTATATAAATTTAGGACTAAAGCCCCTGTGATACTCAAATGGTTGCTGAGCTTGTCGAAGCCTCGACTTGTAGAGTGCGTCAGGCGAAGTTCTACAACGAATATCTAGGGTTTTCGGTTCCGGGACACGCTACAAATGTGTGCCAGCTACGTAAGTCCTGATAAATTTTAGCCTAAGTGCCGACCTTACTGGAGCTACCCGATGTTAGCCGAGCTAATCTCTTCCAGACGCATTCTCAAATCCCAACTAATCGAATTTTTAGGACTCCCCGACAATTCCAAAGACAAAAAAGAGGGGCTAGTCAGCACAATTGTCTCTATTTTAGAAGCAGATGCCGCCGAGCAAGCAAGATTCTGGGAAACATTCAAAAGCGAATTAGCTGTAGAACCTATAGAGTTAGAAGAACTACTCAAATGCTCTAAAAGCGAACGCAAACGCTGGATTAAAGAAGGTAAACTTCCGATTTTAGGATATCGCAGCTTTCGCAAATCCGGCATGGATTTAGAATATCCCGTTCACGATCGCAGATTTATCCTCAGCCTCACACAAGCTGATATTCAGCAGTGGCGAGAAGAACATATCTCACAGATCAAAACTAATCGGCAAACAGGAGCACAAATTGCTTCTGAAAGTCGCAAAGAACATGAACAATCTAGAGAAGCTTTTGGCTCAGCTTGGGAAAAAATTATTGAGGAATGGCAAGAAAAAGGATCTGCTGAAATTTCTGCTGTTCTCCAACTAGCTTACTGGACAGTTTGGGCATCCCGCTGGGCAAAAGAAAATCAGATTAAAAGCCTGAGAGCGATTAAATATAATGAACAGTACGAGCAGCGGCGAGAGGAATGGTACGGACGAAAAAATCAAGCAATTAAGTTATTAGCTCAGATTCCCTACGGAATGCTAGCCTTTTATCGTCCCGTTGATGCTGATAAATTGTATCTAAAACTTTGCGACCATCACTACGAAATGATGAAAGAAGGTTACTATTGGGATAAATGGGAATTTTATTATCACAATCGTAAACTGGTAAACAAATGTCGCGAATGTATTTATACTGAAACGCGAGACTATTATTCACTCTACTATCTGGAAATTAAAACAGAACAATTTCCTGATTTTACTTTTTCTTACCATACACCATACACAATTGGCAAAAAGTTTTTGCCGCATCCTGAAACCCTACCTTATGTCGATCATGTTGAGCAAGATGGCATTTTTCGCTTTGGCAGACCGATGTTAGAACAGGAGAAAGTAATTCATAGGGAAAAGGATGTTTTAGCCAACTTTGAGAAAGCTTTGGCAGAGGCGAAAAAGTTTGTATAGTGTAAGAAGTAGAAGGAAGTAGTTTTGAGTACAATTAACAACCTTATAGTGGCGGGTTTACCAGAAATTTTTTGTCGTCAACAGATCGGCTTTCAAAAAAAACCGCCCTCTCTTTAACAGTTAACGGTTAACAGTTAACGGTTAACAGTATTTTTTAGCTTGAATCACCTGAAGGCTACCACCTGCATAAAGCGATCGCACCTCTGGTACGCTTGCACTAGAATTTTGCGGACTCAGACTTACCTCAAACCCAACCTCCGACAACAGCTTAGGGAGATCGGTTGCGATTAACTGCCAAGCAGTTTCCGTTTCAAATAACCAGAAAAAAACTGCTACCCCAGGCCAAAATACTGGATTTGTCGGTCGGTGAAAATCTACCAAAGTGAAGATCCCCTCCGGCTTAAGCACGCGGTAAACTTCTTGTAATATTTGCTGCAACTGCATCGGCTGCATCTCGTGCATGGCGGCGCTAGTATGCACCAAATCAAAATAATTGTCAGGAAAGGGCATTTCTTCGGCAAAAGCTTCTACATAATTCGCTGCGGGTACATTTTGCTTTGCGCGTTTTAAAGAAAGGGGTGAAGCGTCGAGCCCGGTGACATCCTGGGAGTATTCCACTAGAAATTGAGTAGTTTGACCGCTACCGCAGCAGAGGTCTAAGATTTTAGCGTCTGATCGGATGGTCAAACCTTGCAAGGCTAGGTGGCGAAACCGTCTTTCCCCGCCGACACTCAGGGCCGCGACGCGGGAAATTGCGTCATAAAGCCACTGGTAACGATAACTTAAATCTCTGAAAATGGTTGCCATAGTTAAAATTGTGTATATTTGGCTATCGACTCAGGCTTATTAAGAAGTTATATTATTAAAATTGGTAACAAAGCTGAGAGATGAGGGAAACTGCAAGCGCTATGGGTCGTATAGGAGTCTTATTACTAAATTTGGGCGGGCCCGATCGAATCGAAGATGTCCGCCACTTTCTATTTAACCTGTTTTCTGACCCAGAGATTATTCGCATACCCTTTCCCTGGATGCAGAAACCCCTCGCCTGGTTGATTTCGACGCTGCGGGCTGAGAAATCCCAGGAAAACTACAAGCACATCGGCGGCGGTTCTCCTTTGCGGCGGATCACAGAAGAGCAAGCCGTAGCGCTGGAAGCAAAGTTACAGGAAAAGGGAAAGGAAGCTCAGGTTTATGTGGGGATGCGTTATTGGCATCCTTTTACTGAGGAGGCGATCGCGAAAATCAAGCGCGATCGGATTGAACAATTGGTGATTTTGCCCCTATATCCTCAATTCTCCATCAGCACCAGTGGTTCGAGTTTTCGACTCCTAGAAAGGATCTGGGAAGGAGATCCCACTCTCCAACAGCTTGAGTATACGCTTATTCCCTCTTGGTATCAGCGATCGGGCTATCTGCGGGCAATGGCTCAATTAATTGCCCAAGAACTCGATCGCCGTCCCCATCCCGACCAAGTTCATATATTTTTCAGTGCTCACGGCGTACCCGTCAGCTACGTGGAAGAAGCCGGCGATCCTTACCAACGAGAGATCGAAGACTGCACTAGCAAAATTATGCAGACTCTCAACCGACCAAATGAGCATACTCTGGCTTACCAAAGTCGGGTTGGCCCTGTGGAATGGCTGAAGCCGTATACAGAAGATGCGATTCCAGAATTGGGAGCTAAAGGAGTTGATGAGCTGCTTGTAGTTCCGATCAGCTTTGTTTCTGAGCATATCGAAACCTTGCAAGAAATTGACATGGAGTATCGGGAATTGGCAGAACATTCGGGGATTCACAACTTCCACCGGGTGCCGGCTCTTAATACTCATCCTGTATTTATTGAGGATTTAGCTGATTCAGTTATTGAAGCTTTAGAAGCGCCCAACATCAAGTTTTCTGAGGTGATACATCCTCCTAAGAAGGCGAAAATGTATCCCCAAGAACGTTGGGAATGGGGTTTGACTACGGCGGCGGAGGTTTGGAATGGCCGTCTGGCGATGATTGGGTTTATAGGACTTTTGGTGGAGTTAATTACAGGTCAGGGCCCACTGCATTTTATTGGGTTACTTTAGGCTTAGTTGTTAATTGTTGGTGGTTAGTGGTTAATTAGCAATTAGCAATTAGCAATTAGCAATTAGCAATTAGCAACTTAATCAGGATTTCTTTTATGCCTGCGGGGGTTGCCTCTAGCACCTGGTTTTCCCTGGGCTTTATACCAGTGATACCACTCTTTAGAACTGCGAATGGCGAACCATAGCAGCATTAAAGCAATTAATCCACCTTGCTTAGGTGCATCAAAGGCGAATAGAACTAAGCAAATACAGAGAGTATCTTGGGCAAAAATTACCCAGATTGGCAAACCGCGCAACCTGT
Organism: Kamptonema sp.; assembly: GCA_035298405.1. Classification (GTDB taxonomy): domain Bacteria; phylum Cyanobacteriota; class Cyanobacteriia; order Cyanobacteriales; family Microcoleaceae; genus Kamptonema. The sequence continues at coordinate 1,194 of DATGYA010000179.1, read as the reverse complement.
AGAACCAGCCGGCTTGAACGAGTTGTAATACTAACGCTAGTAAACCGCCGACTATGGCAATGATCCAAATCAGCCAACTATAAGCAGGATTTTCGTCTATTAGCGTTGCTTGTGCGATCGCGACTCCCATAATTCCGCCGACAATCGGACTCAAAATAAGCTGAAAAATTTGTAGAAAGCGCTGACCTAAAAGGTTTTTGGAAGCGAATAACTCAAACAGCGACCAACTGACTAAAACTCCTACCACGACTTGGGGGTGGATGCGAGACAATAAAGGCACTTGCGACCACAAATCGTTGCTCCGCAACAGACCAATTAATAGCAGGGGTAGGGCGATTCTCAGACCCCCCGCCGCAGACGCAGATAGGGCGGCTAGGAGTTCAACCATAATGACAATTCAGTTTGTAAAATTAGCTCAGTTTTTGATATTAATTATTAATCTGATTACCCTGAAGGTGTGCTTTAAGTTGAGCTTTACTGCTCAGAGCGCAATTTTTAGGTGAAACAGAAGTCGATGCTTTAAGTGTATCTTTTCAATTGCTGGTTGGGTATTGAGGCTTTTACAGATTTAGGGTAATGCGATTTTGTACATAGGATGTTGAGGTATCAACCCCATGGGGGGTTTAAGGATATCTTGTAGGCGCTGCCCCCTGTGGCTGGCGGCTCTCTTTCTGCGTGGGGTGGGCAGGGGGCAATTTCTGTGTGCGATCGCACGGGGATACGACCCTTAAAAAATTCATAAATGTTGCCGCAACATTGTTAAACAGTATACAAAAATTGACATAAATGGGGGCAAGAGTCGCTAAATTCGCGATCGCTCGTGATTTAATTAAATAGATAAGGAGAAAATATTATGTCAGATTCATTATTTGCTGATGCCAGCCGCAGATTAGAGCAGGCGTTGAAATATGTTTCGCTTTCAGAAGATACCACCGAACGGCTAAAGTATCCAAAGTCTACTTTAATAGTTTCGATTCCAGTGCGAATGGACAATGGTTCTTTACGAATTTTCCAAGGATATCGCGTCCGCTACGATGATACTAGAGGCCCCACGAAAGGGGGAGTACGCTATCATCCCAAAGTTTCTCTAGATGAAGTGCAATCTTTAGCATTTTGGATGACTTTCAAATGTGCGGTTTTAAACCTGCCTTTTGGAGGTGCTAAGGGTGGGATTACACTAAATCCCAAGGAATT
>DATGYA010000178.1:0-16697 GCA_035298405.1 Kamptonema sp. | reverse complement strand
AAAGCTGCTAACGGTATTACAAACAATTATTCGTAAGTCTTACTATTATTTGCGAAGTACCGAAGTGATAATTACAGTAATAGTAGCGCTGGCAATTAAACTAAAAGCAAGTTGTACAACCCACTGCGTAGCTTTCTGGTAGTTGTCAAACTTGTCATTCGATCTCTCGACATCAGTTGATAATCTTTCAACATCAGTTGATAATCTCTCAACATCAGTTGATAGCTTATCTAGCTTTTCAATAACATTGATCAGGGTCGGCTCAGAGTTAGGAGTAGTTGCCATAATAATTACCTAATATCGATCTTAATGATTATTTCATTAGATTTGCTAACTCGGAAATGCCCTAAATTAGAGTTTTTCCATAAAACCATAAGCAATAAGCAAGCTCAGGATTATTTGTGTAGGCAATCCAAATATATGAAATACAACTTTTACTCTTGAAAGTAATGCCATAATAGAGTATAATCAAAGATTGTGACTTTTAACGTAATTTAAACAAGCTCACCGGGAGGAATCGGGATGACACAGCAGACCTTACACGGAACCAGCCGCAAAAGAAAGAGAACATCAGGTTTTCGCGCCAGAATGCGAACCAAAAGTGGCCAAGCTGTAATCAGCGCTCGCCGCAAAAAAGGGCGTTACCGCTTAGCCGTATAGAAATCAACTCCTCGCGAATGGCAAGCCTTATCAGAAACCCGGTTTCTCGTGCCAAACGCAGCTTAAATGTTGCCTTCTGTGAAACCAGGTTTCTGCCACCAGAACTCATGTTGCCCCCAGCCAACCGACTCCGGCACGATCGCGAATTCAGCGCCGTTTACCGCAAAGGCATTCGTCGCAATTCGCCGCACCTGACATTAAGAGCACTGCGGAACTTAAATAACGTCGGCTCAGCTCAGCAGCAAACAAGCTTAAAATCCTTGTCTGCTACGCGAATCGGCATTTCCATTAGCTTGAAAGTCAGCAAGCGTTCAGTCGTCCGCAACCGGATTAAGCGACAAATTCGGGCCGCCCTGCGGCAGATGTTGCCCCGGTTTTCCCCTGGCTGGAATCTAGTAATCGTAGTGCGACCGACAGCCGAAGAGTGCAATTATGCTGAATTTCTGCAAGAATTAGAGCAGTTGTTGGTAGAAGCTGAGGTACTAAATGGGAATTAAAGAAGAAGTCTTCTATGAAGGGGGCCCAGCCATCGGAGACTTGATTATTAACCTACTGATCGGTCTAACCGTAGTTGGTTTGCCCCTAGCTGTGGGAGCCATAGTACGATCGCTCTGGCTGCGCTACCGAATCACCAACCGTCGAGTATCTATAACTGGGGGCTGGATGGGGCGCGATCGCACCGACATCGTTTACTCAGAAATTGTCAAAGTAGTAAAAGTGCCACGCGGTCTCGGCACCTACGGAGATATGGTAGTTACCCTAAAAAACGGTAGCCGCCTCGAACTGAGGGCAATTCCTCGATTCCGAGAAATCTACGATTACATAAATGAAAAAATGTCCCCGGCCGCTCAAAAAGCTAGCAGCACGACCGCTCGGTGACAAATCTTGAGGTGAAAGCCTTAGTTGCAGGCTCTATGCCTGCCTGATGTCACCTCAAATCCTATAATTCCCTGTGGATTATAGCTACTTTAAATTAGAAAACTCAGAGCACTTAAGTTAAATCAAAACCAATGGATTTTGGTATCTCGTTTCTCTCCAATAACCTAATGCTGCCGATCCTAGATTTTTTCTACGGGATCGTGCCAAGTTACGGTTTAGCGATCGTAGCTCTGACGCTGGTAATTCGCTTTGCCCTTTATCCGCTAAATGCCGGCTCTCTTCGCAATATGCGGCGCATGAAAGTAGCGCAGCCATTGATGAAAGAGCGAGTCGAGCAAATTCAGAAGCTCTATAAAGACAATCCTGCTAAACAGCAGGAAGAAATGAGCAAAGTATACAAAGAATTTGGCAATCCCCTAGCCGGATGTTTCCCCTTACTGGTGCAAATGCCAGTGCTATTTGCACTATTTGCAACATTGCGGGGGTCGCCTTTTTCTGATGTAAACTACACCGTTAATGTCCAAATTCTCCCCCAAGAACAAATCGAACGGGTGCAACCCCAAGCTTTTGCAACTCCTCCTCAGAATATTTACATCGCCGATAGCGTTCATGCTCCGATCATCGGCTTGCTGCCAGGGGGAGATAAACTTGCAGTTGGCGAAACAACTCACCTAGATTTTCAGACGGTTGAGGGTAAACCTCTAGCGGCTGTAGCAGCAGAATATGATGCCAGCGGCATTCAACCCCGATGGACGGTGATCAAAGGTGAAGACCGGGTAAAAGTCGATGAGCAGGGAAATATTACTGCTCTAGAACCTGGAGACGCAACAATTCAAGGCACCATACCTGGTTTGGCAACAAATAAAGGTTTCCTCTTTATTGAAGCTCTAGGTCGCGTCGGCGCGATCGATCCAGATGGAACAATTCACTGGGATATTCTAGTGATGATCCTGGGCTTTGGTATCAGTTTGTATGTCAACCAAACTCTTTCGGGTCAAACCCAAGGCCCCAATGATAATCCCCAGCAGGCGACAATTAATAAACTGACCCCCGTAATATTTTCTGGGATGTTTTTATTTTTTCCCCTGCCCGCAGGTGTCTTGATGTATATGCTGATTGCTAACATCTTTCAAACAGTCCAGGCTTTTATTTTGTCACGGGAACCCCTACCGGATAACCTCCAGAAAATCGTAGACGCAACTGAGGCGAAAGCGAAGAAAGATAAGGGAGAAGATGCACTTCCTTTTGAGCCAGGACGTAATAAGAAGAAGGCTTAATGCTAACCATGAGTGAGAATCAAATACAGCGTGGACAGGAATGGTTAGAAAAACTGCTCAGCCTGTCCAGAATTAATTCAGCCGTTATTCCTAGCCATAAGGAAGATGGCTACTGGCTAACCATTGATGACAGCAGCCTAACACCAACTCAGATTGAAATTCTCATCGGCTATGAGGGTAGTGCAATCGATGCCATTCAGTATCTATGTAACACGATTGTAAATATTTCTGAGGATCGCATTGAGCCAACTGGTTACACAGTTGAATTGAATGGTTATAGAGTGCGTCGTCTTAAAGAGTTGCAAGCGATCGCAGAAAGTGCAGCAGCGCAAGTACGACAGACGGGAGAACAGTTTGAACTCAAATCCTTGTCTTCGGCCGAACGTCGTCAAGTTCACAGCCTTTTGAGCGAATGCGATGATTTAGAAACTTATAGTATGGGACAAGAGCCAGATCGTCGCTTAGTCGTGCGGCTGCGCTAAGTTAGTTTGGGGTTTGAGATTTGCGATTTGTCTCAAATCCCAAATCGCAATGAGGAGGACGAGGTATTAAGATGGATGCAATTTATATCCCCCATCTACTCAAAAAACCTGAGCAGAAAGAGGAAATTCAGTTTGAAGAGTTTCTCCCGGATCTAGAAACTCTGATGCCTGTCAGAGGCAGTTTACGAGTAATACATCAAGGGACTTATCTTGATGTGAGGGCGAAAGCGGAAACAATTGTTACTCTTACCTGCGATCGGTGTTTAAAGCAATACAATCACCGTTTGGTTGTTAATACGGCGGAAATGATTTGGCTGGATGAAACGGCAAATTTAATAGATTCAAAAGTCAGTGAAATTGAAGTTGCTTTAGAAGATTTGGTAGAAACTCTATCACCTCAAGGGTATTTTGATGCGGGAGAGTGGTTGTACCAGCAGATATGTCTGGAAACGCCGCTGAGAAAGTTGTGTGACTCGCAATGTGAGGGAATTCAACTAACAGATTCCGGAGCTTATGAACCCCTATCAGACGCTCGATGGGCATCCTTGGCAGCCTTGAAAAAACAATTGCCTTAACGGTTAACGGTTAACGGTTAACTGTTAACTGTTAACTGTTAACTGTTAATCAAGGAAGATGGTGGGAGTATGGAAAATTTTCAAACTTTGAAAGTTTACAAGTTGGCAGAGAAAATTGCTAACCAAATTTGGTTAATTGTTGAAAAATGGGATTATTTTGCAAAAGATACCATTGGTAAGCAACTGGTCAGATCGGCTGACAGCATTGGCGCTAATATTGCTGAAGGAAATGGTCGTTACAATTATCAAGATAACCAACGATTTGTTAAAATTGCTAGAGGCTCACTCAATGAGACGAGGCATTGGTTAAGGCTAGCTTGTGCGCGGCAACTTTTAACTCAAGAACAGATCGATCAATTGCACCCTTTACTGGATGAGTTATCCCCAAAGCTTAATGCCTACATCAATTCTCTGAGAAAATCAGTTAACGGTTAACGGTTAACAGTTAACAGTTAACGGTTAACAGTTAACAATTATCAATTAATAAATGTCTACTTTTAGTGATGAGTTTGAATTGTTGCTGCGATCGCGCTATCCTGTGATTTACATTCCCACGCGGGAAGAAGAACGGGTAGAAGTCGCGATCGCGCACTCTGCTAAAAATTTAGGAAACCGCGCCGTTTACATCTGGGATTTTGTTGATGGCTACCAAGGCAACCCTAATGATGTTGGCTTTGGCAAACGCAATCCCCTACAAGCTTTGGAATTTCTGGAAAAGTTGTCAGCTTCAGCTCCCGCCATCTTCATTTTACGGGACTTTCAACGCTTTTTAGACGATGTTTCGATTTCCCGCAAGCTTCGCAATCTGGCGAGATTACTTAAATCTCAGCCTAAAAATATTGTCATTATTTCTGCTCAGATTGCTATTCCTGATGACCTCGGTGAAGTGTTGACAGTTTTAGAGTTTGCACTGCCAACGGCTGCGGAAATTAAAATTGAGGTAGAACGTTTGTTAATGGCAACTGGACAGGCTATAGAAGGGCGGATGTTGGATGATATGGTGCGTTCCTGCCAAGGACTTTCTATAGAAAGAATTAGGCGGGTGTTGGCGAAGGCGATCGCAACTCGCGGTGAACTTCAACCCGATGATGTAGAATTAATATTAGAAGAAAAACGTCAAACTATCCGCCAAACTCAAATTTTAGATTTCTATTCAGCTCGCGAAAATATTTCCGACATCGGCGGTTTAGATAATCTTAAAGAATGGCTACTGCGACGCGGTGGCGCTTTTTCAGAAAAAGCCCGACAATATGGTTTACCGCATCCGAGAGGGTTGTTATTAGTAGGAATTCAGGGAACGGGCAAATCCCTAACAGCAAAAGCGATCGCCCACCACTGGCATTTACCCCTATTACGGCTAGATGTTGGTCGTCTATTTGCTGGATTAGTCGGCGAGTCAGAATCTCGCACTAGACAAATGATTCAGTTAGCAGAAGCCCTCGCGCCCTGCGTACTTTGGATTGATGAAATTGACAAAGCTTTTGCTGGTTTCGATAGCAAAGGTGATGCTGGTACAACTAGCCGCGTCTTCGGAACTTTTATTACTTGGTTGGCCGAAAAAACTTCTCCCGTTTTTGTTGTGGCTACGGCTAATAACATTCAATCTCTACCGCCAGAAATGCTGCGAAAAGGTCGATTTGATGAAATATTTTTCGTGGGTTTGCCCAACCAAGAAGAGCGGCGTGCTATTTTTGAAGTGCATTTATCCAGGCTAAGACCGCAAAGCCTAAAAAACTACGATTTAGACCGCTTGGCTTATGAAACTCCAGATTTTTCAGGGGCGGAAATCGAGCAAACTTTGATTGAGGCGATGCACATTGGCTTTAGTCAAAATCGGGATTTCGCAACGGATGATATTTTAGAAGCAGCTAGCCAGATGGTGCCATTAGCCAGAACTGCCCAAGAACAAATCCAATTTCTTCAGGATTGGGCCGCAGCGGGAAAAGCTCGCCTCGCTTCTAGATATGGCAGTTTAAGTCGGAGGATTCAGGGATAAAATTGTTAACTCTAGCGGAACTAAGAAGAAACAAGGAACAAGGAAAATACAAAGGCAGGCAAGATGTTGATTCCACAAGGTTTATTGGAGACGGCATTTGCTATATTAGCGATTACCACTAACAACTAACAACTAACAACTAACCATTAGCAATTAGCAATTTTATGAGTTTATCTGGCATATTCAAATTTATAGTTGGTTTTCTGTTAGCGATTGTGCTTCTGACTGGTGCGAGTGTGGCGGCAGCACTTTATTTTGCTGCTAAACTGAGTGCATTGCCTGAAAGACCGACTTTTCCGAATGATAAGCCGAGTTCCCAGAGTGCGATCGCAAAACCGAAGTCCACAGCAAAACCCAGCGCCGAACAAGTTTCTAACGATACCCCCTCTCCCAAACCGCTAGAACCTGGGGCTTACCGAGCACTGGTGACGCAGCCAATTGGGTTGATTTTGCGAGATAGTCCAACGCGGGACTCGAACCGGATTGGCGGTATTGCTTATAAGGAAAAATTGGTAGTTTTGGAAGATACGCCTGATAAAGAGTGGCAGCGAGTGCGGGTGGAACAGGACAATCGTGAAGGTTGGATCAAAGGCGGCAATACTGAGCGAACTGAGGCACAATAGGTAATTTTGAACTCATTAGATACTTCTCTTCTGTCACTCTGGGAAAATAAAAATAAGAGCCAAATTTTTAACTGTAGATAGAGCTAGCATTTGAGCGTTTATTTTCTAACAGAATGGCTGAAATCAATATTTTTGGTAAAAGTCTTATGCTATAAGCCAGGGAATTTATTCCCTGGCTATTTCCCTACTCTTGATTTTCCTCAGCTACAGTTTCAGCTTCAACGCTAACAGTAGTTTCGCTTGCAGTTGCTTCTACATTATCTTCGTCTTCCTCATCGAAAATTTCCTCCTCATCATCGGGAGTTAAACTTCCTTCTGGAACCAGTTCAATAGTGTTCTGCGATTCCAACCATTTGATAGTTTTGTCTTTAAGCAAGTCCGCTTCCACAACTTCCCGCAACCGATCCGGGTCTACATCTTTACCTTTGAGCTGAGCCATAACTTTTGCTTCCTCTGCGGCAATTTCGGCGGCTTCAACAGAGATAGATTCTTGCTTAGCAACTTGCTTCAAAGCTAGAGACTGTTTGATCCGTTCGATCGCCTGTGGGCGAGTTCGCTCCCGAATCCCTGGTACATTTTCCTTAGTAAAGAATTGCTTGATGTCAATCCCATAATTACTCAACTGCATTGCCTGCTGAGTCATCAGATACTCAATCTCACGGCCAATCATCGTTTCTGGAATTTCAGTTTCTACTAATCCTTCCAAAGCTTGTAGCAAAGCTTCTTCCTTATTAGCGCTAAGTTTGCGATCGCGCTCTCCTTGAAAGCGCTTTTCCAAAGATTCACGCAACTCTGCTAAGGTTTCAAACTCGCTGATTTCTTGAGCAAAATCATCATCCAACTCCGGTAACTCTTTCTCTTTAAGCTCTTTGAGAGTAATAGTGAAAACTGCTGCTTGACCGGCTAATTCTTCATTGCCGTACTCTTCAGGGAAATCTACAGCAATTTCCTTAGTTTCTCCTGGGTTCATGCCAATAATTCCCGCGATGAAACCGGGGATAAATTGATTTTCCTGCAATTCAACTTGAAAGTCTTCTGCTTTACCGCCGGGAATTTCTTGGGGTGCTTCGCCTTCAGGTGCTAGAGCAAATCTACCTTGAAAGTCTAGCAATGCCACATCCCCCAACTGCGCCGCTCTACCTTCTGCGGGGATCAAAGTAGCCTTCTCTGTGCGGTACTTTTCTAATACCTCATCTACTTGATTCGGATCTTCAGTGACATCCTCTGCTTTGAGCTGCAAGCCAGTATAATTGCTGACTTTAACTTCCGGTTCCACATCAACCGCAGCTAAAAACGTGAGCGGCTGACCTGGTTCAAACTGGTCGAGTAACTGCTCAAATTGCGATCGCAACTCAAAATTGCCGATCGCCTCAATTTTCTCTTGTTCTATAGCTTTTTGGAGAGATTCATTAATCAAATCTTCCAAAGCAGTAGCTTTCAGGCGAGTATGTCCCAACCGCTGCAACAAAATATGCCGGGGGACTTTACCTTTGCGGAACCCAGGAACATTGACAGAGCGTGACAATTGCTGTACTACCTGCTCGTAGACTTGTTTCGACTTTTCGGATGTGATTTCGATTTCCAGACCGATCTGGCTGGCTGGAAGTTTTTCCTGGGTTACTTTCATCGGCTTTATGGTACTTAAAACAATATGCTTGAAGAATTTTCGCTCATGGGCGGCAGGTGGGGAGCACAGAAGCGCCTAGTCAGGCAAGCTCTGACACAAGTTGTGCTATGCTAGCGCGATCGCTTCCAACCGGAAGCAGATAAATCATTGCCTGCTACACTAACGATGGATATAATCTGGATGTAGCCATGCAGCTATAGCTGCTGCAACTCCGGTTAACTGCACTAAGTTATGGTAACTCATCCTGCGCTCCCTTAACATTGAAATCAGCACAGGTTAAGGCCGATCGCGGAGCCAAGAATCCTATCCCCTTCAGGGGTGGGAGTATCAACTTGAGTAAAATCGTTATTTTAATTTCAGATTTCAACTTGTTAAACTCAACCTATCGGAGGAAATTAATTTGCCCCAATCCTATCGAGTTGCCATTCTCGGAGCCACCGGCGCAGTCGGCGCAGAGTTGCTAGAGTTGTTAGAAAGCCGTAACTTTCCCCTTGCCGACTTAAAACTGTTGGCTTCCCCTCGTTCCGCAGGCCAAACTCTGCCTTTTGGCGGCGAAAAGTTACCTGTAGAGGCAGTTAGCGATCGCTCTTTCGATCGTATAGACTTAGTTCTTGCCTCAGCCGGAGGCTCTGCATCCAAACTCTGGGCCCCCAAAGCTGTTGAGGCTGGCGCTGTTGTGATTGACAATTCCAGCGCTTTCCGCATGGAACCAAATGTACCCCTCGTAGTGCCGGAGGTAAATCCACAAGCCGCAGCCACTCATCAAGGTATAATTGCTAATCCCAACTGCACAACAATTTTAATGGCAGTTGCCGTATGGCCCCTACACCAAGTTGAACCCGTGCAGCGCATAGTTGCCGCAACTTACCAGTCTGCCAGCGGCGCTGGCGCACGGGCAATGGAAGAAGTGAAAGCTCAAGCAAGGGCAATTTTGCAAGGCGAAACCCCAAAAACGGAGATATTCCCTTATCCTTTAGCATTTAATTTATTTCCCCATAATACTAAAATCAACGATTTAGGGTACTGTGAGGAAGAGATGAAAATGGTAAATGAAACCCGTAAAATTTTTGGAACCCAGAATATTAGAATTACGGCAACCTGCATACGGGTTCCCGTACTTCGAGCGCATTCGGAAGCGATTAATCTAGAATTTGCAAAGCCTTTCAGTCCGATCGAGGCCAAGGAAATTTTAAGTCAGGCTCCAGGCGTTAAGCTGGTAGAAGATTGGGAAGCAAATTATTTCCCGATGCCTGTGGAAGCGAGCGGTAAGGATGAGGTATTAGTAGGTAGGATTCGCCAAGATATTTCTCATCCCTGCGGGTTGGAACTTTGGCTAAGTGGAGATCAAATTCGTAAAGGTGCAGCTTTGAACGCTGTGCAAATTGGCGAGTTACTGATTCAGAAAAATTGGCTAAAAAATCAGGTAAAAGCAACAGCGGCTAACAGTTAACATTTAGCAGTTAGCAGTTAACATTTAGCATTTAGCAGTTAACAGTTAACATTTAGCATTTAGCAATTATCGAGGAGTGAGAAGAGTGTGGTAAATTTCGGAAGGGTTATAACTGCAATGATTACGCCGTTTAAGGAAGACGGCAGCGTCAATTATGAGGTAGCGGAAAAGTTAGCAGTACATTTAGCCGATCGCGGCAGTGATGGATTAGTAGTTTGTGGGACTACCGGAGAATCACCGGCTCTAACCTGGGAAGAAGAACATGAATTATTTCACGTCGTACACAAAGCTGTAGCCGGAAAAGCAAAGGTAATTGCAGGGACGGGCTCGAATTCTACAAGCGAGGCGATCGCAGCGACACAAAAAGCTGCTAAACTAGGTTTAGATGGATCTTTACAGGTAGTTCCTTATTACAACAAGCCACCCCAGGAAGGTTTGTATCGGCATTTTCAAGCGATCGCTTCTTCCACTCCAGAATTGCCTTTAATGGTGTATAATGTACCTGGACGCACTGGTGTAAATCTGCTACCAGAAACCGTCGCTCGCTTGGCTGAGATTCCGAATATTGTAGCCATCAAAGAAGCTAGTGGCAACTTAGATCAAACCAGTCAAATTCGACGCATCACGCCCCCTGAATTTGGGATTTACTCTGGGGATGACTCCCTAACTTTACCAATGTTGGCAGTGGGAAGTATCGGCGTAGTCAGCGTAGCCAGCCACATAGCAGGAGAGCAACTCCAACAGATGATCCGAGCTTTTGAAACTGGTCAAGTTCAAGTCGCTACCCAGATTCACCTAAAACTGCTTGATTTGTTTAAAACTCTGTTTCTGAGTACAAATCCTATTCCTGTCAAGGCAGCTTTAAAACTGCAAGGTTGGAATGTAGGTTCCCCCCGTCTACCACTGTGCGATCCGCCCGATGACATAGTTCAAAAGTTAAAGGACGAACTCATTAAACTAGGAATGCTTTAGCCAGTGACAAAGGCGAAAACGAGTTTTCAGACAACTGAATAAAGAGATAATGGCTAAAAGCTAAAAGCTAATAGCTAGTGGCTAATATCTAATAGCTAATAGTAAGCTAAAACTATTAGCAATTAAAACATGGCAATTACTAATTACCAATAACCTAATGAACAACTCTCAATTACCAATTACCAAAGCTCAAATGGTCAAAAACCAAACCCCACAATTTCAAACTGCACCACATCTCAAAGTTATTCCCCTCGGCGGGCTTCACGAAATCGGCAAAAACACCTGCGTTTTCGAGTATGAGGATGAAATCGTCCTGCTAGACGCAGGATTAGCTTTCCCCAGTGATGGAATGCACGGCGTGAATATCGTCCTCCCCGACATGACTTATCTCCGGGAAAATAAACACAAAATCAAGGGCATGATCGTCACTCACGGTCACGAAGATCACATCGGCGGCATTCCCTACCACCTCAAACAATTTGAAATTCCAGTGATTTATGGCCCGCGTTTAGCGATGGCTTTACTCTCCGGCAAACTCGAAGAAGCAGGAGTCTCCAACCGCACGGAATTGAGAACAGTAAGACCCCGTGACATGGTGCGAATTGGCAAGCATTTCTTAGTCGAATACATTCGCAACACCCACTCAATGGCCGATAGCTTTACCGTAGCAATTCACACTCCAGTTGGAGTTGTAATCCACACGGGAGACTTTAAAATCGACCACACCCCAGTAGACGGCGAGTTTTTTGACTTGCAAAAGTTGGCAGAGTATGGCGAGAAAGGCGTGCTGTGCTTGATCAGCGATTCTACTAACTCGGAAGTGCCTGGTTTCACTCCTTCAGAAAGGTCAGTTTATCCCAATCTCGACCGAGTTTTTGCTCAGGCTCCCGGAAGGTTATTAGTAACAACTTTTGCTTCCTCAGTACACAGACTACAAATTATTTTGGATTTGGCTAAAAAGCACAATCGCTATGTAGGTGTCGTAGGGCGTTCCATGCTGAACGTGATCGCCCACGCTCGCAATTTAGGATACATTAAGTGCGAAGATAGCATTTTCCAGCCGTTGAAAGCTGTCCGCAATCTACCTGATGACAAACTGGTAATTTTAACTACTGGTTCCCAAGGCGAACCGATGTCGGCAATGACTAGGATTGCCAAGTGCGAACATCAAGAAATCCGAATTAAAAAGGGCGATACGGTGGTGTTTTCAGCTAACCCGATTCCAGGAAATACGATCGCGGTAGTGAATACTATCGACAAGCTGATGATGCTGGGTGCGAATGTAATTTATGGTCGGGAGAAAGGCATTCACGTTTCGGGGCATGGCTGTCAGGAAGACCAAAAGTTGATGATTGCGATGACAAAACCGAAATTCTTCTTGCCAGTTCACGGCGAACACCGGATGCTGGTGCAGCACTCGAAAACGGCTCAGAGTATGGGCATTCCGCCAGAAAATATGGTGATTATCGACAATGGCGATGTGGTGGAGTTGACTCAAAATTCGATCTCAGTGGTTGGTAAAGTGCCGTCAGGGATTGAGTTAGTTGACTCTTCCCGGTCAGGAGTGGTTAAGGAAAATGTGCTCAAGGAGCGTCAGCAATTGGCTGAAGATGGCGTTGTAACTGTGGCGGCTGCTATAAATTGGGAAGGCAAGCTAATTGTTAAGCCTGAAATTCACTTGAAAGGCGTGGTGACAAATGTGGAGCGATCGCAGTTGCAAAAGTCGATCGCTCAGACAATTGAAAACGTATTGAGCGATCGCTGGTCAGAATTTGCCAAACCTGCCGGGTCAAAAGTTGAGGTTGATTGGGTGGGAGTACAGACGCAATTGGAGCGAGCCATCCATCGGCTACTGCGTCGCGAAATTCAGAGCAATCCGTTGCTGGTGTTCTTGATGCAAAATCCAGAGGAAGTAGCCGTAGAGAAACCTAAACTTGCTGAGGTTCAGGAAGAACCAGAAGTGAAACTTACTGGCCGGCGACGACCTCGGACTGTGACCAGAGTGGCTTCTTAAGAGTTTTAACCGCAGATGAACGCAGATAAATTTGATAATTATCTGCGTTCATCTGTTTTTTTTAGTTGAAATTAATTCACGCCCTAGCAAACCACTGTAAATCAATCGCCTACTCCGAGAACATTGCTAGCACCTCTCCGTCATCTATATTTAAGAAAGCCGCTCGGCTTCCAGAGTCAAACCGCCTTGTTATGGCCGTGTTACCTTGAAAGTAAGGTAGCCGTTCCTCTGTCCTACTTTCTTTCTTAATGCCTAGCTAGTTTTTTAGGGGTATAACCCTACATCCTAGAGCTGATATTTTGTGATAAGTAATTCAGGTTTGGAACCATTTTAGCGATTGCAAAAAACAGTTTCTACTAAGGGCGTTAGCTTTAACCAGAAGGCTTTGAGGGTGCGGGTTAACAGCAGAAATTAACTGCAAGATATAAGCAACAAGATTTCAGATATTTTCTGTTCAGTACAATAACTGAATGAATAAAGTATCAGAGCATAATCTTATTTCTGAGTGAACAGGGATGGAACTAGATTTACAGAGATTTTATAGAGCCTGCAACCCCAGCTATACGCTAATGGTTGCAAATGAAGAGGATCGGCAATACTACATCGATTTCTCCTCAGTGCGGGGCGGCAAAATTATAGAGCAATTAGAGCGAACCATAGCTCGCCTCTCTCCAGACGAGCCAACCTGCCAACTATTTACTGGACATATAGGCTGTGGCAAATCTACTGAATTGCTGCGGCTGCAATCCGAATTAGAACATCAGGGCTTTCACGTAGTCTACTTTGAGTCTAGCAAAGACTTAGACATGGCAGATGTCGATATCACTGACATTTTATTAAGCGTTGCTCGTCAGGTGAGCGAAAGCATTGAAAAGATGAAAATCCAACTCCAAGCTACTGGATTTAAAGCTTTGCTCAAAGGCGTAGCAGATGTTTTTCAAACTCAGATCGACGTAAAAGCAGAAGCTAATTTACCTGGAGTTGGTCAAATGACCGCCAGCACTGACGGAGAATTTTCTCTAGCATTAGGAATTGGCAAAATTACAGCCAAAGCTAAAGATGCTCCTAATCTGCGATCGGAGTTGAGGCAATATCTAGAACCTCGAACTAATGTAATTTTAGAAGCACTCAACAAAGAGTTACTGGAACCTGCCGCAAAGCAACTCAAACAGCAAGGCAAAAAAGGACTCGTGGTGATTATTGACAACCTCGATCGCGTACATTTGTCTCCCAAGCCAAGCGGACGGCTTCAGCCAGAATATTTATTTGTAGACCGAGGCGAACAACTAAAAAGATTGAATTGCCACGTAGTTTACACAATTCCTTTGGTGTTAATTTTCTCTAATGATTTGGGGCAGTTAACAAATCGATTTGGTGTTGACCCGAAGGTATTGCCAATGGTGCCGGTGCAGTTTCGCGATGGTAGCCAATGTGAAGAAGGTGTCGAATTGCTGCGGCAAATGGTACTTGCTCGTGCTTTTCCCAAAGTCGAACCCCAGCAACGAGCAGCTTTAATTGCCAAGATTTTTGACAGCCATGAAACTCTAGACCGACTGTGCCGAGTTAGCGGCGGTCACGTTCGCAATTTGCTTCAGTTACTGTACAGTTGTCTTCAGAGAGAAGAGCCGCCAATTTCGCGGACTACTTTAGAAAATGTCATCATCCAGCGCCGTCATCAGCTAACTTTAGCGATTGAGGCTGATGAGTGGGAATTGCTGCGGCAAGTAGCGACAATTAAAACTGTAAGTGGAGAAACAAAATACCAAACTTTATTACGCAGTTTGTGGGTGTTTGAATATCGTTACGGTGAGGATTACTGGTTTGAAGTTAACCCAATTTTGGCTGATGCTAAAGAATTTAAGGGGTAACTGTTAATAAGCCGCTACGCATTATAACGCCTAACTAAGCAAGTAGGGTGCGTCAGCTAGAACACAGCCAAACTTACACGGCAAATGCTCCGTACTGACGCACCCTATAATACTATTTAACTATCGAACAGCTTATTAGGATTAGTCATGAAAGAGCAGAAGATCAGAGCAATAATGTGGGGTTGTGGCATGATGGGTCAGATGCTCATCAAATACTTGCACGAGAAAGGTATTGAACTTGTTGGTGCAATCGATCGCAATGTCTCCCGCGTTGGTAAAGATGTTGGTGAAATCTCGGAACTCAAGAAATCCTTGGGAATACTGATACGCCATCCTGATGAAGCTGAGCAAGTGTTTCAAGAAGCGAATGCAAATGTCTGTATTATTTGCACGCGCAGCATGATGGCAGAACTCTATTCTTCCCTAGAAATGGCAGCTAAACACGGTGTTAATACTATTACGACTGGTGAAGAAGCTTTCTACCCTTGGACTACCTCCCAGAACCTGACTCAAAAACTGGATAAGTTAGCTAAAGAACACAACTGTACTCTCACAGGTTCCGGTTTTCAGGATGTATTCTGCGGGCATCTTATTACTACTATGGCGGGTGCAACTCATCGTATCGATCGCATTGAGGTGATTACACGCTATAACGTCAATGATTATGGAAAAATTCTTGCCGAATTGCACGGCGTGGGACTAACGGTAGACGCTTTTGGGCAAGAAATCGCCACCCAAGATGCACCTGCTGTTAACTGGCACGTTAATGAGTGGTTGTGTTCCTATTTAGGATGGACAATTCGGGCTCAAAAGCAGGAATTTGTACCCACTACAGATACAGAAATTATCCAAGCTACCTGTATAAACAGAGATATCCCAGTAGGTGATGTGACGGGAATGAAAGCGATTGTTATTAGCGAAACTGAGCAAGGGCCAATTGTTGAAACTCAGGCTGTTGGTAAGGTGTATAGCACTGGTGAGGTTGACAGCCATGAATGTTCTGTGATTGGCGAACCGACTACCACCTTAACGGTTAACCAGCCCGCAACACCAATATTGACTTGTGGCACAATTGTTAACCGACTATCACAGTTGATCGATGCACCTCCCGGTTTTCAAACTACAAATAAGATGCCACCGCCAAATTACCGAAATCTGCCTTTACATCTTTAGGCTCAATCATGGCTAGGAATGAAAATTATGATTTAGTTCCGGCTGTTTCTTGTTTCTTGGTTTGCTGGATCAGCAATTCAGGAATAGTTACAAATCTGTAGCCTTTTTGTTTGAGTCCCTTAATAATTTCAGGTAATGCTTGGACAGTTTGAGCGCGATTTCCACCTCCATCGTGCATGAGTACAACGGCACCGGAACGCGCTTGTAAAAGCACGTCATACGCTAAACTTGTGGCTGGAGGCATGAGGAAATCTTTGGTGTCTATTGACCACATTACAACTACATAATTTTTCTTTTTCGCATAAGCTGCTAAGCCATTATTCAAGCGACCTCCAGGGGGGCGAAATAGGAAAGATTTTGCTCCTGTGGCTCGGTAAATATGCACCGCAGTATTATCAATTTCAGCGGCGGCTGTAGCAACATCTACGTTACGGTATAAGTGATGCCAAGTATGATTGCCGATCGCGTGGCCTTCTTTAACTACTCGCTTAGCAATTTCTGGATATGTTTGTAGGTTAGCACCTAAGCAGAAAAATGTGGCTTTAATATTTTGCCGCTGCAAAATTTCTAGGATTTTGAGCGTGTAGGGAGATGGGCCGTCATCAAAAGTGAGAGCGATCGCTTTTATTTTATTGTCAAGAGTTCCCTGATAAAATGTGGTTCCCCTAAGTTGCGGCGGTGGTGCAAAAATTAATTGTTGGTCTTTTGGTTTGGGTGTAGGGGTTGTTGTTGGCGGGTCTTTTTTTTGGGTTGGAGGAGTGCGATCGGGTTCGGGAATAGGGAGGGGTTGAGTTTTTAGTCCGCGATTGCGATTTTTCTGCTCTAATAGAGGACTAGATGCAGCACTTTCTCTGTAACTGAGTAGCACTGCAACAATTAAACTCATGGTGATAAAGGTTAGATATAGCCATTTACGACTTAGGCAATGCCGCGATTTATTGTTCAAAGGAAGAGACATCCTTATTCAATAGGGGAAATGCGGAAAGTTTGACATTTTTACTGTTGACTGGTTTCTGGACTCAGCAGTTCCCTATTTTAACTTTTCTTAATGAAAAGAGAAATACTTCTCTCCACTTCTTCCTAACCCTATCCTAAAAGGAG